>DASPKO010000041.1:0-13246 GCA_035628055.1 Phycisphaerales bacterium
GCCCGCGCGCATCACCCTCGTGAATCTCGTCCTCCCCCAGCCAGCCGCCCCCGTCGTCGGCTTCCACCGGGGCCCGCGCGTCCTGCTCGGCCATAGCCCCGAGCCTACCGCGCGCCCGCTACCGCGTCACCTCCTCCATCAGCCGGCGCTCCTGCGCGGTGGCCCCGTCGAGCGGGACCGCCCCGATCAGCTCCGTGATGATGGTGTCCGTGCTCACCTGGTCGGCCTCGGCGTTGAAGTTCGTCAGCACGCGGTGCCGCAGCACCGGGCGGGCCACCGTGCGCACGTGCTCCGCCGTCACGTGACCCGCTCCGCCCAGGATCGCCCGCGCCTTGGCCGCCAGGATCAGATACTCGCTCGCCCGCGGCCCGGCTCCCCAGCCGACGTAGTCGCGCACGATGCGCGGCACCTCGGCCCCCGCGTCGGGCTTCTCGCTCACCCGCGTGGCGCGCACCAGCCGCAACGCGTACCGGATCACGTGGTCCGCCACCGGCATCGCCCGCACCAGGGCCTGAACGCGCCGGATGTCCTCGGCGCTCATCACCGCCTCCGGCGTCCCCCGTCCCGAGGCCGTCGTCCGCCGGACGATCTCCAGCTCCTCCTCGGCGCTCGGATAGTTGATCCGGACCATGAACATGAAGCGGTCGAGCTGGGCCTCGGGGAGGGGGTAGGTCCCCTCCTGCTCGATGGGGTTCTGCGTCGCCAGCACGAAGAACGGGTCGGGCAGGCGGTGCTGCACGCCCCCGACGGTCACCTGGTGTTCCTGCATCGCTTCCAGCAGGGCCGCCTGGGTCTTGGGGGGCGTGCGGTTGATCTCGTCGGCGAGGATGACGTTCGCGAAGACCGGGCCGCGCACGAAGCGCAGCTCGCGCTGCCCCGTCGCCTTGTCCTCCTCGATCACCTCCGTCCCGGTGATGTCGCTGGGCATCAGGTCGGGCGTGAACTGGATGCGGCTGAACTGCAGGTTCAGCGTGCGCGCGATCGTCGAGATCAGCAGCGTCTTGGCCAGGCCCGGCACGCCCTCGAGCAGCGCGTGCCCCCGGCAGAACATCGTCAGCAGGATCTGCTCGACCACCTCGTCCTGCCCGACGATCACCTTGCGGATCTCATGGCGCAGACGGTCGTACGCCCCCCGGACCTCCGCGACCACGCGCTCGGGATCGCTCTCGGGCGCACCGCCCGCGGCAAACTGCTGCATGCGTCGCTCTCCTATCAGCCGGCGCGCCAGGCCGCGCCCGGGAACGGAGCATAGACGGGAACCGGCGCCGCCCCGCCGCCCGGACGCGCCCCCCAGCCGCCAAAGAAGGCCGGGACCGGGCACGGCCTCCCGCGCCCGGCCCCGGCTCGTGACAGGTGGGCTTCGTCGTTCCGCGACGGCCTAGGAACGCCGCGTACGCGAGGAGCGCTCGCCCGGCTGCACCGAGGGCTCGCCCCGGTTCTCGCGCTGCTCGCGCAGCTCACGCTCCCGCTGCTCACGCTGCTCCACCAGGCGCTCGAGCATCGACTCGAGACGCTCCAAACGCTCCTCCAGGCGGCCCAACCGCTCGTCCCCGCCCGGCCCGCCGGGGGCCGCCTGCCCGAACCGCTGCAGCAGGTGCTCCTGGGCGCGCAGCCGCTCCTGCACCTCCTCCAGCGCCCGGGCCGCGTCGCGCTCCGCGAGCGCGCGGTTGCCTTCGATTCGGAACAGATGGTCACGCCCCTGGCCCGTCCCCGCACGCCCGCGAATGCGCCCGATCAGCGCCTCGTCGGGGCCGCCCGGCGGCAGCGGGGCCATGCCCGGGTGCGGCGGCTCGGGCGGGACCGCCGGCGTGAAGACCTCGAACTCCAGGTCCCCGCTCTCGACCAGCTCCTGGTGATGCCTCGCCGAGATCTCCGCGAGCTTCTCCTGGTCGTACTTCTCGAGATTCAGGCGGACCTGCTTCTCCTGCCCCCGGTGCAGCACCGTCAGCTCGAGAGTGTCCCCCTCCTTCTTGTCGCGGATCGCCCGGCGCACCGCCTCCGGGTCCGCGGGCCGCTTGCCGTCCACCGCGACGATCACGTCGTACGCCTTGAGTCCGGCCTTGGCCGCCGGCAGGTCCGGGTAGACCGAGCTGAGCAGCGTCGCCGTCCCACGCTCCAGACCCAGGTGCTTGAGCAGGCCCCAGTCCGGCTCGGCCAGCGTGACGCCCAGCATCACCGGCGGAGGATCACCCGCCTGGTCCGCCTCCCCGCTGAGCCCCCACCACTTGGCGTCGCCGGGCACCTTCTCGACGCGGGTCATCGCCTGCTTGCCCCCCTTGACGCGCTCGAAGGCCAGCCTGGGCGTGGTCGTGAGCAGGTTGAACTCGCGCTGGGCGCGCATCTGGTTCACGTCGAGGATCACCTCCCCGTGCTCGTCGACGATCCGCGTGACGTTCTCGCCGTCCTTCTCCACGCGCACGTCGACCGGCTTGCCGCCGCGCTCCGCCTTGATCACCTCCCCGTCCCTCACCTCCACCTCCAGCCCGTCGCGCATGATCTTGATCTGGCTGTGCGCGCTCAGCTTCCGGCCCTGGACGCCCTTCTCCGGCTCGACGCGCACGGCCATGAGCCCCGGGCGCAGCTCGATGAACTGCCCGGCCTCGCCCGGGCTCTTCTCCCCCGGCGGGCAGAGGGCGCTGATCGCCAGGCCGGGGCGCGGCGACGCCAGCAGCGCCGACGCCGCCAGCCCGATGCTTCCGATGGTCCACGTGCTCAGCTTCATGGCCAGATACCTCCTTTGATGGTGTTTAACGATTGGTCGGGGCAGGCCGCTCGGCCGTGCCCCGGGGATCGCATGACCGTCTCACATGGGCCGCCCGGGGGGACCGGGGTCGGCAACCGGAACCGCGACGGGAAGACCCGCCTCGTCGTACCCGAACTTCTTGATGTCGCAGACCTCGGCGCGCTCGATGAACTGGCGCAGGTACAGCACCTCGTAGCAGTCGCCCGTCTGGCAGGGCCGGGTGTCCATCACCACCCGCTCCGGGACCTCGCCCAGCACCGTGCCGAAGCGCTTGCCGTGCTCCAGGTACGCGCGGACCGCGTCCTCCGGCGAGGCGATGCGCACCAGCCCCGCGTCGGCGGCCGCCACCCCGGCCACCGGCGACGAACCCCCGGAAGCCCCGCCGCCAACCCGCGCCGGCAGCCCCAGCCCGGGCCACGCCAGCAGCACCGCCGCCGCCGCCACCGCCCACCCGCCCCACGACCGCACCAGCACCCGCACGCTCGCGGGCTCGCCCGGCAGGGGCAGCTCCGCCGCCGCGCCAAGAGCCAGCTCGGTGCCCACCTGCGCCGACATGAGCGAGAACTCCCGCTGCGCCTCCGCCAGCTCGCGCCACGCCGACGGATCCGCCTGGGCCAGGGCCCGGAACTCCTGCCATTCCCCGGCGCCGGCCTCCCCGTCGACGATGCGGCTGACCAGCCGCTCGCGCCGCGTCACCGGCGCCGCGTCGCCCCCCTCATCCAAGCACGGTCCGAGCCTCAGATTCATGTGTCCGTTCATGGCTGCGATCCCACTATCTTTTCAGCGGTCCTTTCTGCGGTCCTTTCTGCGGTCCTTTCTGCGGTCGTTTCTGCGGCCGTCTCTTCCCCGGCCGTTCCCCCGCACGTCCCCGCCGCGGACGCGGCGCCGCCAGGCCGGGTTCGCCGGTCCGCCTCGGCGAGCTCGCGGAGCATCCGCCGCCCGCGCACGATGCGGTTCTCCACGGTCGTCTCCGGCAGGGCCAGCACGGTGGCGATCTGCCGGTAGCTCATCCCCCGCACGCAGCGCAGGAGCAATGGCTCGCGATACGACGCCGGGAGCCGCTCGGCGAGCTCCAGCAGCCGGCGGCCCTCCTCCAGCGCCGGGGCCTCATGGTCCGCCGCCGCCGTCGCGACCCGGTGCGCCTCGGCGCGGCGCTCCGCCCCGAGGCGCTCGAGCAGGCGGGCCCGCGCCGAGCGCTCCCGCCGGGCCCCGGTCCGGGCCGCGTTGATCGCCACCGTCCGGAGCCACCCCCGGAACGCCCCCACCTCGCGGACCTCCCCGATCCGCGCCACCACCACCGCCGCAACCTCCTGAAGCAGGTCCTCCAGCTCGGCCTGCCGCGGCTTGTGCGCCAGCAGCACCGCCGCCACCCAGCGGCGGTTGGCGTCCCAGAGCCCGCGCAAGGCCTCCACATCCCCCTCTGACGCCGCCATCACCAAGGCCTGTTCGGCCTGCTCGGCATGCCTCACGCTGCGCTCCGTCGTGCCCCAACAGACGCGCCGGCGGTGGGATTCCGTCACCGGAGCCCCCTCCGGACCGCCGAACAGTGCCTTCTACCGCCCGAGGTCCCCCCGCGGGTTCGCTCCTTGGCGCGCCGGCTCCCCGAACCGGGCAAGCCGGGCCGATTGGCGCTTATCCTCGCCCCGGGGAAGTCGCCTCGGGGCCTCAAAGGGGTCCAGGTATCCGAACGGGCTCACAACAGCAGCCGGTCATGTCCTTCGGGGAGCACCTGGACGAGCTGCGGCGGCGGCTCATCTACGCCCTGCTCGCCCTGGTGCCCGTCTTCCTGATCGCGTTCGGCTACGGCAAGCCCGCGCTGACGCTGATGCTCGAGCCGCTGCTGGACGCCCTCCGCGAGGCCGGGCTCTCGCCGCAGCTCCAGGCGACCGGGCCCCTGGAGACCTTCGGGGCCGTCTTCCGCGTCGCGCTCGTGGTGACGGTCATCGTGGTGGGCCCCTGGGCCCTCCTCCAGCTCTGGATGTTCGTCGCCCCGGGTCTCTACGCGCACGAGCGCCGCTTTGCTTACCTGCTCGTGCCCCTGAGCCTGGGCCTGGCCGTGGTCGGCATGCTCTTCTTGTTCCGCGTGCTCCTGCCCCTGATGCTCCTGTTCCTCGTGAACTTCGGGTCGGACCTCCCCCAGCCGGACGTGCGGGTGGCGCCCGTGCCGGCGGGCGTCACCCTGCCCCTGCTCCCCGTGCTCGAGGCCGACCCGCCCAACCCCCCGGCGGGGAGCGCGTGGGTGAACTCGGCGCTGCGCGAGCTCCGGATCAGTCAGGGGCCGGGGCCCGACGGGGGCACGCTGATCCTTCAGGCGCCCCTGGTCGGGGGCTCCCTGATCGCCCAGCAATACCGCGTGAGCGAGTACATCGGCCTCCTCCTGACGCTCGCCCTCTCCTTCGCCGTCGCCTTCCAGATGCCCGTCGTCGTCCTCCTCCTGGGATGGTCGGGCATCCTCGACCCGCCGATGCTCCGCCGGCACCGCAAGCACGCCGCCCTGGCCTGCGGCGTGCTCGGGGCGATCCTCACCCCCACCGCCGACCCCATCTCCATGCTCGTGCTCGCCGGGCCCCTCTATCTGCTCTATGAGCTGGGACTGGTCCTCCTCCGGGTCCTTCCGGCGGCGCGGGTGGCGCGGGGCGGGGCGGGCCGCTGGGGCGTGCCCCCCGACGACACGGAGGGCCCATGAGCCGGGAGGAGTCCGCCGCCCGCGCCGCGGGCGTCACCCAGACCGATCTGGCGATGATGCGCCGAGCCCTGGACCTGGCCCGCCGGGCCATGGCGCTCGGGGAGGTGCCCGTCGGCGCCGTGGTCTACCACACGGCCGACGGAACCCTGCTGGGCGAGGGGTTCAACCGCCGCGAGCTCGACGCCGACCCGGCCGCTCACGCCGAGCTGATCGCGATCCGGGCCGCGGCGCGGGCCCTGGGCGACTGGCGGCTCACCGGCTGCACCCTGGCGGTGACGCTCGAGCCGTGCGCCATGTGCGCGGGCCTGATCGTCAACGCCCGCCTGGGCCGGCTGATCTACGGCGCGCCGGACCCCAAGGCCGGGGCCGCCGGGTCGCTCATGACCCTCACCGCCGATCCGCGGCTGAACCACCGGGTCGAGCCCATCGCCGGCGTGGGCGCCCCGGAGTCGGCCGAACTGCTCCGCGCATTCTTCCGGGGTCTGCGCGCCTGACCGCCACCGGCTCTCTACCGCCCGAACCGGAACAGGTGCGCCCCCCGGCTGGCACGCCCCAGGACGGTGTCGGTCACGACCCGTGCGGCGATGGTCGCGAACGTCATGCCGTTCCCGCCATAGCAGAGCGCAAAGAGGGCACCGGGACGCTCCGGGCTCGGGCCGATGTACGCCAGGCCGTCCTCGGTCTCGCCGAAGGTGCCGGCCCACGCCCGGTCCATCCGGGCGCCGAGCGCGGGGAACATGGCCCCGAGCCGCGCCATCAGCCGGGCGGACTTGCCGGCGATCAGCGCGTCGCGGGCCCCGGGGCTGGCGAACGGCTCGTCGAGGCCCCCGATCATCACCCGGTCGTCCTCGGTCGTGCGCAGGTAGAAGTACGGGCGCGCGGTCTCCCAGATCTGGCAGCGCGTCGGCCAGAGCGCCTCCGCGGCCACCGGCTCGGTCGCCAGGGCATAGGTGCTGGTGAGCCTGACCACCGGCTCGCGCAGCAGCGCCGCCGCCTCGTACCCCGTCGCGAAGACCACCCAGCGCGCCCGCACCACCGGGCCGGCCTCGGTCCGCACCACGGCACTCCCGGCACGCCCCGGCGCCGCGTGCGGCTCGTGCGCACAGACGCGCGTGCCCGCGTGCACGCTCGCCCCCAGGCGGACCGCCTCCCCCACCAGCGCGTGGGTCAGGCGGAAGCTGTCCACCACCGCCGAGTCGGCCGACAGGAGCGCCCCGTGGCTCCGGATGCCGAAGCGCTCGCCAACCGCCTCCGACACCAGGTGCTCGACGGGAATGCCCAGCGCGCGGCGCAGCCCCGCCTCCCCCGGCATCGCCCCCGCGTCGGCGGGCTCCGCAGCGAGGTAGAGGCTGGGACGGCGCGCCCACCCGCACGAGTCCGGGAGCCCCCCGACGATCGCGCCGAGCTCGTCCAGGCTCTCCCAGCAGAGCCGGTAGGCCAGGGCGGCGTCCGCCTCCCCGATCCGCGCGCCCAGGTCGGCAAGCTGGACATCGATCTCGTACTGCAGCAGCGAGGTGCTCGCCGCCGTCGAGCCCCGCGCCACCTGGCGCCTGTCCAGCACCACGCACTCCAGCCCCGCGCCGACCAGCGCGTGCGCGATGAGGGCCCCCGTGATGCCCGCCCCGACCACCACCACGTCGCACGACCGGTCGCGGTCCAGGGCCGGGTAGACGGGCGCCCGCCCGCCCGCCTCGGCCGCGAACCAGGACTCGCCCAGGCGCAGGTCCATCGCGTCGGGGACCGCCGCGCTACAGCGCCCCGGAGCCCTTCCCCGAGGACCCGGTCGCGAGCCGTCCCTCCCGCTCGGGAATGATGCTGATCCCGCCGGTGCGCTCCAGGATCGCGTACTTGATCTGCTCCAGCCGCTCCAGCCCGTGGTGCTCCCGGGCCGCGTCGAGCACCTCGGTGATCTCGATCCGCGAGTGCTTGAGCCGGTCCTCGAACGGTCGGCCGTGCTCGACGAGCACCAGGGGCACCCCCTCGAGGACCTTGCCCGCGCCCTTGAACTTCTGCCCGATGTGCGAGAAGAAGTGGTCCGCGACCATCAGGCTCGCGATCGCCAGCACGCCGTTGGTCACCGAGCGGTCATCGCTGATCATCGCCTGCTGGGTGCACTCCGAGACGATGAGCAGGAGGACGAAGTCGAAGGTCGTCACCTGGGCGAGCGTGCGCTTGCCGGTGAGGCGAAAGAGCATCATCAGGAGCAGGTAGGTGATGATGGCCCGGAGCACGACCTGCATGCGGCACGCTCCTTACGGGTACACGAACTGCCCGATCGTCACCGACGAGGCCGCCGCCGCACGCGAACCCCCCGCCCGGCCCCCTTCCGCCAGCCCCACCGTGCCGCGCATCCGCCCCGGACGGCTCGGGCGCAGCAGCATCGTCACCTTCGGGCCCGACCCCGGATCGGCGTCGAAGACGTAGATCACGCGGTCCGAGCCCGCGATCTGTTCGCGCGGCTCCGGGGTCACCCTCTCGATCGTCATGTCATCGATGTACGGGCGGCTGACGAACACGCGCACCTCGCCCTCGCGCACCGCCCCGGGAGCGAACGTGAGGTCCAGCTCCGTGGTCGCCTCCAGCCGCAGGAAGCGCTCGTAGCGCAGCTCGGCGATGCCCTCCGGGCCCTGAACCGTGGCGGTGCTCAGCACGCCCCGCCCCCCGAAGAGCCCCAGCACAGTGGTGACGAGCAGCAGCGCCAGCACCGCCCACGCGATCTTGTGGACGACCCACGCCTTGCGCTCGAAGTCCAGGTCCTGGTCGATCTCGAGATCGCCCACCCGGTGGAGCCCGCTCATGGGTCCAACCTAACCCGCCGACCCACCCCGACAATGGGGCGATTTGCCCGGATTCGGCGGCCCGCGCCCCGAGGGGTTCTCCCCGGGCGCGCCGATAATCAACCCATGGCCCGCACGAGCACCGACCTATCCCCCGAGCTGCTGGAGCACATGAACGCCATCAAGGCGCGGGCCCGCGCCTACGGGCTCGACTTCTTCGAGGTCGTCTTCGAGGTGCTCCCCTTCGAGGTGATGAACCAGATCGCCGCCTACGGGGGCTTCCCGGTCCGCTACCCGCACTGGCGCTGGGGAATGGAGTACGAGAAGCTCTCCAAGCGCGACGCCTACGGGCTGGGCCGCATCTACGAGATGGTGATCAACAACGATCCCTGCTACGCCTACCTGCAGGAATCCAACTCGCTCCTCGACCAGAAGCTCGTGATGGCCCACGTCTACGGGCACGCCGACTTCTTCAAGAACAACCTCTGGTTCGCCAAGAGCAACCGCAAGATGATGGACGAGATGGCCAACCACGCCACCCGCGTCCGCCGGCACATCGAGCGCCACGGGCAGGAGACCGTCGAGGCCTTCATCGACCTCTGCCTGACCATCGAGCACCTCATCGACCCGCACTCGGCCTTCATCTCCCGGGCCGACGCCCCGCGCCCGCGCCAGGAGCTGGGCGAACCGGCCGCCCCGGAGGCCGAGCTCGAGCGCCTCCCCGCCAAGGACTACATGGACCCGTTCATCAACCCGCAGGCGGTGCTCGAGCGCGAGCGCGCCGAGCGCGAGCGGGCCCTGAAGGAGTCGCGCAGCCGGTTCCCCGCCCAGCCGGCCCGAGACGTGCTCCTCTTCCTCCTCCGGCACGCGCCCCTGGAGGACTGGCAGCGCGACATCCTCTGGATCGTCCGCGACGAGGCGTACTACTACGCCCCCCAGGCCATGACCAAGGTCATGAACGAGGGCTGGGCCACCTACTGGCACAGCAAGCTCATGACCCAGCACTTCGTCGAGGCCTCGGAGATCGTCGACTACGCCGAGCAGCACTCCGGGGTCGTCCACATGCCCCCGGGCGGCTTCAACCCCTACAAGGTCGGCGTCGAGCTCTGGAAGGACATCGAGCGCCGCTGGGACACCGGCCGGCACGGGTCCGAGTGGGAGCGCCTCGAGGGCGTCGGGGCCCGCGAGCGGCACGACGACCAGAGCATGCGCGGGCGGGACCACATCTTCAGCGTGCGCCGGATCTACAACGACATCAGCTTCATCGACGAGTTCCTCACCCCCGAGTTCGTCGAGCGCCACCAGATGCACCAGTACGCCCGCGACCCCCAGACCGGCCAGCCGCGCGTCGTCTCGCGCGACTTCGCGCGCGTCAAGCAGTCCCTGCTCTACCACCTCACCAACATGGGACACCCCTTCATCTACGTCGCCGACGGCAACTACCTCAACCGGGGCGAGCTCTACCTCGCCCACCAGTGGACCGGGCTCGAGGTCGAGATCGCCGCCGCCCGCGAGGTGCTCCTGAACCTGCGCCGCCTCTGGGGCCGGCCCGTGCACCTGCAGATGCGCGTCGAGGAGGACATGGTGCTCCTGAGCGCCGAGACCCCCGAGACCCTCAAGAAGCAGCGCATCACCGACGAGCTCCCCCCGCCCGCGCACGTGATGCGGTGACCCGCCGCCACGCCGCCGTAGACTCGCGTCACCATGGCCCGCCGCGCGACCGACTCCGGCCCCGAGCTCACCGGCGCCACCCGGGTCGTCATCGTCCACGGGCCCGACCGCTTCCTCCAGGGCATCTGGGTCCAGAAGCTCCGCGAGGCCCTCGAGCAGGCCCACGGGGCGGTCGAGACCTTCCGCTTCGACGCGGGCGCCCCGGGCGGCCTCAGCGTCGCCGAGGTGCTCGACGAGTGCCGGAGTCTCGGCCTCCTCCAGCAGCACAAGCTCGTGATCGTCGACAACGCCGACGCCCTGCTCAAGGCCGAGGACGAGGCCGACCCCGGCCCCGCCCGGGGGCCCAAGCGCAAGAGCAACCGCCAGCTCGTCGAGGCCTACGCCGCGGAGCCTTCGCCCTCGGCCTGCCTCGTCTTCCGCGCCGACCGCTGGCACAAGGGCAACCTGGACAAGGCCGTGGAGAAGGTCGGCGCCGTGATCCGCTGCGACCCGCTCGCCCCCGAACAGGCCGTCGCCTGGGCGGGCAAGCGCATCGGGGCGCGCCACGGGGCGAGCATCGAGCCGGGCGCCGCCGCCGCCCTGGTCGACTCGGTCGGCACCGACCTGGGACGCCTGGATTCGGAGCTGGCCAAGCTGGCCGTGGCGGCGGGGCCTGGAAACCCCGTCACGCCCGCCCACGTCCGCGAGCTGGTCGGCCGGTCCCGCCAGGAAGAGTTCTGGCTCATCCAGGAGACCCTGCTCGCCGGCGACGCCGAGGCGGCGCTGACGCACCTCCGCGAGCTGATCGACGTCTCGCGCCACGACCCCGTGCCCCTGGCCTGGGCCTTCGCCGAGCTGGCCCGCAAGCTGCACGCGATGAGCCGGGGTCTGGCCGACGGCGTGCCGGCCATGACGATCGCGCGCGCCGCCCGTGCCTGGGGAGCCGTCGCGGACCTCCTGGCCCGGGCCGGAGCCCGGGTCGATCCCGCGGCGGCGGCGGGGCTTCTGGAGGCCGCGGTCCG
The DNA here is from genome assembly GCA_035628055.1 of Phycisphaerales bacterium. Classification (GTDB taxonomy): domain Bacteria; phylum Planctomycetota; class Phycisphaerae; order Phycisphaerales; family UBA1924; genus DASPKO01. The sequence goes on from DASPKO010000041.1 coordinate 10,879, forward strand.
CACCAACCGGGAGATGAAGTCCGGAGTGGGCGACCCCGTGGTTCACCTAGAGACCCTCGCGGTGCGATTCTCAAGCGTGCTGGCCTCGCCCGGCCGATGACGGGCGCGCACATGTCCGCGCGCCTCACCTCACTCGGGCTCGGGAGCGCCCTGCTCATCGCCGCCGCGGGCTGCGCGGGCCGCGCCGGGCCAGCCTCCGGACCGGCGCCCGCGCTCGGCGCAGAAACCGCGGAGGCCAACGCCGACGCGGACATGATCGCGGCCGCCGCCTCCGACCTGCAGAAGCTCTTCGACCAGCAGCGCGCCCTCCCCGCCCCCGAGCACTCGCCCGATCCGAGCACGCCCCCGGAAACCGCCGGTGCGGTGCCGGCGCTCCCTCCGCGCCCGGCCCGGGACCCCGACCAGGCCCGGACCGCTCCAGCGCCGCGTGTCGGCCCCCCCGCGCCGGACGGCACCCCGCCCGCGCCCGCCCGTGCCGGCGCCGCCGGCGCACCGGCCACCGCGGTGCCGGGCCCGGCCGCCGACGACCCCATCGCTCGGATGCTCGCGCACGCCGGTCCCGGCGCCGACGACGCCTTCGCGACGGCGATCCGCCTGGTCGCGCTCGACGGCCTCGAGCCCGGGGCCGCCGCCGGTCCGCTCGCCGACGCCATGAACCGCCTCTCGCCCCGACAGCGCGAGGCCATCACCGCCCTGGGCGATTTCGTGCGCACCCTGGCCTGCGACTCCGCCACCCAGGACCCCGAGCGGGTCGCCACGCTCAGCCATGACCTGGCCCGGCGGCTGGAGGCGGCACGTCCGCTGCGGCTGCCCGTCGTCGCCCTGTGCGCGCGCGTGGAGAGCTTCGGACGCTACACCCCGCTGGCCAGCACGGCCTTCCCCGCGGGGCGGCCCATCGCCGCGGTCCTGTACGTCGAGGTCGACAACTTCGTCCAGGGCCCCGCCGGCGCGCCGGCCCGGGGCTCGGAGCTTCCCACCCCGGCGGGCTCGGTGGTCAGCGAGCTCAGCCAGGAGCTGGTCCTCTACACCGAGAGCGGGACCACCGCCGTGTGGCAAAGTCCCGAGCAGGTGCTGCGCGAGACCTCGCAGCGCCCACGCCGGGACTACTACCTGGTAAGCCGCCTCCAGATCCCGGGCACGCTCGGGGCCGGGGCCTTCCGCCTCAAGGTGACCGTGCGGGACAAGATCGGTGGCGCCGTGGCGGAATGCTTCGTGCCGGTAACCATCGTCGCCGCCTCGCCCCTTCAGACCGCCGCCCGCTAGGGACAGACGCGGTGCCAAGGCAGCCCGGAACCCTGCCGCTCCGGCAGCGTCCCAGTCGGCCGCCGGCACGGCGCCGGTTTCCTGGCATCAGGGCCCCGCCGGGCGAGTGCGGATTCCGGGAGCAGGCGGCCCGAATCCAGGGAGAGTTGGTGACACCTCGGGGTCCGGCCCAATGGCATGCCCCGTGCAGTTCGATATAGGGTTCGCCCGGGCCCAGTGGCCCGCGGCCCGATGAGGTGGTCGGGCCGGCGCGCAGATGCGACCGGAGCGTGAGTACCGACCAGACCCGGAACGAGAACCGCCAGCGGACGTATGAGTGAACGGATGGCGCCCGAGGGCGCCGGTTTCCCGAAGGTCCCGCGGCGCGGGGCCCTCCAAAGATCAGTCGAGCCAGACCGCCACAGAACCGGAGAGCGGATCACGAGGCCGGAGCCCGGGCCGGCCAGAACACGGAGGACGGCCGCCGGCCCTCCGGCTGGGAGATTGAAGCATGTTCGAGCGCTTCACAGACCGGGCCCGCAAGGTCATGGCACTGGCCAACCAGGAGGCCCAGCGGTTCAACCACGAGTACATCGGGACCGAGCACATCCTGCTGGGCCTGGTGAAGGAGGGCTCCGGGGTCGGGGCCAACGTGCTCAAGAACCTCGACGTCGACCTGCGCAAGGTCCGTCTGGAGGTCGAGAAGCTCGTCAAGAGCGGGCCCGACATGGTCACCATGGGCAAGCTGCCCCAGACCCCCAGGGCCAAGAAGGTCATCGAGTACGGCATCGAGGAGGCCCGCAACCTCAACCACAACTACGTGGGCACGGAGCACCTGCTGCTCGGCCTCCTGCGCGAGCACGACGGCGTCGCCGCCCAGGTCCTCATGAACCTCGGCCTCAAGCTCGAAGACGTCCGCGAAGAGGTCCTCAACCTCCTCGGCCACGGCCTCGAAGGCGCCGAGGGCGGCAGCGAGCGGGCCGGCGCGGGCGCCGGCACCGGCGGCAAGGCCAGCGGCGGCAAGAGCAAGACCCCCGCCCTCGACAGCTTCGGCCGCGACCTCACCGAGCTCGCCCGCGGCGGCAAGCTCGACCCCGTCATCGGCCGCGAGCGCGAGATCGAGCGG
>DASPKO010000042.1:0-3352 GCA_035628055.1 Phycisphaerales bacterium
CACCGCCGCCCCCCCCCCCGCCCCCGCCACCGCCTCCGGCCCCCGAGCCCGTCTCCTTCGAGAGCGTCGCCCAGGAACTCAAGGCCGACCCGCGCGTGCAGTTCGCCAGCAACCTGTCCGTCACCGACGAGACCTTCGCCCGCTCGGTGATCACCATCGCCGACGCCCTGGCGCGCGGCGACGCCTCGAAGCTGCGCGAGACGGTCACGCCCGAGGCGCGGGCCGTTCTCGCGGCCTTGGAGGAAGAGGGATGGACCGAGGCCACGCAGCGCATCGAGGCGGTGCGCGTCGTCTACGCCGGCGGGAGCCGGGCGGTGAGCTCGGAGGAGGAGGAGCTCCCCGAGGCGCCGCCGGAGTTCGAGGCCGTCATCAAGGGGTACGCCGCCAATGAGAAGCCGGAGGGCCTGACCGACGCGCAGTGGGAGCAGATCAAGGGCGAGATCAAGCGCGACCTGGGGGCCCGCACGCTCACCCCGGAGCAGGCCGCCACCGCCGTGGAGCTGATGCGCGAGTGGGGCCTCCTCGAGACCATCCAGAAGAACATCAACGAGGCCTTCCTCAACGCGGGGGGCACGATGCGCCCGCGCGGGAGCATGGCCGTCCTGCTCGCGATCCAGGAGCCCACCGGCGCCTACCTCCTGGGCTGGAGCGGCGACCTCAAGGGCGAGAGCTGGGTCTTCGCCAACGAGCCCAGCAACGGGTCCGTCCGCCGGCGCGCCAGCGAGTGGGACAACGTCGGGCTCCAGGGCTTTACCGTCACCGGCGAGCTGGTCACCGCGGCGACCAAGTCCGACGAGCAGACCCACACCCCCGGCGTCGATGGCGGGCAGGCCCCGGCCGACCCGGCGGCGCCCGGCGACAAGAAGCCCGAGGACGACAAGCCCAAGGACCCACCCGCCGAGCCCATCCGCAAGAACACCCCCGGCGGGCCCATCAACATCCCGCGCCCGCCCGGTGGCGGCTGAACCGGCCCGCGGCGCGCCCCCCGCTTCTCCCCACCCTCTCCACGAGTCCTCATGCCCGACCCAGCGCCGGCCCGCATCGCTGTCGTCACCGGCGCCAGCCGCGGCATCGGCCGCGCCATCGCCCTGCGCCTGGCGCGCGATGGGCGGCACGTCGTGCTGGTCTCGCGCGGGAGCGAGGCCCTGGCGGCCCTGGAGGATGAGATCAAGTCCGCCGGCGGGGCCGCCTCGCACCTGGCGCTCGACGTCGCCGACGCCGCCGCCCTCGCCGCGGGCCTCGAGGGGATCGCCGGCCGGCACGGACGCCTGGACATCCTGGTGAACAACGCGGGGATCACCCGCGACGGCCTGATCCTCCGCATGAGCGATGAGGACTGGGAGGCCGTCATCCGCACCAACCTCACCCCGGCCTTCGTCGCGACCCGGGCCGCGGCGCGGGCGATGATGAAGGGCCGCTTCGGCCGCATCGTCAACATCGCCTCGACCTCGGGCGTTGTCGGCAACGCCGGACAGGCCAACTACGCCGCCGCCAAGGCCGGGCTCATCGGCCTCTCCAAGACCGTCGCCCGCGAGCTGGGTTCCAAGGGCGTCACCTGCAACGTCATCGCTCCCGGCTTCATCGAGACCGACATGACGGCGGCGCTCCCGGACCAGGTCCGCGAGCAGCTCACCGCCGGCCTGCCCGTCCGTCGCCTCGGCCGGCCCGAGGACATCGCCGCCGCGGTCGCCTACGTCACCAGCGACGAGGCCGGGTTCCTCACCGGCCAGGTCATCTGCGTCGACGGCGGCATGACCATGGCCTGACCCGGCCTCGTCCGGGCGCGCCCGGCCCCGACGTCACACCCCGCGGCTCGCGCCCGCGCCCAGGGCGCTGAGAATCTGCCCCGCCTCGTTGGCCACGCGCACCGGCGCGTTGGCCCATCGGCGCCCGGGGTGCGCCCCGGCCCTGCCCGTCCCCATGTGGTACCCCACCGTCGCGTCCGGGTCCTTGAGCTGGTGCCCCGTCAGCACGCACACCACGGTCTCGTCGGGCCGGATCACGCCCTCGGCCACCAGCTTCCGCGCCCCCGCGACGCTCGCCGCCGAGGCCGGCTCGCATCCCAGGCCCGTCCGTCCCACCAGCGCCTTGTGCTCGAGGATCTCCTCGTCGCTCACCGAACGCACCACGCCGTCAGTCACCTCCAGGGCCCGCAGGGCCTTGGCGAGGTTCACCGGGCGGTTGATCTCGATCGCCGAGGCGATGGTCGAGGCCCGCTCGCCGGCGGCCTCCATCCGGGCCAGTTCCGCGTCCACCGTGGCCCGATCGTAACGTCCGGCGTTCCAGCGCACGCCCAGGCCGTTGTACACGCGCTCGAGCGTCGCCGCGCCCGCGGCGTTGATCACCGCCATCCGCGGCACGCGCGCGATCATGCCCAGGGCGCGCAGCTCCATGAAGGCCTTGCCAAAGGCCGAGCAGTTCCCCAGGTTGCCCCCCGGCACGATGATCCAGTCGGGCAAGGCCGTTCCCGGCGCCCCCCCCCGCTCGGCGCCGAGCGCCGCGAGCACGCGGTACATGATCGTCTTCTGCCCCTCCAGGCGGAACGGGTTGACCGAGTTCATCAGGTACAGCCCGCCGCCCGCGGCAGCGGCGCCCGCTGGCGCGCCCTCACCGGCCCCGCACCCGCCGAGCTCGAGAACCCGGCTCAGGCAGGCGTCGAAGTCGCCCGCGATCTGCAGCGTCAGCGCCCCGTAGTCGAGCGCCTGGCTGAGCTTGCCCAGGGCGATCTTCCCGTCCCCGATGAAGACCACCGCGCGCAGGCCCGCCGCGGCGGCGTACACCGCCATCGACGCCGATGTGTTCCCGGTCGAGGCGCACGCCACCGTGCCGGCCCCCACCATCGCCGCGTGCGTGAAGGCGGCCGCCATCCCGTTGTCCTTGAACGACCCCGAGGGGTTCAGGCCCTCGTACTGCAGGTAGAGCCCGCCCCCGGTGAGCCCGATCTGCCGCGCCAGGCCCTCCGCCCGGCGCAGGACGGTTTTCCCCTCCCCGATCGACACGATCTGCTCGGGCCGCTCCCAGAACGGGAGAAGGTGGGCGTAGCGCCAGACGCCCGAGCCGTGCGGGCCGCCCGCCGGGGCGTTGGCGGTCGCGCGGCCCGACTCGAACCAGGCCCAATCGCGCGCGAAGCGCGTGCGCGGCCAGTCGTAGACCACGTCGAGGAGTTCGCCGCAGGCCGGGCACGCCGTCAGGACCCGCGCGACCGGGTACTCCTTCCCGCACGCGTGCCCGATGCACTTCTGGACGCCGAGCGCCGGCTCGCTCATGGCCAGACGGTAGCGGGCCGCCGCGGGGGCGGCGTCCCACGCGCGGCGCCTAGTCTCACCCGTGCGCCAGCGCCTCGCCCGCTTGG
>DASPKO010000043.1:0-14974 GCA_035628055.1 Phycisphaerales bacterium
CGGGCCCTCGCTGGGGCGCACGGTGCGATAGCGCGGCTTGCGCGCGGGGGCGGGGTTGGACCAGTCGAAGGCCACCGCCCCGGGCACCGGCCGGAACAGGTCCGCCATCGCGAGCACCTCCCCCGTCGCGGGGTCCACCAGGACGCAGCGGCCCCCGGCGGCGTCGGCGTCCTCCATGCCGCGGGTCAGCTCCTCGACGACGATCCGCTGCAGCTCGAGGTCCAGGGCGAGCCGGGCGTCGTGCCCGCGCTGCGGCGCGGTGTACCCGCCCGCCTCGACCCACATGGGCCGGCTGCGGGCGTCGCGGATATAGCGGAGTCGCCCGTTCTGCGGCCTCATGACCGCGTCGAAGAGCCGCTCGGCGCCGGCGAGCCCGTCGTGGTCGATCCCGACCAGCCCCAGAAGCGACCCGGTCAGGGCCGGCTCGACCTGCTCGCGCACGCCGCGCAGCTCGAGGTAGACGCCCGGGATGCCCAGCCCGCGGACGAGGTCCACGCGCCAATCCTCGAGCACGCCCCCCACCGAGACGTACCGGATGAGCGACCCGGGAGCGTCGGGTGCGGCCGCCCCGGTCCCCCCGGGGTCATCGCCTCTCATGCCCACGAGGGCGCCCAGCGTGCCCGGCGTCGGCCGGCGCGGAGCGGACTCCATGGCCGCGAGGCGTGCCTGGTTGGTGGCCAGGCGCGGGACGATCCGCCTGGCGACCTCGTCGAGGGGGATTCCGCTGGCCTGGGCCAGCCGGGCCAATGCCTCGTCGGGCGGGCACGGGAAGCGCGACGGGTCGACGAAGACGCGGTGGCCGAAGCGGCTGGCGCCCAGGAGCCGGCCGCGCCGGTCGACGAGGTCGCCGCGCACGCCCGGCTCGGTCACCACCGTGGCGCGCTCGTCCATGTGCAGGGCCAGGGCCGCGCTGGGCCGGGTTTGGAGCTGCACCACGCGCAGAAACATGGTTCCCAGGAGGACGGTGAGCACCGCGGCGGCGACCAGGGCCACGAGGTTGGCGCGAGCACCGGCGGAGGGGCTCTGTCCGCTCACCGCTCCCCTCCGGGGGCGCCGTGGGCCTCGTCGGCGCGCGTGAGCCGCGCCGGCTCCGGCGCGGTCGAGCCGGGAACCACCGGGACGGGAGGAAGCGGGCTGAGCCCGGCGCGGCGCGCCGCGAGGCGCTCCACGTTGGCGGGAGTGACGCGGCGGGCGATCTCGATCCGCAGCCGCCACAGGGTGCGGTCGTGCTCGGCGACGCGCTTCTGCACCTGGGCGAGCTCGTGGACCGCCTGGAGCCTGAGCTGCCGCGTGGTCAGCAGGACGCAGGCCACCACGCCGATGCTCAGAATGGAGGCCGCTAGCCTGAGGAGCACGGTGTCACCTGGCGAAGGCCGCTCACTTGGCGGGGAGTTTGAGGCGCATTCCCACGCGGATGTCTCCGCTCGCCCCAAGGCCGTTGAGGGCGGCGATCTCGCGCCAGCGCTCGCGGTCGCCCAGGTGGGCGTGCGCGATCTTGCTGAGCGTGTCGCCCTTCACGACGGTGTGCGTCCGGGCCGGGGGGGGGGCCGGGGCGGTGGCGGGGCCGCGGGCCGGCGCCGGCTTGGACGCGCCAGGCTTCGTGGCACCCGGCTTGTCGCCCGAACCTGGCTGAGGCGGTGCCAGGGGCGTGGCGCCGGGAACGGGACCGGCGGCGGCGGGCCCGGCGCGCGCCGCGCTCCGGGCGGGGATGAGAAGCGAGACGCCCAGCCGGACCGAGCCGTCGGGACCGATGCGTCCGGGATTCGCGTCGCGCAGGCTGGTCCAGAGCGAGGCGTCGCCGTAGTACCGCTTGGCGATCTTCATGACCGTGTCGCCGCGCACGACCTCGTGCCGGCCGGCGGGTGCGGGCTTGGCCTGCTCGCGGGGCTCCGGGGACGGGGCGATGGTGATCGGCTCGGCCGGAACGGGGCGCACCCCGCTGGCGCCGGCCGGGGGTGCCGGGGACTGGCGCAGGGGCTGGGCCGGCTCGGCGAGGGGCTCGGCCAGGCGCACCGCGGCGGGCATCCCCTCGAGCCCGGCAGGGAGGCGCAGGCCCGAAGCGGGCGGGCGGGCTCCCACCAGGTCGATCCCATGATCGAGAGTCGGGGGTTCCGCCGGCGCGGAGGCGGCCATGTCGATAATCGTCGGGCGCGGCGCCGGGGCGCTCTCGGTCAGCGGCGGGCTTTCCGGGAGGGTGGAGGCCGCCAGCGTGGTGTCGGGCAGGGGCACCTCGAGCCCGCGCGGGCCGGCGGGAACGCCGAGCCCCTCGGGGTCGTTGATGGCGACCTCCTCCGCGGGCGCGCCGAGGCTGGCCTTGGAGAAGTGATCGGAGATGAGCACCCCGACCACGAGGACGAGAGAGAACCCCACGATCAGCGCCAGCTTGTGCTCACGAGTCACGGTGGTCGCTTCCCTGCGCTTGGGGCGCGGCCCGGCGAGGCGCCGCTCCGGTTACCTTCCCGCGTGCCGGTCCGTGGCGCGCGGCGTTCCGAGTTCACCCGGCCCGCGCTCGCGGGCTCGGGACCAGCCGTAGGGCACGCAGCTTCGCCGACCGGGACCGCGGGTTCTCAAGACGCTCCGCGTCCGAGGCGGTGACCGGCCTGCGGGTCAGTGGCTCCGCGGAGCCGGCCTCGACCAGACGGGCGAAGGCCTGCTTGACGGGTCGGTCCTCGAGGGAGTGGAAGGAGATGATCGCCACGCGTGCTCCCGGCGCCAACCACGAGGGCGCGGCTTCGGGGTCTCCGGAGGTCCGGGCCGCTCGCTCGAGGCTGTCGAGCAGGGCCCGCAGGTGCCCCAGCTCGTCGTTGACGGCGAGGCGCAGGGCCTGGAACGTCCGGGTTGCGTGATCGATCCCCGCCGGCGCACCTCCCGAGTACTTCCCGACCACCGAGCGGACCAGCGCCGCCAACCGTGCCGTGGTCTGTATCGGCCCGGCGCGGCGCTCGCGGACGATTTTTTCGGCCACCGCGCGGGCGTGCCGCTCCTCTCCCAGCTCGCGGATGATCTGGGCCAGCTCGCTCGCGGGGGCTGTGTTGACGAGGTCCGCGGCGGTGAGCGGCCCGGAGGGGTCGAGGCGCATGTCGAGCGGGCCGTCGCGCTGGAACGAGAGCCCGCGCTCGGCGGACTCGACCTGGTTGGAGGAGAAGCCGAGGTCCGCCAGGACGACGTCGGCGCGCAGGCCCTGCTCGACGAGCCGGCGCGGGGCCTCGGCGAAGCTCCCGCGCAGGACCACCACGCGCGGGGGCTCCGCCGTGCCCAGCACGCGCGCTCGCGCCTGCTCGAGGTTTCCCGGGTCCAGATCGCACAGCACCAGCGTGCCGGAGGGCCCGAGGCGGCGGGCCAGCTCCGCGGCGTGTCCCCCGAGGCCGGCCGTGCAATCGAGCGCCGTCTCCCCGGGTCGCGGGGCCAGCAGGTCGAGCGTCTCGGCGCGGAGGACGGGCAGGTGCCGCGGCGGGTCGGTCATCGCGTGGGAGCGTACCCGCCGGGGGGGCGGCGGCTCGCCCGCTAGACTCGGCCTCAATGTCGCGCGCGCTTCGTCCAGCCGGGCTCTCTCCCCTGCTCGCGCTCCTCGCGGTCGCGCTGGGCTCGTGCGCCCCGCTGAGCATCACGTTCCGCCTGGGCCCGCAGCATGCGCCTCTCCGCCCCACCGAGGTCATGCGCTCGGAGCGCGGAGACGGGCCGGCCAAGGTCGCGCTCATCGACGTCCGCGGTCTCATCGCCGACGCCCCGCGCAGCGGGTTCCCGGTTGGTCCCGCGGGCAACCCCGTGGACGAGTTCCTGGCGAGGCTGCACGCCGCCGAGAAGGATGACAAGGTCCGGGCCGTGGTGGTGCGCATCAACTCGCCGGGCGGCACGGTGACGGCCTCGGACACGCTCCACCAGGAGCTCAGGGCCTTCCGCGAGCGCGCCGGGAAGCCGGTGGTTGCCTCGCTCGGGGATGTCGCCGCCAGCGGCGGGTACTACCTCGCCCTGGCGGCGGACGAGATCGTGGCCCAGCCGACGAGCATCACCGGCTCGATCGGGGTGATCATCCCGACCGTGAACGTCGCGGAGGGACTCCGGCGGATCGGCGTGGTGGCGCGCTCGGTCAAGAGCGGGCCCAACAAGGACCTGGGCAACCCGCTCGAGCCGATGCGCGAGCACCAGTACGACGTCCTGCAGGCCCTCGTCGACGAGTTCTACGCGCGCTTTCGCGACATCGTGCGCGCCCGCCGCGGGCCGCGGGGGCTCGACCCGGCGCGATTGGACGACCTGACCGACGGCCGCGTCGTCACCGGGGCCGAGGCCGTCCGCTCCGGGCTGGCCGATCGGGAGGGCGACTTGCGCGAGGCCTTCGAGCTGGCGCTGGAACTGGCCGGGGCGCGGGGCGGGCGCCTGATCAAGTACACGCCGCGGCATGACCCCCAGCCGCGCACCGCGTACGGGCACTCCCCCGACGGCCTGCCCGCGGCCCAGCTCAACCTGGTGAACGTCGAGCTCGAGGCCGGGCTGGCCGGAGCCGCCGGCACCAACGCCTATTACCTCTGGCTGCCCTGAGGCGGCGCGGCGTCGCCGCCCGCGCGCCGTCCCGGCGCCAGGGCCATGCCCAGGCCCGCGAGCAGTCCGAGCACGCTGAAGCCCGCGGCCGGCAGCGTCCAGCCGAGGGCCGAGACGGCGTCACCCTGGAACTTGTACTTGGGCACGTTCAGCGTCGGCATGGCGAACAGGGCCGCCTGGTACTCCCAGGTCCGCTCCCGCAGCGGCTCGAGCCGGGCCAGCTCGAGGACGTGGGGCGCGGCGCCCGGCTCCGCGGCCTGGCGGGCCAGCGACTTCTCGCCCCGCTCGGTGCGCGGCCAGCGGAAGAGCCGGCGCGTGATCGCCCCGCCCGGCTCGAGCTCGATGATCTCGAAGCGCCACTCGGCGCGGCGGACGCTCCCCCACGTCTCCGGGTCGAACCCCTCGGGAGTCAGACGGTTGACGATCACCAGGCGCTCGCCGGGCGCGGAAGGCCCGGCCGCGGTGCCCGGGCTATCGCCCGCCATGGGCTGCGGGGCCCGCGGCCGCAGCCGCAGCACCGCGAGCCATTCCTTGTAGAGGCCCAGGTCGGCGAGGTCGCGGACCGGGGGTTCCTTGGCCCGGATGAGCTCCGCGCGGTCGCCATAGTGCAGGCGCAGCACGTGCCGGCCCGCCCCGTCGCGGCCGTCGGCAAGGCGGACGGTGCGCCCGGCCCAGGAGAACTCGCGGCGCACCACCGGCTCGGCGAGGAGATCGGAGAACTCGGCGCTCCGATTGAACTCCGCCGCGCGACGGGCCATCGCCCAGACGCTCAGGCCCATCACGCCGAGGCTCGCCAGGGCCAGCACCCAGCCGGCACGGCGCCAGGACCGGGCGCGGGCGCCCCGGGTCTCCGCCGGCGCCGGCGTGCTCAATGTCCACCCGCGGGCGGCCTGGCGCCGGCGGGGGGCGTGTTGTGCCCGGGGGGCATCGAGCCGGTGGGCGGGGCCGTCGGCGGCGCGGGCGGCACGTCGTGCTGGTGCCCCGGTGTGCCCGGGGCGTCGGGGGAATGCGCCCCGTCCGTGGCCGGTTCGGCGGGCTTGAGCCCCGGGAGCGTCACGCCCCGGACGGGCCGGCTCATCTCGGGCGAGCTGCGCTCCGGCCCACCGTCGCGCGCGTGCGGGCCGTGACCGGCGGTGCTCCCGTGCCCGGTGACTTCGGCCCCGCCGTGCCCGCCGGCGGCGTGGGTGTTGGCGGCCTGCGTGCGGGCCCACTCGGTGATGGGACCCTGGATGTCCTGCCCGTTGTACCACTTGATGCCGCCCGTGCCCCCCTCGACGATGTACTGGCCCTTGAAGCGGTCGATCGTCGAGCGGTTGCCGACGTCCGTCATGATGAAGCCCATGAAGAAGGCCACGGTGCCGAGCGTGAAGAGGAAGACCATCGAGTTGATGGGGTCGTCGTACTTCAGGCCCATGAAGAAGAGCACCACCAGAGCCGTCTTCACCGCCGCGATCGAGAGCGCCACCAGCACGTTCACCCACCCGGGGATGACGATGCCGAAGGCCTGCGACATGAGCATCTCGGCCTGCGAGGCCCCCACCGTCAGCAGCGTGAAGAAGAGCAGGGCGGCGAGCACCAGCACCAGGGTCGTGCCCGGGATGATGACGTGCCCGTGGTGCCCATGCGAGTCGGCGGCCCCGGCGGGATAGATGTCGAGCACGTCGGAGGCCGCGGCGGCGCCCGAAGGCGGGGCATGCGCCCCGTGCGGGCCGGGGCCGGGATGATGAGCGCTTGCCATGGCGTGTCCTCTGTCTTGACTCGGGAGGGTGCGTGCCGCGAGGGATCCCGGGACCGTCGCCCGGGCCGGATCGCGGGGCCGGTCCTAGTGAATGAGGTAGAGGAGCGGGAAGAGGAAGATCCAGACGATGTCGACGATGTGCCAGTAGAGCGCGACGCCCTCGACCGCGTTGTAGTGCGTGGGGCCGAAGTGCTGCTTGCGGGCCCGGAACCAGAGCCAGGTGATGAGCACGATCCCCACCGCGACGTGGGTGGCGTGGATGCCGGTGGCCCCCCAGTAGATGCCCCACCACAGGGGCTCGCTCGGGTTGCTGGGGTTGGGGTACGAGTAGTACTTGCCCGGGAGCAGGCCCTCGTGCCACTTGTGCGAGTACTCGAAGACGAACTTGATGAGGATGAAGGCCAGGGCGCAGATGTTGGTGATCATCAGGTAGGTCTGCAGCGCCCCGTTGCGCCCGAGCTGCGCCGCCCGCACCGCCGAGGCGATGGTGTAGCTCGAGATGAGCAGCACGATGGTGTTGATCAGTCCCCAGTGCGTATCCAGGTGGTGCGCCCCGCCCCGGAAGGCCTCGGGGTGCAGGTAACGCAGCGTGGCGTACCCGACGAACATGCCCGAGAAGAGCAGCACCTCGGTGGAGAGGAAGAGCCAGACCCCGAACTTCACGGCGCTGAACTCGTGCTCGCGGTCGCGGAAGTGCGGGGCCGCGACGTAGCGCTCGTGGTAGGGGCGGGTGTCCCCCGCGCCGGGGCTCAGGACGTTGCCGTGTGCGTCGATGGTGGTCATGGGAACCTGGTGCGGAGTGTGGAGGCGCGGGCCGGATGCCCGAGCGCCGCCCCGGGACGGTGCCGGCGGCCCGGCTAGTGCGCGCGCTCCGAGGGGCGCGGGAGCTGCCACTCCCCCGGGCGGGTCTGCGGGGGCAGGACGGTGTCGTAGTCATACGGGCCGTGCGTCCACACGGGCTCGTGCTCGAAGTTGTGCTCGATGGGCGGGCTGCCGGCGTGGGTCCACTCGAAGGTGAGGCCGCCCCACGGGTTGGGCTCGGCGGGGCGCCCCGCCACCAGCGAGTGCAGGAACCCGCCGAGGTGGGCCAGGAATCCCGCGAGCAGAACCCAGGACCCCACCGTGCTCATCTGGTGGAGGACCTGGAACCAGTCGTTGTTGGCGACGTCGTAGCTGGCGTAGCGCCGGGGCATGCCCTGCGTGCCCAGGACGAACTGCGGGAGGAAGGTGAGGTTGAACCCGATGAAGACCAGCACGAAGCCGAGGCGCCCGACGTTCTCGTTGTACATCTTGCCGAACATCTTGGGCCACCAGTGGTGGATCCCGCCGACGAAGGCGATGATGGTGCCCCCCATCATGACGTAGTGGAAGTGTGCGACGATGAAGTAGGTGTCGTGCAGGTGCAGGTCGGTCGAGAGGGCCCCCAGGAAGAGCCCGGTGAGCCCGCCGATCGAGAAGAGGAAGAGGAAGCCCAGGGCATAGAGCATGGGCGTGGTGAGGGCGATCGAGCCCTTGTAGAGCGTCGCGATCCAGTTGAAGACCTTGACGGCGGTGGGGATCGCGACCAGGAACGTGAGCGCGGAGAAGATCACCGAGGCCACCTCGCCCTGGCTCGTGAAGAGGTGGTGACCCCACACGATGAAGGCGATGCCGGCGATCGCCAGCGAGCTGAAGGCCACGGCCCGGTACCCGAAGATCTGCTTGCGGGCGTGCACCGCGATCAGCTCGGAGATGATCGCCATCCCCGGCAGGATCATCACGTAGACCACCGGGTGGCTGTAGAACCAGAAGAAGTGCTGGAAGAGGACCGGGTCGCCCCCCATCCGCGGGTCGAAGATCCCGATGTGGAACAGCCGCTCGAAGATCAGCAGCGCCAGCGTGATCCCGATCACCGGCGTCGCGAGCACCTGGATGATGCTGGTGGCGTAGATCCCCCAGACGAACAGGGGCATGTCGAACCAGCCCATGCCGGGGGCGCGCAGCTTGTGCACCGTCACGATGAAGTTCAGCCCCGTGAAGATCGAACTGAACCCCAGGATGAACGCCGCCAGGATCATCCAGACCACCTTCAGGTGCCCCGCGTCGGTGATGGTGCTGTAGGGCGTGTAGAACGTCCACCCCGTGTCCACCCCGCCCATGAGGATCGCCAGGATCGCGAACATCGACCCGACGAGGTAGATGTACCAGCTTGCCAGGTTCAGTTTCGGAAAGGCGACGTCCTTGGCCCCGAGCATGAGGGGAAGCAGGAAGTTGCCCAGCGAGGCCGGCACGCTCGGGACGATCACCAGGAAGACCATGATGATCCCGTGAAGCGTGAACATCCGGTTGTAGTTGATGTTCCCGCGGGTGATGTCCTCCCCCTCGCGGAAGAGCTGACCGTGGATGGCCCCGGTGGCGTCCACCGTGGTCGGCGCGAAGAGCTCGAGGCGGACCGCCAGCGCGGCCATCCCGCCCAGGAAGAACATGAACAGGATCGCCACCAGGTACATCACGCCGATCTTCTTGTGGTCGATCGTCGAGGCCCAGTCCCAGACGGTGGTCCAGACCCCGCCCTTGGGGGCGAGATAGCTCGCGTGCGCGTGCTCGTGCCCGTGCGGCCCGTGCCCGTGCGGGTCATGCCCGTGGGCCCCGGCCCCGTCGTGCCGATCCCGGTTGTGCTCGTCGTGTGCCATGCGCCTTCTTTCCGGAAGCAACAGGCCGCCGTGGCCTGGAAAACTCGGGTACTCGGCCGGGGACGCCCGCTCGTCCCCGGGCTATTCAATGCCGCGAGCCCGGTGGCTGGGTCGGCTGGTTCTGGGGCCGGGGCTGGGTTCCGGGCTGGACCTGCGGCTGATCGCCCGGGACCGGCCTGACCCCGGGAGCCCCGGGCGGCGATTCGCCCGCAGGGTGCTCACCGGGCGTCGCGCCCGGCTGGCGGCCCCCCGAGGCCGCGTCGGATTCTTCCGGCACGATGAGCGTCCCCTGGGGACCGGTGCCGCCCGTCCCGGTGCCGCCCCGGTCCGAGAGCGTCTTCATGAACGCGATCAGGTCGTCGAGCTTGGGCTGATCGATGATCCCCTGGAAGGAGTTCATGGCCGAGGGGGGCCCGAAGCCGCGATGGACCTTGGCCTGGGGCGAATAGATGGACTCGCGGATGTAGTTCTCGTCCGCGACCACCTCGGACCCGTCGGCCATGGGGCGGGGATACCCGAACATGTTCTTCCACGTGGGGCCCGTGCTCGCCAGCCCGCTCACGGTGTGGCAGGCGTTGCACCCGTAGCGCTTGAAGTAGAACTCGCCGCGCTCGTGCGGCATGGCTTTGGGGTCGACCTCGACCATCCTGCGGTACTGGGCCGCAAACTCCTCCACGTCCACGACCCGGACCAGCGCCGCCATCTCCGAGTGCTTGTCCCCGCAGTACTCGGCGCAGTAGACGACGTGCTCGCCGGGGTTCTCCGGCGTGAAGGTCATGCTGGTGTAGCGGTTGGGGAAGACGTCCATCTTGGTGCGCATCGCCGGGATGTAGAAGCTGTGGATCACGTCGGTGGACTGCATCACCAGCTTCACGGGGCGGCCGGCGGGGACGTAGATGACCGGGGATTCGAGGACGTTCCCCACGGGCACGAAATCGCGCGGGGTGCCCCCGTGGGGATACTGGATCAGCCAGTTCCAGCGCTGCCCCGTGACGCTGATCTCCAGCGACCCCGGGCTCGAGGCGAGCTTCTTGACGTACCCGTGGAAGCCCCAGAAGAAGATCACCACCATCACCAGCAGCGGGATGATCGACCAGGCGAGCTCCAGCGGGGTGTTGTGGGCGGCGCTCACCTGGTACCCCGGGCCCCCGCGCCGGTAGCGCACCACGAAGATCACCATCAGGCCCATCAGGAGCACGAACGAGGCCAGGCAGACCCACAGGATGAACATGTAGAGCGCGTCGGTGTCGCGCCCCACCTCGGAGTTGGCGCCGGTGCGGAACCAGAACCGCCCCATGGCCGACAGGTCGAGCATCGGCGGGCGTTCCAGCAGGCTTGTCACGAGCGGCTGCATCATCGATCCCGTCCTCATGAGGTTCGCGTCACCCTCGGCACCGCCAGCACCCCGCCCCCGCCCTCCACGCCGAGCCCCCGCCGGCGCCGCTCGCGCACGAGCAGCCCGCCGATCAGCCCCGCCAGGGCGAGCAGGGTCAGGGCGCCCCCCGCCTGCATCACCCGCACCGCTTGGAGGACGTACGCCCCGGCCGCCGGGTCGTAGTGGTAACACCAGAGCGTGAAGCTGTCGAAGACCGTGCCGACCTTTCCCTGCCCCGCCTCCACCAGCGCCAGGCGGAGGTCCCGCGGCACGAACCAGCCGTGGTCGTCACCCTGTGTCGTGTTGATCGCCCGCGACAGCTTCCCCTGCGGCGTGACGACGTAGATCACGGTGCCGTGCGCAAACTCGCCCGACTCCGGCAGGTAGCGGTAGGGAAAGCCGAGGGCGTCGGCCAGGGCGCGGGCATCGGCGGCGGTCCCGGTGAGCACGTGGAAGCCGTTCCGCACCGCCTGGCTCACCGTGCGCTTGGGAGGGTCGGCCCACTCGATCAGCGCCTCGTTCTTCTCGCGTTCGGCGTCCAGCGGGCCGTCGCGCTCGTCGAAGCTCACGAAGACCGCGTGATAGTCCGTGCCCGGCGCCAGGCCCGTGCCCGAGAGCGCCTGGACGGTCTCCTGGCGGAGCTTCGGGCAGAGGATCGGGCAGCGGAAGTACATCATCTGGACGACCAGCGGGCGGCCGTCCCCGAGCAGGTCGCGGAGACGCACGTCGGTGCCGCGCGCATTCTTGAAGACCAGGTCGAGGGGGAGCGTCTGGCCGATGCGGTTGCGCAGCTCCAGCCCGCGGGCCTGCTCCGGCACTTCTTTCATGATGACCTGGGCCGGCGCCGGCGCCGCGACCGCCAGGACGAGAGCCCCCGCCGCGAGCACGGCGCGCGCCATGGCGCTCCGGCGCGGGGCCGGCGCTGCGGCACGGTCGAGCTGGCGCCGGGCCCGGATCAGCGGCGGTCCTCCGGCACGGGGTGATCGGGGCGGCGCGTGGGGGGCGTCACGGCGCCCGGAGCGTGGGCGGGGCTCGTGCCCGGCGCGGTGGGACTCGCCCCGCTCCGATCGGGCTGGCCGGGCGGACCCGGATGGCTCGGGTTCACGGGCCCGCCGGCGGGCGCCGGCCCGGCCCGACCGCCCTGGGCGTACCGGGCGACCACCGCGCGCTTGCCGAGCGCCAGCGGGAGCTGCACGTGCTCGTGG
The DNA here is from genome assembly GCA_035628055.1 of Phycisphaerales bacterium. Classification (GTDB taxonomy): domain Bacteria; phylum Planctomycetota; class Phycisphaerae; order Phycisphaerales; family UBA1924; genus DASPKO01. Next base: position 11,527 of record DASPKO010000043.1, read on the forward strand.
TCGGTCCAGACGTAGCCGCGCTCCAGGGCCGCCAGCGACTCGGTGCGGACGCGCACGACGTCGGCCTCGAAGGGGTAGCGCTCGGCGACCTCGACCTCGTTGACCGTGTACCACATGTAGTAGCCGTACACGATCACGCAGGTCAGGACCACGGCCAAAAACGAGACGAGGCCGACGAACATCACCAGCCGAGGGTTGGCGACCTCTCCGTGCGCCGCCTGGGGGCGCTCCTCGCTGGCGGTGTGCAGGTGCCACGCGTCGGGCGCCTCGTGCAACTCGGGGGTATGCGCGTCGGGATGGGGCTTGTGGACCATGCGGTGCTCCCGGCCGAGCGGCCTCCTACACGTAGTTCCGGTGCTCGAGCGCCTCGCCCAGGCGCGGGTCGTTCACGGGGATGAGGGGCGCCGCGGCCAGCCGCCGGGCGTACACGCCCAGGAAGACCAGCACCGGTCCGAGCACTCCCGCGACGTCGAGCAGGGGCTCGAAGCCGACGCTCGGCGTGCCCGCCTGGCCGAGGCCGGGCTTGTAGACCTCCGGACGGATGATGAAGACGAGGTCGAGCGCGTGCATGAAGAGGATCCACGCGGCCGCGGCCCCGATCAGGAGGATGCGGCGCTTGGAGTTCCGCCAGAGCAGGAAGAGGAAGGGGAGGGCGAAGTGCCCCACGCAGAGGGCGACCGCCAGGTTCTGCCACCCGTGGTGCTTGCGGAGCACGTACCAGCTCGTCTCCTCGGGGATGTTCGAGTACCAGATGAGGAAGTACTGGCTGAAGGAGATGTACGCCCAGAAGATGGTGAACGCCAGCATCAGCTTGCCGAGGTCGTGCAGGTGCTCGTCGGTCACGAGGCCCTCGAGCTTGCCGTAGTAGCGCAGCTTGGCCGCGGTGAGCACGCACAGGGCCGTCGCCGCCAGGGCCGAGCCGGCGAAGATGTAGACCCCCCACATCGTCGAATAGAAGTGCGGGTCGAGGCTCATGGCCCAGTCGTACCCCGCGAAGGCCGTGGTCAGGGCCAGCAGCACCAGGCCGATCGACGAGAGCCGGCGGGCCCGCGCCGTGAGCCAGCGGTCGCCGGTGCGGTCCTGCTCCCGGCTGTAGGCCAGCAGCCGCCACGAGAGGAAGATCCACACCGCGAAGTACAGGGCGGCGCGGAACAGGAAGAAGGGCGTGTTCAGATAGGGCGACTTGTGATCGATCAGGGGGTCGTAAAGAGGCGAGGCGTGGTCGCGGAGCCCCGGCTCCATCCAGCGCTCGAAGAGCACGCCGTGGTTCGCCAGCTCGATCACCAGCACCGGGAGCAGCAGCACGAGGCAGACCGGGAAGAGGCTGGCGGCGTTCTCCAGCAGGCGCCGGACCGTGACCGACCAGCCCGCGTTGAACTGGTGCATGATCATGACCAGCGCCAGCGACCCGATCGCCAGGCTCAGCGTGTAGAGCACGCCCACGTGGTAGGCCGCGAGCGCGTGCTTGAGGTTGGCGCCGGTGAGCCCGTAGATCGCGGTGACGATGATCGCGGCGGCCCCGAGGACCAGCAGCAGCCCGGGAACGGCGCCGGCCCAGGCCGCCGGGGCCGTGATCGTCGCCGGCTCGATCCTCCAGCGGGCCTCCCCGGCGTGCGCCGGTCCGTGCGGGCCCTGGGCGGCGAGCTGGCTCATCGGTGACCCCCCTGGCTGTCCGGGGCGCCGCCCCGGTCGACCGGGCTGGGCGTCTCGGTGGGCTGGCTCCGGCGCTGGTTCGACGACGGGTCCTGGTTGGCCGGTGTCGGGCTGGCGCCCATGGAGGAGCTGTCCGCCTCGGGCTGCGGCGCGGCCGCCGGGGGCGTGGGCCGCGTCGCCTCGAGCCGCGCCCGCAGCTCCGCGGGAACGTCGTCCAGGGACGTGGTCCAGGACGATTGCAGCACGCGGACGTAGGCGACGATGGCCCAGGCGTCGGCCTCGCTGATGGCGTGCCCGTACGGCGGCATCTTCATGGCCCCGGTCTGGTCGAAGAGCCCGTGGCGGATGACGTCGAAGATGTGGCCGTCGGTCCCCGTGTGCAGCGTCGGATCCATGAACTTGGGGTCGTGGAAGTTCGCCGGGAACGAGGACCACCGCTCCCCGACCATGCCGCGCCCGTTGCCCTGGTACCCGTGGCAGACCGAGCAGTAGATGTTGAAGCGCTCCTGCCCGCGCTCGATCGAGGCCGCGACGGTGTCGGCCGCCGAGCCGGCGCGCGGCGCGATCACGCCGAAGGCCGCCGCCGGGATCACCGGCACGGGCGCTCCCCCCGCGTCCATGCCCGTCCAGAACTCCGCGGGCAAGTCCGCCCGGGCGAAGGTGACGTTGAAGGCCGGGTCGGCGTGGTTCCCCCAGGACACGGTCCCAGGGAGCGCCGGGCGCATGGTCCGCCCGTCCTCGTAAAAGACGGTCTGCGCCTGCGGCTTCCACTTGGGCGAGTCGTCCATGTCCGGGAAGAACTGCCGCGGGGGCTGGTCCGAGCGCTCGCCCCGGCACCCCGCGGAGGCGACCGCCATGGCCGCGGCCCCGAGGCCGGCCGCCAGCCCGCACATGCTCCGAAGATCTCGCTTCATGCCCGTGCCGTCCCGATCTCCCGCCCCGTCCCCGCCGACCTCGTCCCGCCCGGCTCCTGGCTCCGCGGGCCTCATTCCTCCACCAGGTCCACGTTGGTCCCGTGCGCCGACTCGAGCAGCCGCCGGGTCTGCGCGGGGTCGAACTTCGGGTCCGCCGCCTCGACGCAGATCACGAACCGGTCGTCACTCACCCGCAGGAACCGCTCCTTCTTCATCAGCGGGTGGTACAGCCGGGGGAGCGCGTTCATCGCCAGCATCCCGATCAGGCACGTGAAGGCCGTGAAGAGGATGCCCAGCTCGAAGGTGATGGGCACGCGCGGCTCCCACGCCTCGTACGGCTTGCCCTGCACGACCAGCGGGTAGTCCACCTGCGTCATCCAGAGCTGCATCAGATAGCCGAGCCCGGCCCCCGTGAAGCCCAGGGTCGCGACCACCAGCGGGAGCCTGGTCGGGCGCAGTCCCATCGCCACGTCGATCCCGTGGACCGGGAAGGGCGAGAACGAGTCCCAGCGGGTGTACCCCGCGTTGCGCACCGCCTCGCAGGCGTGGTAGAAGTCGGCCGGGGTGGCGTACTCGGCCATCATGCCGTGCACGACCTTCCCCGCCTCGGTGGTGTAGATGGTTCTGCCGGTCTTTCGCGCCATCGCCGCCGCCTTTCCCGTCGCGTCTCGTGCTGGCACCGACTCCCGATCGATCCTCCGACCCAGGGCGCTCGCCCCCTACCGGCTAGTGACCCGTCCCCGCGCCGGCGCGGGTCCCCGCCCCCGCCGTGCCGGGCGGACCCTGCGTCGGCAGGTCCGCGTGGGCGTGGGGGCTGGCCTGCGGCGTCACCGCCTTGATCTCGCTCATCGCGAAGGCCGGCAGGAAGCGCAGGAAGAGCA
>DASPKO010000044.1:0-2168 GCA_035628055.1 Phycisphaerales bacterium
CGGGTGGCGGCGGCGGCGGCGGCGGCGGTGGGGGCGGCGGTGGAGGGGGTGGCGGGGGCGGCGTCGGTCTGAACCTCTTCGCGGCCGCCGGCGCCGGCATCTTCGGCGCCCCCAACCCCTCCGGACAGCTCACCGTCACCACGCGCAACGTCACCGGGCGCCCCCTGCTCTTCCAGCAGGCCGGCGCCGGGTGGACCGCCAGCGACTTTCTGCATCTGGCCGGCGGCCCCGACATCGTCGGCGAGCCCATCACCTGGACGGACCGCAAGGACGCCCGCTTCTACGCCGCGGCCCGCTCGGCCATGGGGCTCCAGCTCTACACCAACACGGCCGGCGCGCAGTGGACACTGCGAAACCTGAGCGCGGAGATCGACGGGGCGCTCCCCTTCGCCGACCAGCCCACCCTGTTTGCCACCACCGAGGGGCTCGTCTGCCTCGCCGGACTCACCGAGTCGGGCGACCTGATCGTCTACACGCAGACCGGCGCCCGCAACGCGGGCGGCGAGTACGTCTGGGCCTTCATGAACATCAGCCAGCGCGACCTGGCGCCCCGCGGCATCGCCACCCCGGCCTTCACCGGCCCCCTGGTCAGCTACGTCACGAGCTGGAACGGGCTGAACATCGCCGGGCTCGACGCGGCGGGCAACATCCACTCCGTGTGGTGGGCCCCGGGGCAGGCCGCCTGGAACGCCAGCAATCTCTCGGAGATCACGGGGGCGGCGCCGGTGGCCGGCGGGCTCACGGCGTATCTGACCTCGTGGGGCGGCATCAACCTGGCCGGCATCAACTCGCGGGGCGAGCTGGCCATCACCTGGTGGGTGCCCGGCTTTGGTGGCGAGTGGCGCAACGACAACCTCACGGACCAGATCGGCGGGCCCGCGATGGTCTCGGTCTCCATCGCCTCCTATGTCACCGCGTGGGGCGGGCTCAACGTCGTCGGTATCGACGACGAGGGCCGACTCACGGCCTACTGGTGGGCCCCCGCCCTGCAGCAGACCGGTTGGCAGGTCACGCGCCTGTCGGACGTCATCGCGGGCGGGCCCGCGCCGGCGGGGCGACTCAGCGGGGTGAGCTACGGGAGCCTGATCAACATCCTCGCGGCCACCAGCGAGGGACGCGTGGCGCGGTACTTCTGGCAGGTCGGGTCCCAGTGGCAGGCCGAGTCGCTGACGGACCTCGCGGTGGTGGTGTAGGGGAAGGCACGGAGGCACGAAGGCACGGAGGCACGGGGGGTGGCGCTCCAGCACGACCACGTGCCTCGCGTCGAACGCATCGCGGCCGGGCTCGGCGGTGAACAGTCCGATCTCGATCCGCTCGGCGAGCGGGGTCTCCGTCTCCGCGCCCCTGCCGTCGGCGTAGAGCTTCTTCGCCTCCACCGGCACCGCCACGTCCCACCTCCCGTCCGCGCGCCGGACCGCCGTGGGCTCGTCGACGCTCAGGTGGTAGAGGGTGATGCGCTCGAACAGGTCGGTGATCAGCGCCTGCTCCTCCGGCGTCTCCGCCTCGGCGCGCAGGGCCGCGACCAGGTCGAGCGAGCGCGGGAAGGGCGCGCCCCGAAACCTGTACCGCCTCAGCAGCGACCGGAGCGCCCGGTTGACCGCGTCCTCGCCCAGCCGCTCCTGCAGCAGGTACATGGCGAGCGCGCCCTTGCGGTACGTGACGTAGTCCTGCCCGGCCACGCGGGTGAGGGTCGGCTCCTCGGATCCGTGCGCGCGGCCCTCCAGGTACCGGTCCAGCTCGAACTGCAGGTAGCGGCGGAGATGGTCCTCGCCGCGGAGCTTCTTCATCACCATCTGCGCGGAATACTGGGCGAGGGTCTCGGAGAGCACCTCCCGCCCCTCCATGTCCGCGCCGACCACCTGGTGCGCCCAGTACTGGTGCGCCAGCTCGTGTGCGGTGAGGTACGTGACGTAGTCCATCGCCTCCGGCTCGTCGTAGTCGGAGACGAAGCCCACGTCTTCCGAATAGGGGATCGTGCCGGGGAACGCCTGCGCGAAGTCGAGGTAGCCCGGGAACTCGACGATCCGGGCGTGGTCGAACGGATAGGGACCGAAGTTCGCCTGGTAGTAGTCGAGCGCGGCCGCGAGCGCGTCGAGCATGCGATCTACGTTCCACGCGTGGCCGGGGTGGTGGTAGACGGCGAGGTCGATGCCGGCGTGGCGGCGGTG
>DASPKO010000045.1:0-2132 GCA_035628055.1 Phycisphaerales bacterium
CTCCACGGAGTTCCGCTGCTTCGATGGGGCCTCGCTCCCGACGGCCGCGGCTCTGGAGTACGAGCATCCGGCCCTGGCGCTGCCGACGAGCCTGCAGGACTGGGTTCACAGCGTCCGCTATCACTACGGCTTCCAGCACGACTTCGAGACCGGGCCCGCCTTCGAGCAGGAGGGGATGCTCGAGCAGTTCCCCCGGCTCTTCAAGGTCTCGGCCGCGTCGCGCCGCCAGCTCGCCGGCGGCGCTCCCGTGACCACCGAGCCGGCGGTGGTGCGTTCCTGGGTCTTCGAGTACGCCTCGCCGGCGGGCATGAACCAGGACGCCTGGCTCGTCTCGGTCTACGAGCCGGACGCGGTCGATCGCGCCATCGTGGCGTTCCGCCGCCTCCAGCCCGGGATCGCCGAGTTCGGCGCCAGTTGGCTCGCGCTCGCCCTGAACTACGGCGGCTTCACCACGACCTTCAACTCGGGAGTCATGCCGGCGCTCCGCGCCGAGGCCTCCGTGCGCTGGACCCCCGACCCGGTCCCGGGAACGACCCCCGGGTACTTCCAGACGATGCTGCCCGGGGGGCGCCCGGCCTACATCCGCACGGCCGCGCCCCTGGAGCTTCCCAACTACGACAGCCAGGTGGGCACCCTTGCGCTCACCGGGGACCAGGGCCAGGGGCGGTTCTACCGCTTCCGCCGGTTCGTGGCCGGCGCCGACGTGGACGACGCCCCCCGTCCGCACCGCTCGGCCTTCCACGTCCCGTACACCTGGCGCTCGTACGGGAACCCCCCGTTCACGCCCGAGCCCCAGCCGCTCGAGGACTTCACCCAGCCGCGCTGGATCACGATCATCGACGAGTTCGACAGCGCGCAGGCCATGACCGACGGCGCGGGGCTCCAGGGCGCGCCCCCGAGCTACCTCACCGCCCCCGGCATGGTCGGGAGGCGCGTGCTCCACGTCGGCGCCTCGGGGGTCGTGCTCCGCGACCACTACTGGAAGTTCAAGAACGGCGAGCTCATCGACAGCGGCGGGGCGGGGCTGGGCGCGGAGAACGTGTACTGGCCCGCCGAGGCCTTTCTCGCCGCGGAGGGGATGACGCTCCCGCCCGTTCCCCCTCGCGAGCCGGGGCCGATTCCTGGCCTGACGCTGCCGCCGGATGATCCGCTCGCCCACCTCCGCAACGAGCTGCTGCTCGTCGAGCATCGCAGCGTCGGCTGGTCGGTGGCGGAGAACAACCTCGCCGGGCTCACGCAGGGGTTCGTCAGGTTCTTCGAGTACGAGGCCCTCACCTACGACACCGATCCGGCCAACCCGGGAGACCCGATCGGCCAGAGCAACTGGCTCACCGACACCGGCGCGCGCGTGGAGCTGCGCGCCGAGGGCGTCAAGGAGGGACAGGCGTACACCGTCAACGCGGCTGGAGAGCTCGAGGAGAACGACAACGGCAAGCCCCGTCTTTACACCCGCGACATCCTGCGCCCGGGCGATCCCTCCGACCCCGGCGGGCTCCCCTCGGCGTGGCAGCAGCCCGACGACCCGGAGCGCTGGGAATACCTGTGCGAGGTCAGGTACCTGGTCCCCGCCGAGGACGCGGCGCGGATCACCGCGCCCCCACCGCCGGGCGACCCCCCGCCCCTGACCGGCGGGCCGCGCCCCGAGCCCACCGTCGCCCTCTCCTATCAGCTCACCAAGCGCCGCGCGGACGATCCCAACGATCCGCGCCCCGCCTTCGAGCGCGCCACCGAGAGCACCCTGGCCATCGGGCCGGCGCGCCAGCAGCGGCCGGGCGGGAGCTGGTACTTCCCCGTCGACCGGCAGGTCTTCGACACCGAGGGCAAGCTGCTGCGCCAGATGTCCGGGCTGGTCCGCAACCCCATTTACCCCGGCGGCGGCAACGACGGCCTCGAGGCCCTCAGCCACACCGTGCACATCTACAACTCCGAGGGCCGCACCCGGCACACGCTGGCCGACGTCGCGGTGGGAGCCAACGGCGAGCTCCCGTCGGCGTACACGCTCAACCACTTCCAGGCCCGCGAGCGCCCCGCCGAGGCCCAGGTCCAGGAGAGCGAGCTGACGCCCGCGCCCCCCTGCCCGCCCGGGTGGACGATCAGCCCGCTGGTGCCCCCCCGCAACTACGTCACGACGT
>DASPKO010000046.1:0-8833 GCA_035628055.1 Phycisphaerales bacterium
TGATGACCGGGTGGCGGGCCTGGTCGCTGCGGCCGGTCATCATCGGGGTGCTCGCGGCGGCGAGCGTGGTTGGCGCCGCGAAGATGGCGCCGCCGCTGGACTATCTGCCCACGGGCAATCGGAACCTCGTCTTCGGCGGGCTGATCATCCCGCCGGGGTACAACGTCGCGCAGATGACGTCGATCGCGGAGCGGCTCGAGGAGAAGCTGGGGGCGTACGTCAAGGCCGGCAGCGATCCCGCCCTGCTGGCCACGCTCCCCCCGATCCCGCAGATGCCGATGCCCGGGGCGCCGCTGTTCGACCCCGTGGGGATCGACAACTTCTTCATCGGGTCCTTCGGGGGAGGGATGTTCGTGGGCGCGACCAGCGCCGAGGAGCAGCGGGTCATCCCCATCGGCTCGCTCCTGACCAACGCCATGAACTCGATCCCGGGCGCCTACGGCGGGGCGTCGCAGGCCTCGATCTTCGGGCGCGGGGCCGGGGGCGGCAACACCGTCAACGTGGAGATCTCCGGCCCGCGCCTGGAGCGCGTGACCGCGGCGGCGCAGATGATCTTCGGGATCGCCGGGGGCAAATACGGGTTCGGGCGCTCGGTGACGGCCGACCCCAACAACTTCAACCTCTCGCAGCCGGAGACCCGGCTGCGGCTCAACGCGCGCGGGCGGGAGCTGGGGCTCACGACGCGCGACGCGGGCGAGGCGGTCCGGGCGCTCTTCGACGGGGCGTTCGTGGACGACTTCCGTCTCGGCGGCGAGACCGTGGACATGGTGGTGCTCCCGCTGGGGGGGCGCAAGCCGGGGCGGCTGGATTACCGTGAGCAGCTCGCGAGCATCCCGGTGGCGACGCCGTCGGGCCGGGTGGTGCCTCTGGACACCGTGGTGGATGTGGTGCAGAGCGAGGCGCCCCCGCAGATCTCGCGCTCGGAGGAGCTGCCGTCGGTGAGCGTGCGGGTGCGGCCCCCGCAGGGCATGACGGTCGAGGACGTGATGGTGGAGCTCGAGCGGGACGTGGTGGGCGCGGCGCGGCAGGCGGGCCTGATCGACCAGAGCATGCGGGTGCGGCTGGAGGGGACGGCGGCGAGCCTCGACGAAGTCCGGGCGTCGCTCTTCGGGGCCACGGACCCCCGCGCCACCGTGACGGGATGGCGGCGGGGCGTGATCTACGTCTCGTGGGGGCTGGCGGCGCTGGGCGTGCTCGCGGGCGTGTGGGTGCTGGTGCGCTCGGCGCGGATGGGCCGCGGGGCCGGGGTCTACGGCGCCATCGGGGTGGCCCTGCTGGCGGTGGTGATCGCCGGCCTGCTGGGCGGGCTGGCGTGGCAGCCGCAACTGGCAACCGCGCGGTTCATCTGGGCCCTGGCGGTGACCTACCTGCTGATGTGCGCGATCTTCGAGAGTTTTCTCTACCCGCTGGTGATCATGGTCAGCGTCCCGCTGGCGATGGTGGGCGGGTTCGGCGGCCTGGCGATCGTGCACGAGGTCACGAGGCGCGACCTGACGCAGCCGACGCAGAACCTCGACGTGCTCACGATGCTGGGCTTCGTGATTCTGATCGGGACGGTGGTGAACAACGCGATCCTGATCGTCGAGCAGTCCCTCAACTTCATGGACCCGGCGCGCTACGGGAGCGCCGACCCGCCGATGCCGCGGCTGACGGCGATCCGCGAGGCCCTTCGCTCGCGCGTGCGGCCGGTGATGATGACGACGGCGACGACGGTGGGCGGGATGCTCCCGCTGGTGGTGGCGCCCGGGGCGGGGTCGGAGATGTATCGCGGGCTGGGGGCGGTGGTGCTGGGCGGGCTCATCGTCTCGACGATCTTCACGCTGGTGCTGGTCCCGCTGGCCTTCAGCCTGGTGCTGGACATGTCCGAGTCGGCCCGGGCGGCCCTGAGCCTGGGGAGCGGGGTGGCACCCGGGGGGCGTGGCGGACTTCCCGGCGGCCCGGCGGAGCGCAACGGCGCGGCGCCAGCGCGCCGCGCGGTGCCGGTGTCGGAGAGCCCGCCGGCCTAGCCCAAAGCTCTGACGGCGCCGCGATACGCCCCGCCAGCCCTTTTCCCCCAATGCTGCTAGCCGTTGATGACCTCGCCCCCGTTGGGGTGGAGCACCTGCCCGGACATGTACGACGAGTCGTCGCAGGCGAGGAAGACGTAGCAGGGGGCGATTTCGGCCGGCTGGGCGGCCCGGCCCAGGGGCACGTCCTTGCCGAACTTCTTGACGTGCTTCGGGTCGAAGGTCGCCGCGATGAGCGGGGTCCAGACGGGGCCCGGCGCGACGGCGTTGACGCGGATGGTGCGCTGGGCGAGGTTGAGCGCCAGCGAGCGGGTGTAGGCGACGATGGCCCCCTTGGTGGAGGCGTAGTCGATCAGGTGGTCGCTGCCCCGATAGGCGGTGACGGAGGTGGTGTTGATGATCGCGGCGCCCTCCTCCAGGTGCGGGAGCGCCGCCCGCGTGAGGTGGAAGTACGAGAAGATGTTGGTGCGGAAGGTGCGCTCGAGCTGGGCCGCGGTGATGTCCTCGGGGCGCTCCTGCTCGGTCTGCTCGGCGGCGTTGTTCACCACGACGTCGAGCCGCCCCAGCTCGCGCACGGTGCGCTCCACCGCGGCGCGGCAGACGCCCTCATCCCCCACGTCGCCGGCGATGGGCAGGCAGCGCCGCCCGGCCTGCTGCACCAGGCGGCAGGTCTCCTGGGCGTCCTGGTGCTCGTCGAGGTAGACGATGGCCACGTCGGCCCCCTCGCGGGCGAAGGCCACCGCCACGGCGCGGCCGATGCCGCTGTCACCCCCGGTGATGATCGCGACCTTGCCCTGCATCTTGCCCGAGCCGCGATAGGTCTCGGCGCCGGACTCGGGGCGGGGGCGCATCTCGGCCTCGAGGCCCGGCTGGCGCTCCTGGCTCTGGCGCGGGCGGCGCCGCTGGTTGCGCTCATAGGTCTTGCGAAGCGCCGCCTCACGGCGCGCGGCGGGAGCGGGGCGACGGGCCGGGGCGCGGGCGGGCTTCTTGCTGGCCATGGTCGGGAGTCTAAAACCGCGGCGCCCGTGGACGGACCGGAACGACGCCCCATTCGGGGGCGGCCCAGTCCCGGTAGCTCCTATGACACAATCGCCCCTGGCTCGATGTCCTGGTCGGGGCGAAGCAGGATGACCCTGCGCTCGGCGGTCGTGGCCGTCGCCGCGTCCTTGGGCACGTTGCTCGCGGCCAGGAGCATACCGCGGGATTCTTCGCCGCGGATCACGCGCGGCTCGAGGTTCGCGACGATGACGATGAGCCGGCCCACGAGGTCCTGGGCCTGGTAGTGCCCCCGGATCCCCGCGCAGATCTGGCGGGGCTGGCCGGACCCGTCGTCGAGCTGGAGGCGGAAGAGGCGGTCGGCCTTGGGGTGGTCCTCGGCCTTGAGCACGCGGGCGACGCGCAGGTCCAGGCGTGCGAAGTCCTCAAAGGAGACGGTCGGCTTGCCGGCCGGGGCGGCGCTCGGGGGCGCCTCGCGGGGCGGGGCGGCGGAGTTCGTGGGACCGTCGGCCATGTCGGGCTCCTCTCGGGCGGGGGCCACTCTATGCGAGGCGGGGCAAACCGTGCCGCGCCGGCGCCTACCGCCGCTCGGCGCCGGGCTCGGGCCCGGAGAGCGGGGGTGCCGGGCTCGGAGCGGCCGCCTCAACCCATTGCCCGTGGCGATAGAGCGGGCGCGACACGTCGACCCCCAATGCCATGGGCAGTGCCGCCATGTCGAGCTCGCGCAGGGGCGCCCCGTCGTCGACGGCCAACTGGGCCGACCAGGAGCGCTGGGCTCCGGCGAGGAGCACGGACTCGAGACGGAGGTGGGCGAGAAACTCGCTGGGGGCGAGGACGGGGCCGGGATTGCCCCGGCAGGTCGCGCAGACGACCGCGGCCGGCGTCGGGCCGGGGCGGACGAGGACCCGGCGGTTCTGGCACTCCGGGCATGTGGGCCATGCGGCGATGTGCCGGCGGAGGATGTCCATCCCGCCGCGCTGCCCGAGCGGACTGAGCAGCGCGTCGTAGCGTTCGATCAGCTCGCTGACCCCGGGTCGGGCCAGCAGTCGCTCGGCGAGTCGTCCGTGCCCGGCGCGCACCAGCCCGAGGGCGGAGGCGGCATCGAGGGCGGTCTGCTCCGAGGCGGCAAAGGGCGCATGGGCGGAGGTACCCGGGTCCAGGCCCGCCATGGCGACCAGCCAGCGGCGCTCGGGCTCGGACGCGGCGATCGCGGCGAGGGCGAGGCAGACGCTCGCGGCATGGGCCTCGAGGCCGGGCTCGCCGGCGGACTGCCGCAGCGCGTAACTCAGGACCAGGAGCCGCTGGGCCAGCGGGCGGGCCGCGGGGCTGACCGGCACTTCCGCGGCCACCTCCTCGGCCAGGAGGAAGTACGCCTGGGGATCGTCCGGGGAGAGGGCGCCGAGCCGGCGCACCAGGTCAGGGAGCGGGATCGCGGCCAGATCGCGGTTCTCCGCGGGCGCGGCGGGAGCTGGCGCCGGCGCCACGGGTGGCTGCGCTCCCGCCAGCGCGAGGCCGGCGGAGCGAGTGACGGCCAGGGGCGCGGTCGCCGCCATCATCGCGATCAGGAGCCGTGCCATAGGTCCTCCTGGTCGAGGCGGATCAGCCAGAGGCGGAGCAGGGCCCGCTCGGTGGCGATCATCTGCTCGAAGACGCTCGGGGCGATGGCGCGGTGCTCGGCCCACTGGTCAAGAACGACCTTGAGCGCGGCGGAGCGGGCCGGCTGCTCGCCGGCCAGCACGTACGTCATGTGCTCGACGAGCCCGCACTGGGCCGCCGCGAAGGCCTGGATGGGCCCCGCCGCCAGGGCGGCGCGGCCCCGGGCGTGCTGCTCGATGTGCTCGAGGGGGATGGGGGCGGCGGGGTTGGGTGAGTAGGCGCGGGCGCGGCTGGACCAGTCGGCCGCGACGGCGCGGAGACCGTCGAGCGGGTCGGGCGTGGGCGCCGCCGGCGCGGCGCCGGGGCCATCGAGGTAGGCCGAGGCGAGCGAGGCGGCGAGCCGGTCGATGTCGGCCTGCGCGGCGGCGGCCAGGGTCTGCGTGAGGCGCTCGACGAGGCCGCGCCGCGCCTGGAGCATCCAGCGCGGGTCCGTGGGCGGCGGGAGCTGGGTCTGGCCGAGACTCGCGGCGAGCCTGGAGATCGATTCGATGCGCGGGGCCCGGGGCAGGGCCTCGAGCATTCCCGCGAGGATCGCGGGCTGCGCGGCGAACTTGGCGACGAGGCGCTGGGCCTCGGCGCGGACGCTGGCGGGCCCGCTGAAGCAGGCGGCCTCGACGAGGACCTCGGCGTCCACGAGGTTCTGCGGCCCGCTCTGGTCGATCTCCTTGAGGAGCTCCTCGCGGAGGGGAATGTTCTTGCCGGCCGCCAGGTAGCGCGCCGCCCAGCTCTGCTCGGCGACCTGGATCGTGACGGACTGTAGATTCCCCAGTCCGGAGAGCCCCGGCGCCGACGGAGCCCCCTGAAGGGAGAGGCGCTCGGTAGACGCGTCGCGCACGAGGGCGCGGGCCTCGGGGGCGCGGCCGCTCCAGGCGAACCGCGCCGCCTGGTGGAGGCGGGCCAGCTCGACGAGCAGGGCGAGCTGGCGGAGCGCGTCGCCGGGTGGAGGCTCCTGGGACAGGGCCGTGACCACCGCGGACGCCCAGTCGTCGGAGGCGGGCGCCTGGGCCTGGAGCTGCCAGGCGGCGGCGTAGCGGGTCGCCAGCTCCTCGCGCTGTCCCGGCTCCGCGTCCGGGGCCAAGGCCATGTCGGGGGTGAGCCCCGGCGCCGCGGACTCGGTCGCCAGGACGGTCGTGAGGACGTTGAGATCGGCGGAGGAGACCCGCTGGTCGCGCAGCCAGTCGATCAACCGTGCCCGGGCGACGGATCCCTCCTGCCAGGAGAGGCCGAGCGAGAGCTGGCGGACCGCCGCGTACGCCCCGCGGTCCGATGCCGCCTCGGGGCCGACGCGGAGAACCTGCTCGAGGGCGTCGGCAATCAGGAGCTGGCGGGCCTCTTCGGGCGCGAGGGCCGCGGCGACGGCCTCGAGCCAGCGGGCGAAGGCCTCCGCCACCGGCTCGGCGTCGTCGGCCGTCTCGACGAGCATCGCCAGGGGCAGCCGGCGGAGGGCGGCGCGGGCCCCGGTCTCGAACAGGCTCTCCTGGCGGGGGCGGTCGGCGCCCAGGGTCGAGACGAGGGCGGCGTCGATCCGCGTGACCAGGGCCACGGGAAGGTTCCGTTCGCGCGCGAGCCGGACGAGGGTCCCGGCCGCCCAGACGCTGGGAAGAACCTGGTCGGCCGCGACGCGTCCCCGGGCGCCGGTGATCGGGTCGGCGAGCTCTTCGAGCGTCGCGAGGGCGACCAGCGCCGCGTCGGGCCAGGCGGCCGCCGCATAGACGAACTCCACGATCGCGTCCAGGGCCGCGGTGCGCCCCGCTGCGTCGAAACCGGCCCAGTGCGATCCGAGCCAGCGCACGGCGTGGTTGAACTGATCCAGCGCGGCGCTCTGGTCGCCGGAGAGCTGGCCCCGGGCCCGGGCCAGCAGGCGGACCGCGGCGTCGGCGTCGGTGAGCTGCACCGGCGGGGTGGACGAGGGCGCCTGGGGCGCGGGTGGGGCCCCCTGCGGAGCGCGCGCGGCGTCGGTTTCCGGGACCTCGGGCGGCTCCGCGCCGGGTTGCGCGGTGGCCGCGGGCGGGGCGGCTGGCGCGCCCGGGGCGGAGAGTCCGCCGGGCTGCGGGCCCGAGAGCAACAGCACCGCCGCGGCCAGGACGATCAGGACCATCAGCACGAGCGTGGCGCCGATGACCCAGCGCCCCGCCGACGGGGCGGGCTCGCGGGGACGGTCCTCGCTCCAGGGCTCGCGCTCCAGGCGGCTCACGGGGGGTCTCCGGGGACGGGGGCGGTGGCCGGGCCGAGCTTGGACTCGAGCTCGCGCATGCGGGTTCCCCACGGGTCCGGACCGAGGGTTGGATAGAGCGCGCGGTGCTGGGCCAGGAGCTGGCGGGCCCGAACGGCGTCGGCGGCCGCCAGAAGCCGGAGCTGGTGATAGCGGGCCTCGAACCAGGCGGGAGACCCGACGTCGAGCCCGGCGGCGAGCGTCGACCAGGAGCGCAGGGCGGTGGCGGTGTCGCCGGAGTCTTCGGAGGTGCGCGCGAGGCGGCGGAGCGAGGCCTCGTTGCGGGGCTGGGCCGCGAGGATGGCGGAGTCGAGCCGCACCGCCAGCTCGCGATGCGCAGGATCGGGCGTACCTCCGGGGGCGTCGAGGAGAGCAACCGCCGCGGCGGCGACCGTCGAGTGGAGCCAGAGCACGGACGGGTCGGCCAGCACGGCCGGCGAGCTGCCGGTGCGGGCAATGATGCGCGAGCCGTGCGCCACCACGGTGCGCAGCGACTCGGCGTCGGGACTTGGGGCCGCGGCCACGGCGTCGGCGGCGCGGCGGAACAGGAGACGGTCGGCGGCATCGGCAAACGGGCCCTGGAGCGCCGCGAGCGTGGGGGCCAGGGTCGCGACGGCCCGGCTGTCGTTCCGGGCCAGGGCGACCTGCAGCCTGCGGAACGCGAGCTCTTCCCGGTGGGCAGAGAGGTCGACGCGCGTCGTGGCGGCGACCGAGTCGAGCACGTCGAGGGCGGCCTGGGCGCGGGCCGCGTCGGGGACGCTGGTTCCGAGGGCGGCGTCGAGAATCTGCCGGGCGCGCTGGACGACCCGGGCCGCGGCCTCGCGGGCCAGGACGGGGTCGGCGGAGGCGGCGGCGCGCCGGTCCATGGCCAGCACCTGCTCGGCGACCCCGAGAAACTGAACCGCGGCAAAGTCGCGGTTCTGTCCGCGCGCGGCGCGGTAGAGGCCGTAGAGCAGGCGCGCCGCCTGGCGCCGCGCGGGCTCGTACAAGGGTGACTCCGGGGTGACCTTCATGAGCACGCCGACCGCGGCCTGGTCGTCGAGCGCGGAGCCGGGGCCCAGGCCCAGGAGGAGTTTGGCGGCGCGTTCGGAGGCGGCGTACTGCTGGAGAAAGAGGGCGGCGGCCTGGTCGCGGCGCGCGGCCGCGGAGGTGTCGCCGGCGCGGGCGGCACGATCGAAGGCGAGGACGGCCAGCCACAGGGCCTCTTCGCCCTGCGTGCCGGTGGCGGTGCTGGAGACCTCGAGGAAGGCCTCTGCGGCGGGCAGGAGCCGGCCCGCGTAGAAGCGGGCGAGCCCCAGCATCATGGCGGCCCGGGAGCGCTCGGCGCCGAACGCGGCGGCATCGGGCTCGGCGAGTGCCCGCTCGAGCAGGTCGGCGGCCTGGGCGTACTGATTGGTGAGCTCGGGGCGCCGGGTGGGCTCCTGGGGGTCCTCGGCGCCGGCCGCGTGGAGTGTGCGGGCCTCCTCGTAAAACTGCATGCCGCGCACGAAGTGGACGATGAAGCCGTGGTCGCCGATCGGGGCGGTCCCGTAGCGCTTGGCCAGGTCGAGCAGGTGACCGACCTGGTTGGCGGCGACCAGGTCGCCCAGGGCGAGGCGCGCGAGCTGGTCGATGACGGGGGCGGCGTGCGCCGAGGTGGACTTGGCGTCGAGCGCGGCGACCGCCAGCAGGCGCGCGGGGAGTGCGGGGAGCGGGCGCACCTCGGGGCCGCCCCCCGAGCGATCGGAGCGCCGCTCGACGCGGACGAGCCGCTCGAGGTCATCCCAGCGGCCCGCGCGCGCGAGGATCGCGATCCGCCGTGGGAGGACCTGCTCACGCACCGAGTCGGGCAGGCTGTCGACCTCGGCGACGGCGTCGAGCCAGCGCATGGCCTCGGTGTCGTTGCCGCGAAGCGAGGCGCACAGCGCGCAGCCGATGGCGGCGCGGGCGATGTGCTCGTACTTGAGCAGGCCCCGGGGGAGCC
>DASPKO010000047.1:0-8278 GCA_035628055.1 Phycisphaerales bacterium
TGAGGGCCCACGCGTGAGTGCGGCCGCGCCGGGTGACGGGCCGGGCCCGCGGGTGATCGCCATCGGCGAGCGCGCGCCGGATTTCACGCTCCCTGACCAGGACCGCAAGGACTGGACGCTCTCGACGGCCCTGCGCTCCGGCCCGGTCGTCCTTTGCTTCTACCCCTTCGACTTCTCCTCGGTGTGCGGCTCGGAAATGGGGTGCGTCAGGGACTGGGCGGGCCGGTGGCGGGGAACGGGCGCCCAGGCGGTCGGCATCTCCTGCGACAGCACGTATGCGCACAGGGCCTGGGCGCGCGAGCTGGGCCTGGAACACCCGTTGCTTGCCGACGCCCACCGGGTCGTGTGCAGGGCGTACGGGCTCTACTGGGCGGAGCGGAACGTCGCGGCCCGGGGCACGGTGGTGGTGGCGCCCGACGGGCTCGTCGCCTGGTCCGAGGGCCGGGCGCCCGGGTGTGCCATGGACATGGCGACTGTCCTGGAGCGCCTCGAACAGGCGCGGGGGGGCGGGCGCTAGAGTCGGATCGATGTTCGGCTCGCATCTCTCGATCGCCGGGTGCATGGCCGGCGCGCTCCGCAGGGCGGAGGCGCTGCGCCTGGACTGCGTGCAGGTGTTCACGAAGAACCAGCAGCAGTGGCGGGTGGCGCCGCTCCGCACGGAGGCCGTGGAGGAGTGGCGCGCCGAGGCGCGGCGGCTAGGCTGGGACGCGGGGGCCCCGCGGACGGTGGCTCACGCCTCGTACCTGATCAACCTGGCCAGCGGCGACGACAACCTCTGGCGGCTCTCGGTGGACCTGATGGTCGAGGAAGTTGAGCGGTGCGAGCGTCTGGGCATCCCGCTGCTGGTCCACCATCCCGGCGCGCACAAGGGAGGGACGCGCGAGGCCGGGCTGTTGCGGATCGCCGAAGCGTACCGGGAGATCCTGGGGCGCACCGCGGGGTACCGCACGGTGCTCTGCCTGGAGAATACGGTGGGGTGCGGGACGATCCTGGGCCGTGAGTTCGAGGAGCTGGCCGGGCTGCGCGGCTTCATCGCTGAGAGGACGGGGGCGGAGGGCCGCGTCGGCTACTGCTTCGACACGTGCCACGCGCACGCCGGCGGGCACGACCTCTCGTCGCGGGCCGCCGCCGAGGCCACCCTGGCGCGCCTGGGCCGGGTGTGCGGCTTCGAGCACGTGCGTGTGCTGCACCTGAACGATTCCAAGGGCACGCTGGGCAGCCGGCTCGACCGGCACGAGCACGTCGGCAAGGGGACGATCGGTCCGGAGGGGTTCGCCGCGGTGGTGAATCACCCGGCGTTCCGGGACCGGCCCAAGATCATGGAGACGCCAAAGGGAACGACCCCGGCGGGCGTCGACCTGGACACCCTCAACCTGCGGCGGCTGCGCCGGCTCGTCGAGGCGGGCGGCGCCACCGTCAGGCCCCGCAAGCTGGCCGTGCCCGCCTGAGCCGGGGGCGGGGCGGGGGTATGCTCTTGGGCGTTGCTGCGGCTGTTTACCCGATGAAGGGCTCTATGAAGCGGACACCGGTGCGCGTCCTGGTTGGAGTGTCGGCCCTGGCCTGGCTCGCGGCGGGTCCCGGCGGCTGCGGCGTCATGGGCGGCGCGCGCGAGGAGGTCCGGGGCGACGCCGTCATCAGCCGGGGCCAGTCCCACGTGCGGGAGGCCGAGCGGGCGCTGCGCGAGGGGGACAAGGCCCGGGCCCTGGCCGAGTTCGCCCGCGCGATCGAGGTCAATCCCGAGCTCACCAGCGCGCACCTGGGCATGGCGGACATCTACCGGGTGGACGGTGACTACGCGCAGGCCGAGGTGGGATACCGGCGGGCCGCGACGATCGAGCCGCGGAACTTCGACGCCCAGTATTTCCATGGGCTCATGCTCCACCTGCTCGACCGGGTGACCGAGGCGATCCAGGCGTACCTGCGCGCCCTGGCCGTGCGGCCCAACGACTTCAACGTCAACCTGAACCTGGCCACGGCCTACTACCAGCTCGACGAGAACCGCCAGGCCCTGATCTATGGACGCCGGGCCGTGGAGATCGATCCCCGGAACGGCCCGGCCCGATTCAACCTGGGCTCGATCTACGCGGCGATGGGGCGGCACCAGGAGGCGGTGGCGGAGTTCCAGCAGGCGACCGAGCACATGGAGCTCACCCCCGAGCTCCTCTCGAAGCTCGGCGACAGCCTCGGCAAGCTGGGGCGGTACACCGAGATGCGTAATGCCCTCCAGGAGGCGGTGGGCCGGGGGGCGTCGCCCGCGGTGTACGAGCGGCTGGGCTTTGCCCGCTTCAAGCTGGGCGAGTATGACGAGTCGCTCGCGGCCTTCGAGAAGTCGCTGGAGCTCGACCCGGACTACGCGCCGGCGCTCAACGGCGTGGGCGTGATCCACCTCAATCGCTGGCTGCTCGCCGACATGAAGGACCCGCAGGCCCGGCAGAAGGGCCTGGCGGCCCTGCGGCGTTCGCTCCAGATCGACCGCAATCAGCCGCAGATTCTCGAGCTGCTCACGAAGTACGGCCGGTAGTCCCCGCATGCCCAGGCCCGAGCTGCTGGAAACCTTCGAGACACCGGCCCGTGAGCCGATCGTGATCGAGCACGTGGCGGAGGAGTTCACCAGCCAGTGCCCCAAGACCGGGCACCCGGACTTCGGGACGGTGCGCTTGCGGTACCAGCCCGCGGCGCGGGGCTCGGCGGCGGGAGCGACCGGGTGCGTCGAGCTCAAGAGCCTCAAGCTCTACTACCAATCGTTCCGCATGGAAGGGATCTTCTATGAGGCCGTCACGGACAGGATTCGCAACGACCTGGCGCGGCTGCTGCGGCCGGCGTGGATGCAGGTGATCACCGAGTGGCGGGGCCGGGGAGGGATCCGGTCGGTGGTGCGGGCGGAGGCGGGCGAGGTGCCGACCGAGTGGAAGGGGAGATAAGCCGCGTCCGGGGCGCGGCGCGGACGGGCCGGCGGGCGGGAGGGCGATCCGCGTGCCGGGTTGCTCCAGCGCGGCGGCCGGGCGAGCCGATCTTGGAGTTCGGGCCGGGGGCGGCGCGGCGGGAGAGCTGGCGTGCGGATCGTCGTCCAGAAGTTCGGGGGCTCGAGCGTGGCCGACCCGGCCAAGATGCGGCGCTGCGCCCAGCGGGCCGCCGAGGCGCACCGGGCCGGGGCCGGCGTGGTGGTCGTGGTGTCGGCGATGGGTGACACCACGGACGACCTGCTGGCTCTGGCGGGAAGGGTCTGCCGGGAGGCGGGGGTGCCCCCGGCGAAACGCGAGCTGGACCAGCTCATGGCGACGGGTGAGCAGGTCTCGATCGCCCTGATGGCGATGACCCTGGGCACGATGGGCCTGGAGGCGGTGAGCCTGACCGGGTCGCAGTGCGGGATCAGGACCGAGGCGGCGCACACGCGGGCGCGGATCACGGACATCGACGCGGGCAGGCTGCGGCGCGAGCTCGCCGCCGGGCGCGTGCCGGTGGTCGCCGGGTTCCAGGGCGTCACCGAGGAGGGTGAAGTCACGACGCTGGGGCGGGGCGGGAGCGACACGACGGCGGTGGCGGTGGCGGCGGCGCTGGGGGCGGAGGTGTGCGAGGTCTACACCGACGTGGACGGGGTGTACACGGCCGACCCCCGGATCGTTCCCGGGGCGCGGCTGCACGAGCGGGTGTCGTACGATGAGATGATGGAGGCGGCCTCGCAGGGGGCCAAGGTGATGCACCTGCGGGCGGTGGAGCTGGGCAAGAAGGCCGGCGTGCCGATCCGGGTGCTGCACAGCCAGCGGCCGGGGACGGGCACGCTGATCTGTGGCGAGCGTGACGCGATGCTGGAGAGCCGGCTCATCTCGACGGTGGCGCTCAAGACCGAGATCGGGCGCGTGACCATCGTGGGGCTTCCGAACCGTCCGGGCGTGCAGCGCGAGGTCTTCGGCCCGATCGCCGCGGCGGGGCTCTCGGTCGACGACATCATCCAGAACGAGGTGCACGCGAGCCCCGGCGCGGTCCCGGGCGACCGGTGCACGATCGCCTTCACCGTGGAGCGCCAGGACCTGGACGAGGTGTGCGAGGTGGTGCGCGGCAGCCTGGCCCGGGTGGCCAGCCGGGGGCCCGCCCCGGAGGTGCAGGTCGACACCGCGCTGGTGAAGGTCTCGGCGGTGGGCGTGGGGATGCAGAGCCAGGCCGGGGTGGCGGCGACGATGTTCCGGGCCCTGGCCGAGGCGGGCGTCCGCATCCAGAACATCACCACGAGCGAGATCAAGATCTCGTGCCTGATCCCCGAGGAGTGCGGGGCCCGCGCGGTGCGCGTGGTGCACGAGGCGTTCGGGCTGGGCCAGGACTCGGCCGGGGCCCGCGGGGCCGGCGCGGCCTAGACGAGCATCGTCGGCGTGGTCGCGATTCCGGCTCGTCGGTGCCTAGTAGTTCGGCGTCGGGGCGCGGAACGAGTCGATGTCGACCGAGCGGAAGTAGTCGATGGTGCGCCGGAGGCCGTCCTCGAGCGCGACCTTCGGCTCCCACCCCAGCCGCTGCCGGGCCAGGGAGATGTCCGGCTGGCGCTGCTTGGGGTCGTCCTGGAGCGCGGGGCGGCGGACGATGGAGACCTTCGAACCGGTGAGCTCCTTGACGAGCTCGGCGAGGCGCAGGATCGTGAACTCTCCGGGGTTGCCGATGTTGACCGGGCCGATGAACTCGTCGGGCCCGTTCATCATGCGCATCATCGCTTCGATGAGGTCGTCGACGTAGCAGAACGACCGGGTCTGGCGCCCGTCTCCGAAGATCGTGATGTCCTCGCCCCGGAGGGCCTGGCGGATGAAGTTGCTCACGACCCGTCCGTCGAAGGGGTGCATCCGCGGGCCGTACGTGTTGAAGATCCGCACCACGCGGATGTTCAGGCGGTTGGAGCGGTGGTAGTCGAAGAAGAGCGTCTCGGCGGCGCGCTTCCCCTCGTCGTAGCAGGCGCGGGGGCCGATGGGGTTGACGCTCCCCTTGTAGCTCTCGGGCTGGGGGTGCACCTCGGGGTCGCCGTAGACCTCGCTGGTGGAGGCCTGGAGGATCTTGGCGCGGCAGCGCTTGGCCATGCCCAGCATGTTGATGGCGCCCATCACGCTGGTCTTCATGGTCTTGATGGGGTTGTACTGGTAGTGCCCGGGGGCGGCGGGGCAGGCGAGGTTGTAGATCTCGTCGACCTCGAGCCAGAGGGGGTGGGTCACGTCGTGGCGGATGAACTCGAAGTTGTGCCGGCCCAGGAGCTGGTCGATGTTGACCTTCTGGCTGGTGAACAGGTTGTCGACGCAGATGACGTCGTGGCCCTGCTCGACGAGGCGGTCGCAGAGGTGCGACCCGAGGAATCCCGCCCCTCCGGTGACGAGGATGCGCTTGGTCTTCACGGGCGGTCCTTGCCGGCGACCGGGATGCGGATGGTGACGCCCGCGGTGAGGCGGTCCGGGTCGGCCAGGACGTCGCGGTTGGCCTCGAAGAGGTCGCGCCAGCGCGACGAGTCGCCGTAGACCTTGGCCGAGATCCCGCTGAGCGTGTCGCCGGAGGCGATCGTGTAGGTCTGGTGCTTCGGGGGCGGCTCGGCCTCGGAGGCGGGCACGAGCTCGGTGACGAGCCTGCCCTGGACATTGCCGTCCTGGGGCAGGTTGAGCACGGTGCGGCCGGGGACCAGTCGGGTGGGATCGACGAAGGGGTTGGCCTGGGCGATGTCCGCGGCGCGGGCGCGGTCGCCCAGTTGGCGGGCGGCGATGTGCTCGAAGCTCGTGTCGCCGGCGCGGACGGTGTAGCGGCGGAGCCGGGGAGGCTCGACGCGCGTGATGCGGACCAGGTCGTCGGCAGCGGGCGGGAGGGCAGATGCCTCCGCGGTGGCGGCGAGTTGCCGCACCGGCCCGGGTAGCCCCGCCGGGGGAGAGGCCGGCGGGGAGGGAGCGGGGCTGTGCGGGGTCGGCGGCGAAGGGGTGATTTCCGCGAGCGGACCGGGCGCGGCCCCGAAGGTGATGGCGGGCTCGCTGGCGGGCGGGTCGTAGAGCCAGTAGGTCACGATCCAGACGACCGCCAGGACCCCGATGAGCCCGAACATCCGCCTGGTGGTGTCGTTCATACGGCTCCCCCGACGGTCCGGATGCCCGTGGCGGCCCCGTCCAGGCCCGCGTACCCGCCCGTCGCGGGCGCAACCCCGGCGTCGTCCGGGTCCGACTCGCGCCGGTGCGACCAGACCATCGGCGCGGCGACGGCGACGGATGAGTAGGTGCCCACGAGAATGCCGACAAACAGCGCGAAGGCGAACTCGCGGATGGCCTCGCCCCCCAGAATATAGAGGACCACCACCGAGATGATCGTGGTTCCCGAAGTGATCATCGTCCGGCTGAGCGTCTGATTGATGGACCGGTTGATCACCTCGCGCGTGGCGTAGGGGAGCTTGCCGCGGTTCTCGCGGATGCGATCCATGATGATGATCGTGTCATTGAGCGAGTAGCCCAGGATCGTCAGCACCGCGGCGACCAGCGCCAGGTCGAACTTGAAGGGACGCAGGTGCAGGGCGCTGGCCACGCCCGGGAACCGGTGATAGAGCACCCCCGCAAGGGCCACGGCCCCGACGGCCACGATGCAGTCGTGCAGGGTGGTGATGATCGCGGCCAGGGAGAAGCGCAGGGAGTTGAACCGCACCCAGACGTAGATCACCACCAGCAGCGTGCTGAGGATGATGGAGATGATGGCCTGGGCCTTGAAGGTGCGGGCGATCGCGGCGCTGAAGCTCTGCACGCTGGCGGGGGTGGAGGCCTCGGTGAGCGCCGCCCGGATCAGGCCCCACTCGCGGCTCTTGAGCTCGGCGGTCCAGCGCTGCTCGTCCCGCTCGTAGCTGAGCTCCGGGTCGCGCACCAGGACCGCGACCGAGCGGGCCTGGTCGCTGGTGCCATCGAGAAGCACCACGCGCTGCTCGCGGGTGACGGTGTCGGAGAACTGCTGGTGCCCGCGCATCTGGGTGAGGCGGGACTCGATCGCCGCCACGGACGCGGGCGGCTCGAGGTCGCGGATGACAAAGACGATGCCGCCCTGGTAGGCGCCGACATCGGTCGCGACGTCCGGGCGGTCGATCACCTCGCCCAGGCGGGGGGCGAGGACGGGCCAGGCGGGGAGCGCGCCGAGCGTCGTCGTTTCGGACTCCGCGAAGCGCAGCGCGGGGCGCACCTGCATCACGTCGGCGAACTGCGGGGCGATCGCGGCGAGCACGACCTCCGGGTCGGCCACCACGGTCTTGATGGTGAACCGGTCGGAGGTGAACCCCGTCTCGTCCGGGTCCACCACCACGACCTCGGCATCGGCGAGCTCGCCCAGGCGGCCGCTCCGGTCCTCTGCCGCGAGTCGCTCGACGCGCTCCTCGACCTGGGCGCGCGTGAGCGTGACGGGGACGCCCGTCGCGGGGTCGCGCAGCTCCAGCGTCACGGAGGTGCCGCCGCGGAACTCGGCGTCGAGCAGATCCGACCCGCGCGCGGCGATCACGGCGACGCTGGCGAGGGTGAGCCCGATCGAGACGGCGTAGCCCACGTAGCGGAGGCGCATCCAGTCGACGTTCGGGACCAGGGCCCGGCCGAGGCCCTTCCAGACGATCGGGAGCATGCGGGCCCGGCGCCAGCCCCCGTGCACCGTCAGCAGCTCGAAGATGACGCGGGTGGCGAAGAGCTGCATGAACAGGGTGGTCAGGACCCCGACGCCCAGGGTGATGGCGAAGCCCTTGATCTCCTGCGTGCCCATGAAGCCCAGCACGACGCAGACGATCAGGTTGGTGACGTTGCCGTCGACGATCGAGGACATGGCCCGCTCGTGCCCCAGGCGCACCGCGGTGCGCATGTCCGAGCCGGCGCCGAGCTCCTCGCGCATCCGCTCGTAGACCAGCACGTTGGCGTCGACCGCCTGCCCGAAGGTCAGCGCGATGCCGGCGATGCCCGGGAGCGTGAACGCGGCCCGCTGGAGCGCCATGATCCCCACGAGCAGGATGGCGTTGAAGATCAGCGCGACGACCGCGATCGAGCCGGCGCCGAAGTAGTACAGGATCATGAAGCTGCTGACGACCACGAAGGAGACGATCGCCGCGTTGAGCCCCTTCTGCAGGTTGTCGGCCCCGAGCGACGGGCCCAGCACGCTCTGGCTGATCGGCTCCGGGGAGAGCTTGGCCTGGAGGCTTCCCGCCGAGAGGACGCGGATGATGTAGTCGAGCTCGGGCTGCGAGAAGACGCCGGAGATCTGGCCGCTGGTCGTGATGCGCCCCTGCAGGGTCGGGGCGGTGTACACCTCGTCGTCGAGCAGC
>DASPKO010000048.1:0-9752 GCA_035628055.1 Phycisphaerales bacterium
GCGGCTGGGCGACGGCTCGGCGCGGGTGAGCCTGCGGTCCGAGGAGGGCAATGTGCTGCTGCGCTCCCTGCCGCGGCCCGAGGCCTACCGCGACCGGCGCCGCTTCTAGCCGGCGCGGGGCTCCGGGCCTTAGGCGGCGCGGAGCTGGCCGGACCGGCGCTGCGCGTCCTGGATGCGCGCGACATAGGCGGCGACCACCTCGAGCACGAAAGCGCGGTGCTCGGGGTGATGGGTGAAGTCGAAGGCGACGCCCGCGTAGAGGTTCTGGGCCGAATCCAGGTGCGTGTGGGCCACGCGCGCCGAGACCGCGACCGGTACCGGCACGTCCGGGGCGAGGTCCAGGGCGAGCCAGAGATACGGGCGGCTCTCGGCCGCCGCCGCGTCGGCGCGGGCGACCTGCAGGCCGAGTCCGCCGCCGCTGACGTTCACCAGCCGTGCGGGAAACATCGGTCCGACCTCGGGGAGGGTCATGCCCGCGACGCTGAAGCGGGGGGCGGAGAACGTGGTGCCGGCCCGGGCCTCGGCGTGACGCACGCGATTGGCGGTCTCCGCGGCGATCACGCTGGTGGGATCGAGCAGGGGCCAGCAGGAGACCGCGGGGAGGTTCAGTCCCGCCGTCGAGATCCGGTGCAGGTTGCGGCGGGTGCAGCGCTCCAGGCCGCTGGGGTGGGCCAGTAGCAGCGCGGGCCGGCTCGCGGCGCCTCCGCCGGCGGGGCCGATGACGCGGGTGTGGAACATCCAGCGGTTCTGGCCCACGCTCATGGCGCCGATGAGGGGGGCGCCGGCGGCCAGCTCGACGGTGCGGCCGGCGGCCGCGGGGGCCTCGATCACCAGGTGGCGGTCGTTGAGCTCGAGCACGTGCACGCGCCAGATGAGGTCGGCGGGCTCGGGGGGCGCGCCCGGGGCGTCCGCGGTGCCGCGGTCGAGCGCGATCTCGATCCCGCCACCCCGCTCGGCAATCTTGCGGAGACAGTCGGCCCAGTGTTCGGTGCGGGAGCGTGAGGCTGGCACGACGGGGTTCCTTCTGGCGATGGAGGGCGGGAGCGGCGCGCACGGTCGCGCGGCCCAGCCGGGATCGGCCCGAGGCCTGTCGGGCTTGGGGCCGACGCGCGCAAACGGTCCGGCCCGAGTGCCCTCGTCCCGGGGAGAGCGCGTGCGCAGCCGCCGCGCCGTGGTTATCGGTCAGGCGCGCCGGGTGGCGGCCCGGAGTTCGGCGATCAGGCGGCGGGCCTCGGCCTTCTCGGCCCCGCTCAGGGGCGTTCCGCCGAAACGGGCGCGGTAGTAGAGGCGCGTGAGCGCGGAAAAGTGATCCGCCGCGGCGGGGCTGGTCCCGGCGATCACGCCGGCGTGCGCCAGGGGCGGACGGTGAGGGGGCTTGCCCAGTCTGGCCCCGGCGAGCACCCCCAGCGCCCGGCCGTAGAACCCGCGACGGGAGCGGGCACCCCAGGGGGGCCTGGCCGCCAGGCCCCGCGGACCGGCCCGACGCCGGCGCGGCGGGCGGCGCGTTCCGCGCGCCCCGATCAGAATCGCGGCCACGCCGGCCAGCACCGCGATCGCCAGCGGGAGATGGCGCAGGAGCCCGGGCGTCGCCTGGTCGCCCTGTCGCGCCGACCCGGTCCGCACCCGCTCCATCCAGCCCCGGGCCCGCCAGAGCAGGCCGTGGGCGGTCTCGCGGCCGGCGATCCGCCCGCGGGCCCCGAGCAGGTTCTGGCGGCGCTGCTCGTCGAAGGAGACGACGCCGTGATTCCAGGCGAACTCCAGCGTCTCGTAGAAGCGCTTGAGGCGTCCGAGGAGTCCGAGCGCGGGGCGATGCAGGCGGTCGATCTCCGCGGGCGGCGAGGGGTCGAAGGTGGCCCAGCGGCCGGGCTCGATCTCCACCTCGACCCAGGCGTGGGCGTTGGACTGGCGCACGAGATACTGCCCGGTCGCGGAGTTGAACTCGGCGGCCAGGAAGCCCAGGACGAGGCGCGCGTTGAGGTCCAGGCTCTGGCACAGGGCGACCATGGCGGAGGCGAAGTACTCGCAGTGCCCGCGGCGGGCCTCGAAAAGGAACCACTCGATGGGGTCCCGGCCGTCGCGGGGCGCTCCGAGCTCGAGGGTGTAGTCGAGGGTGCGCAGATGGTTCTGAATGGCGGAGGCCAGGGCGCGGTTCTGGGCGAGGTCGCGCTCCTCGGGGCCGGAGGGCACGCGGCGCTGGCCTGCGAGCTCCAGGGCCAGCGCGCGGATGGGCCCCTCGCGGAACATCGGGGGGGCGGGGGGCGGCGGGCGCGGCGTGGTCACGAGCACGGGCTGCGACCAGACGGTGTAGCTCAGCGGGCCGGGGTCGCGCGCCACGATGCGGAAGGTGCGGTCGTGCGGGCGGAACTCGACGCGCGCCCGGTCGTCGAGCTGGATGCCCGCGGGCGAGAGGAGCGCGAACAGGTAGTTGTCGCGCTCGCGGGTGCCGCCCCGGAGGGTGATGACCTGGGCGTACTCCAGGCGCGGATTGCGCTCCGCGTCCTGCAGGTCGTAGCGGCGCGTGCCCATGAAGACGCCCGCCAGGTCCTCGGAGGCGTCCACGCCCCGGTCGGCGCGCCAGGCCTTGCGGTCGGGGTCGTAGCTGCCCTTGGTGACCCCGCGCAGATAGAGGTTCCCGAGCTGGTGCCCCCCGGCGTTGTCGCCGTGCCGGTCGCGGACGAGCACGTCCATCACGGGGGTGGAGTCGCCCGGGTTGAGGAAGCCGGGCTGCCCGAGGCGGACCTGGTCGTGGAACCCGACGGTGCGCTCCCGCACGGAGGACCTGGCCAGCTCCCCGAGCGCTCCCTCGCCGAGGCTGCGCGGCGTGAGCATGAAGGCGACGAGGCCGAGCACGAAGCTGGCCGCGAGCGCGCCGGCCACGACGCGGCGGAAGTGCCGGGCGCGGCGGCGCGCCTGCGGGGCGGGGGCGTGCTCGGCCCGGGCGCGGTCGCCCCCCGCGAGGGTGAGGCGGGTGAGCCCGAGGCGGATCTGGAGGATCATCGCCGAGGCGGTGAGCAGGGGGGTATAGGCCAGCACGAGCATGCCGGTCAGGAAGGTGTTGCTGGTGAGCAGCGCGCCGATGACGATGAACAGGCTGAGCGTGAGGAGCTGCGCCTCGTCGCGCGGCTTGGCGCGGTCGAAGAGCTTGACGAGCTGGATGAGCACGAGGAACTCGGTCAGGTCGGAAACCACCGGCCCGGTGGCCGATGACCCGATGACGTTGAGGCCCGCCCGGAGCACCGCGGCGAGCACGAGCAGGTTGGCCGCGAGGCGCGGCATGTTCCACGGCGTGCCGGAACGGCCGGTCCACCAGGCCAGGGCGAGAACCGGGAGGGAGAAGGCGGCCAGCCCGGGGTCCTCATCGGCGACGCAGAAGGCCAGAATGGCCAGGGTCACGGTGATGCACGCGAGCAGGTTGAAGCGCGACGGGGCCATCTACGCGCCCCCTCGCGGCGCCGAGAACAGTGGCCGGCGCGGGCGGGGGCCGCCCGGCGTCGGCCCGCGCGCCGCCGCGGACCGCGACTCGGCGGTCGCCGAGACGTGGGCGGCGTCGGCGGGCAGGAAGTCGGGCCGGATGGGGCCCGCGTGCACTCCCAGGAGGGCGGAGCGCCGCCCCGCGATGCGTGCCGGCGCCACCGCGCCGGGGCGGAGTTTGGCGGCGTCGAGCACGGAGAGGTCGTCGAGCAGGAGCTCCAGGTGCCGTGGTCCGCGCCGCGGGGGCCGCTCGAGGCCGAGCGCGGGGACGAGCAGGCCCACCTCGAAGCCGGCCTCGATCCCCAGGCGGACGTAGGCCGCGCCGACCGCGATGGCCCGCTCCCGGGCGGGCTCGGGGTCGTCCGGCTCGAGGCGCAGGACGACCACCAGGCGGTGCGGCGCCGGCATGGCGTGCTGGCGCACGAGCATCGAGTCGGACCGGGCCGAAGCCCTCCAGGCGATCGAGCGGGGAGGGTCGCCCGGGAGATACTCGCGCAGGGCGAAGAAGTCCTCGCTCCCTCCGAGGCGGGCGCGGCGGGGCGACTCGCCGCTCTGGCCCCCGAGCCCGCGCCAGATCAGCGTGGGGTCAACGTCCACGGCTTCCGGGCGCACGATGAGCGCCGCCGGCTGCTGCATCCAGACCGACTTGCGGATGATCCCGAATGGAAAGCTGGTCTCGGCGGTCACCCCGGTGAGGTGCAGGCGACCGCGCGTCCGGGGCGTCGGCCCCGCCGCGGCCCAGGCGACCGAGCGCGGGCCGGCGTGCACGACGAAGCCGAGGGCCCGGCCCGAGAGCGTGGCGTGGGGCCCGGGGTCCCTCTCGGATGGAGGGTCCTCCGTGAGCGTGAGCGCGAAGGCGGGAAGCCACCGGCTCCGGTTGCTGACGCGGTAGCGGAGCCGGAGCGGCTCCCCCGCGACGCCGCGGGTCAGCGGCTGGCGATTCACGCTGACGCGCATCATCATGTGCCCGCTGATGAACCCCGAAACCAGCAGGACGGCGAGGCTGAAGCCGAACGCCCAGAACAGGAGGTTGTTCTGGCTGTTGAACGCGCCCAGGGCGATGAGCAATGTGACGAAGACATAGATGCCCAGGGGGGCATGGAAGTGGTAGCGGCGCTTGGTGCGGACGCGCTGGACCCTCCCGGGCGCGGGGCCCGAGCCGCCGGGCGCGCGTCCCTGGTGGGTCCATCCGATCACGCTGTCCGGTACGGGCCGGTCCGAAAAACGGTTCGCGGCCACGCCGCCTCCCCCCTCAGCGGTTGCGCGCCGCCGGCCCCGGCCGCCACTTGATGTTGCACCCGATGCTCGGGTGCTGGCGCTCCGGCACCGGCTTGCCCGCGAGCACCGCGTCCAGGGCGGCGCGCAGGTCGCGGCCCGTCGCCGGCTTGGCGTTCCCCGGGCGGCTGTCGTCGAGCTGGCCCCGGTAGACCAGTCTCTTGTCCGGTCCGTACAGGAAGAAGTCGGGCGTGCAGACCGCCCCGAAGGCCCGGGCCACTTCCTGCGTCTGGTCGTAGAGGTACGGGAAGGTGTAGCCCGCCGCCTTGGCCTCGAGCTTCATCTTCTCCGGGCTGTCCTCCGGGTACCCCTCCACGTCGTTCGAGCTGATGGCCACCACTCCCACGCCCTTGAGCTGGTAGTCCGCGGCCAGCCGCGCGAACGCCGCTTGCACGTGCTTGACGAAGGGGCAGTGGTTGCAGAGGAACGCGACGAGGAGCGCCCGGCTGTCGCTGAAGTCATCGAGCCCGACCGGCTGACCCGTCACGCTGTCGGGGAGCGAAAAGCCCGGCGCGGGCGTTCCCAGCGGGACCATCGTCGATTCGGTCGCGGCCATGAGTCCTCCTCGCGGTGCCGCCGGCCCCGGGCACGGGGCCGGGGCTACGACCTCCACCAGGTCGAGGCGCCGTACCGGGCGGTCTGGCCCAGGTCCTCGGCGATGCGGATGAGCTGATTGTACTTGGCGTTGCGGTCGCTCCGGCACGGGGCGCCCGTCTTGATCTGCCCGCAGTTGGTCGCCACCGCCAGGTCGGCGATGGTGGCGTCCTCGGTCTCGCCCGAGCGGTGGCTCATCACCGCGGCGTAGCGGCTGCGCATGGCCAGCCCAACCGCGTCGAAGGTCTCGCTCAGGGTCCCGATCTGGTTGACCTTCACCAGGATCGCGTTGGCGGCCCGCTGGTCCAGGCCACGCTGCAGGAAGCGCCGGTTGGTGACGAACAGGTCGTCGCCCACGAGCTGGACGCGCTCGCCCAGGCGCGCGGTGAGCGCGACCCATCCCTCCCAATCCCCCTCGGCGAGCCCGTCCTCGATGGAGCGGATGGGATACTCCGCGCACCAGCGCGCCCACAGGTCGATCATCTGCTGGCTGCCGACGATCTCCTTGCTCGACTTGAAGAAGCAGTACCCCGGCTTGCCGAGCGCCCGCGCCTCGTTCCACAGCTCGCTGGCCGCGGGGTCGAGGGCCACGAAGATCTGCTCGCCCCAGCGGTACCCCGACTTCTTGACCGCCTCCTCGATCATCCGCAGCGCGTCCTCGTTGCTGCGCAGGTCCGGCGCGAAGCCCCCCTCGTCGCCGACGGCGGTCGAGAGCCCGCGGTCGTGCAGCACGCGGCGCAGGTTGTGATAGACCTCCACCCCCGCGCGCAGGGCCTCGGCGTAGGTGTCGAAGCCCCAGGGCTGGATCATGAACTCCTGGAAGTCCACGTTGTTGTCGGCGTGCTTGCCCCCGTTGAGGATGTTGAACATCGGCACCGGGAGCGTGCGCGCGTGGCTGCCGCCGAGGTAGCGGTACAGGGGCAGCCCGCAGGCTTCCGCGGCGGCCTTGGCGACGGCGATCGAGACCCCGAGGATGGCGTTGGCCCCCAGGCGCGACTTGTTGGGCGTGCCGTCCAGGGCCACCATGGCCGCGTCGATCTCCTCCTGCTCGCGCGCGTCCAGGCCCTCCAGGGCGGGGGCCAGCTCCTCGAGCACGTTGGCTACCGCCCGCGCGACGCCCTTGCCCAGGTAGGCCCGGTCGCCGGTGTCGCGCAGCTCGACCGCCTCGTTCTCGCCCGTGCTGGCGCCGCTGGGGACGGCGGCGCGCCCGATGGCGCCCCCCTCGAGGGCCACCTCCACCTCGACGGTGGGATTCCCGCGCGAGTCGAGGACCTGACGGGCGTGGACCACGTCGATCGTGAAGGGCATCGCATTGCTCCGTCGGTTGGACCGCGCCCGCCCGGCACCGGCCCATCGTACCGCCGGGCGGGGCGCGCCTCGACCGCGCCCCGCCGGGCCCGCCCGGGCGCTCCGCAGCGTCCGCGTCGGGCGCGTATCGTTGGACACGGCCAACCGGCCGGGAGCGCCCATGCCGAGCACCCCCCAGGGATTCGCGACGCGTCTGGCCCGCCTCAAGGCCGACCTGGTGGACCAGGGCCGGCGGGTGCAGGAGCTGGTCGAGCGTGCCTTCGATGCCGTCTTCGACGGGCAGGGCGACGGCGAGGCCCAGGTGCTCGCCCAGGACGAGGTGATCGACCGGGTCGACGTCGAAATGGAGAAGGCCTCGGTGCAGCTCCTGGCCGACGCCACGCGGCAGAATGCGGCCCTCGAGCCGGCCCAGCTCCGCCGGGTTCTGACGATCGTGAAGGTGAACAACGAGCTGGAACGGATCGCCGACGCGGGGGTCGCAATCGCCAGCCACGCCGCCCAGCTCAAGGCCGCCGGGCCCCTTCCCGGGACGCTCCGCGTGATGGCCAACAGCGTGATCGGGATCATCCGCGACGCCAACGCGGCCCTGGACGGGGACGACCCGGAACTGGCCAAGATCGTGCTGGCCTCCGAGGACGCGGTGCTGGAGTTCAAGCGGGCCCTGGTGCGCGACGCGCACCAGCGTCTGTGCCGGGGCGAGGCCTCGGTCGACCTGGCCTTCTCGCTGGCGGAGATCGCCGGGGCCTGCGATGACATGGCCGATCACTGCACGAACATCGCCGAGCAGATCATCTACCAGGCGACGGGCGCGGTGGTGCGGCACATGCCGGGGCACTGGGAAGAGTTCACGCCGCGCGGGTGAGCCGCCGGATCCACGGTCCGAACGCGCCGGGGACCTGCCGGCTGAACACGGGCCGGGCCCACGCGGGTCGGGAAGGGCCCACACGGGTCGGACAGGGCCCCGCCTGGGTCGGGCAGAGTCCACATGGGGTTGGGCAGGTCAACCTGGGTCGGGCCATGCTGCTCGCGCGGGGCCTGGCTTGTCCCCCATCCAACGCGCCCGGCGGGATTCGAACCCACGACCTGCGGTTTAGGAAACCGCCGCTCTATCCAACTGAGCTACGAGCGCGAGGCGCAAATATGCCTGATTCTACAGGCTTTGCTGGCTTGGTCTCCGTCGCGGGGTACTGTGACTGACACCTGCTCTGACACCTGGTCGGCCGCCAAGCCAGCCAAACGATCCTCCCGGTGCCAGAGCCGCGAAGGACGTTTGATGGCTACCGCACCGTCGGCAACGAAGCGTAGAGCCGCCCGGGCCGAGCCTCCAGCCAAGCCCGCGAAGCCCTACCCGGGCTTTCCGCTCTTCCCCCATGCCACTCGAAGGTGGGCCAAGAAGATCCGGGGCCGGTTCGTGTTCTTCGGGCCCTGGAATGACCCAATGGGTGCCCTCGATCGGTACCTCGAGCAGCGGGACCGCCTGCATGCGGGCTTGGTGCCGCGTGAGGGGCCGGCGCATCGGAGCGTACAGAGCGGAGCCGAAGCGATCTCCGGGTTGACGCTCCGCGAGCTGGTAAACCACTTCCTGACCGCGAAGCATCGTCGCCTGGAGAGCGGGGAGTTGGGACGGCGCAGCTTCTCCGACTACCACGCGACGGCCGGTCGCTTGGTGAAGCGCCTCGGGCTGAGCCGACTTGTCGAAGACATTGATTCCTCTGACTTCGGTGCGCTGCGTGCTGCATTGGCGAAGACGCGGGGTCCGGTGGCGCTCTCGAACGAGATCGGCCGCATCCGGAGTATCTTCAAGCATGCGGTCGACGCGGAGTTGGTTGACAAGCCCGTGCGGTTCGGCCCGGAATTCGTAAAGCCGCCCAAGCGAGCAATACGGGAGGCACGCCGGCGCGCGGGAGAGAAATTGTTCAGCCCTCAGGAGATCAGAACTCTTCTCGAGGCCGCCGGAATCCAAATGCGAGCGATGATCCTGCTCGGCCTGAACTGTGGTCTAGGCAACACCGACATCGCCGCCCTCACTCGCGCCTGCCTCAATCTGAACGAGCGCATCCTGGACTTCCCCCGCCCCAAGACCGGGATCGCTCGTCGGGCAGTGCTTTGGAGCGAGACCGTCGAAGCGCTACGGCTTGTCGAGGAAAACCGCCGCGTTCCGAAAAGCCCATCAGACCGCGATCGGGTATTCATCACGAAGTACGGCCACCCGTGGGTCCGCGTAGAGGCGCCTGGGAGGCAGAGCAAGGGGCGGACCCAGGCGGTAGTAAAAGACGCCATCGTGCTCGAGTTTGGCAAGCTCGTGCGGGGCGCCGGCCTCTACCGACCCCGGCGAGGATTCTACAGCCTGCGGCACACTTTCCGCACAGTGGCGGACGAGGTGTGTGACAGGCCGGCCGTTGATCTGGTCATGGGGCATGAGAACGGGGTAGACGTCGCAAATCACTACATCGAGCTCATCGCTACCGAGCGGCTCGGCACGATCGCGACCCATGTTCGAAAAGCTCTGCTACTAGGCGGAGCGTATCCAGCTGAATGACTTTGAGGCGGTCGATCAAGGCCGTCCGCAGCTCGTCGGATACAGCGTCCCTGTTCCGAGGCGGCGTTCAGAACCACTGGATCGCGTCCCGAGTCTGTCGCGTGTTGGTTGCTCTGACTGCGGGCCGTGTGACAGCCGTCCGCAGGCGGTTGAATCTTTCTAGCGCCCTACCGCTGATACGCCAACGGGGACGACCGTCCGCGCGGAGGGCGTGATTGACCGCGGCCAACTCTCCCAAGGCGATCCAGGCGTGTACCTTGGCGACGCGAATCCTCCGAGCCCGCGCGATTTCTGGCGGGGTGAACCACTCTTGATCGGGGTTGCTCAGTGGTGCCCCCTGCGCTCTCCAGCCACGAGATGGTGAGCGGGTGCTTGGTTCGTCGGATTCTGTCCGCAATCGCACCCCGGCCGTCTGGCGGACCGAACGACGCTTCGGTGGTGGATCGTCATGTCGGCAGCTCGACAACACCGTTGGCCTGGTGCGCTTTGAGCTACTCACCCTGCCGCCCCGATCTGATTGTGTCGGTGATGCAGGCGGATGGGTCTTTACGACAACCAATCACCG
>DASPKO010000049.1:0-3729 GCA_035628055.1 Phycisphaerales bacterium
TCGACTGGGAGGCCAAGGCCGACCGGGTCGTCGAGATCCTCCGCGAGGTGATCGGGCCCGCGGGCACGGGCCCCCGCGTCGGGGCCGGGGCGGCCGCCACCGCGGCGGTCCGCGCATGAGCACGCTCGCGGAGACGGCCGAGCCGGCCGTCAGGCCGGAGGGGACGGTGGGTGCCGTCGTGCCCGCGCCGCCGACCCTGCGCCGGCTCGCGGTGGCCGGGGGGCTGTGGACCCTCGGCGGGTACGGCGCCGCCGTGCTGCTGCGCTTAGCCAGCAACGTGGTCCTGACGCGGCTGCTGTTTCCCGAGGCGTTCGGGATCATGCTCGCGGTCAACGTCTTCCTCGCCGGGCTCCAGCTCTTTACCGACCTGGGCATCGGCGCGAGCATCATCCGCAGCCCGCGCGGGACGGACCCCGGCTTCCTGCGGACGGCCTGGACCGTGCAGGTGGTGCGGGGGGTGGTGCTGTGGGGGATCGGGTGCGCCCTGGCCTGGCCCTACGCCCGGTTCTACCAGGAGCCGGCCCTGGGCCTCTTGATCTGCGTCGCCTCGGCCTCGGCCTTTCTCGACGGTCTCACCCCGACGGGCTTCTACACGCTCAACCGCGACCTGCACCTGGCCCGCATCACCCTCCTGGAACTGGTCTCGCAGGTGGCCGCGATTCTCGTCATGGTCGCGTGGGCGGCGCTGGAGCCCTCGGTATGGGCCCTGGCGGCGGGAGGGGTTGTCGGGGCGGCCGTCCGCGTCGCCGGCGCCTGGCTGGTGCTCCCGGCGCGCGACCGCTTGGGCTTCGAGCCGGCGGCGTGGCGCGAGCTCTGGACCTTTGGCGTGGCGGTCTTCGCCTCGACGGGCCTGCTCTTCGTGGCCGAGCAGAGCGAGCGGCTGCTGATGCCGGCCTTCCTGCGCTGGGACGCGGTGGGCGTCTACGCGGTGGCGCTCGGCCTGGCGAGTATGGGAACCCAGGCGGTGCAGGCGGTCATGGGGCGCGTGGTCTACCCGGCCCTGAGCCGGCTGTATCGGGAGGACCCTGGACGCGCCGTGGCGCGGTACCGGCTGATGCGCCTGGGGACCGAGGGCGCGGGGGGCCTCGCGGCGCTGGGGCTCATGCTGGCCGGGCCGCTGGTGGTCTGGCTGCTGTACGACAGCCGCTACCAGGCGGCGGGCTGGATGCTGCGCGTGCTGGCCGTGCAGGCGCTGTTCGATATCGTGCGCGCGCCCGCGGCGTGGCTGCTGCTGGCCGCCGGGAAGCCGCGTTACGGGGTCTGGGCCCACGCGGCGCGGGCCGCGGTGGTTTGGGGCGGATTACCGATCGTGCTGGCGGCCGGGGACATGCTCGGCGCGGTAAGTGTTATCGCCCTGTCGTCCGGGGCCGCGGGGGCGGTGTACTTTCATGGGGTGAGCCGGGAGTTCCCGGCGGCGCGGGCGCGGGAACGCGTCGCGGGGTGGGCGGTGCTGGTGCTTGGCGTGGCCCTGGTCGTCGCACTCAACCTCCCCCTATGGTCGAACTCCTGAACCGAGTCATGAAGCGCCTGGCGCACGCCCGGCTGTCGCGGCGCCTGGGAGCGCTGGGGCCGGGGTCTATGGTCGTGCGCCCGGAGCTGATCACGGGCGGGAAGGGCATCTTCCTGGGGGCGGGGGTATACGTGATGCCCCACGCGCGCCTCGAGTGCGTCCCTTCCGCCGGCGGGGGTCTGGGACGGATCGAGATCGGCGACGCGACAGTGGCGCAGCTCTACCTGCACATCGGGGCCGCCGAGTCGGTGAGGCTGGGCCGCCGCGTGCTTCTCGCCGGACGCGTCTACATCTCCGA
This sequence comes from Phycisphaerales bacterium, assembly GCA_035628055.1. Taxonomy (GTDB): domain Bacteria; phylum Planctomycetota; class Phycisphaerae; order Phycisphaerales; family UBA1924; genus DASPKO01. The sequence goes on from DASPKO010000049.1 coordinate 1,809, forward strand.
CCACGACCATGCCTGGCCCCCCGGGGAGGAGGACCGGCTGGTGAGCGACCCCGTGGAGATCGGCGATGAGTGCTGGCTGGGCGAGGGGTGCGCGGTCCTCAAGGGCGTGACCCTGGGCCCGCGGTGCGTGGTTGGCGCCAACGCGGTGGTGACGCGCAGCGCGCCTGCGGGGAGCATGCTCGCCGGCGTGCCGGCCCGGGTCATCAAGAGGTATGACGACATGACCGGCCGCTGGGTGCGAGTCGGCGCGGAGCCCGAGCGCCCCGAGAGAGAGGCGCCCGCCGCGGCGGGGGCGCCGGGGGGGCGCCGATGAACTGGCTGGCGCTCACCGTGCTGGTGGCGTGGATCCCGGTGGTGGCGCTGCTCTTCGCGGTGCTGCCGGCCCGGCGGGCCGTGCTGGCGGCGATGCTCGGGGCCTGGCTCTTCCTGCCGATGGGGGGGTTCGACATCTCGGGATTGCCCGACTACACGAAGATGAACGCGACCAGCTACGCGCTCCTGCTGTGCGTGCTCGCCTTTGACTTCGGGCGGGTGATGCGCTTCCGCCCGGCCCCGATCGACCTGCCCATGGCGGCCTGGTGCGCGGTGCCCGCGCTCTCGGCCCTGGACAACGGGCACGGCGCGTATGAGGCGGCCAGCGCCGTCTTCGCCCAGATCGTCACCTGGGCGATCCCGTACTTCGTCGGGCGCCTGTACTTCCGAACGCCCGGAGAGCTGCGCGAGCTGGCGGTGGCGATCGTGATCGGCGGCCTGCTGTACGTGCCCCTGTGCCTGCTGGAGCTCTGGATCAGCCCGCAGCTCCACCGCCTGCTGTACGGCGCTCACCAGCACAGCTTTGCGCAGAGCTACCGGGTGGGGTTGTTGAGCACGTGGCGGCCCATGGTCTTCATGCAGCACGGGCTCATGGTCGCCGCCTGGATGATGAGCGCGGCGGTGATCGCGGCCTGGCTCTGGAGCACCGGGGCCGCGCGGCGCGTGCTGGGGAGCCCTGTCGGCCTGGTGGCGGGGGTCCTGCTGGTGGTGGCGGTGCTGTGCAAGTCCGTCGGGGCGATCGCGCTGCTGCTGGTCGGCCTGGCGTGCCTGGTGGCGGTCCGCTACCTGCGGCTGGGTGTCGTGCTGGCCTGCCTGGCCGTGGCGCCGCTGGGCTACATCTGGCTGCGCGGGCCGGTGGGGTGGGACGGCGCCCCGCTGGTCGACGCCGCGGCCCTGGTGGCGGGCGGGGACCGGGCCCAGTCGCTGGGGTTCCGCCTCCACAACGAGAACATGCTCTACGCGCGGGCCATGCAGCGCCCGCTCCTGGGCTGGGGGAGGATGGGCGAAAACCGCGTGCGGGGCGACGAGCTGGAAGACGTCTCGACGACCGACGGCATGTGGATCATCGCCGTCGGCGTGAACGGGGTCGTCGGCCTCGCGGCGCTCTACTGGTGGCTGCTGACCCCGCCGCTGCTGGTGCTGTGGCGGCTGCGCCGGGTGCCGCTCACCTGGCCGCAGCGCGGGCCGATCTACGGGCTGGTGACGGTGCTGCTGCTGTTCGCGGCGGACACGATTCCCAACTCGATGGTCAATCCCGTCTTCGTGCTGATCGCCGGAGGGCTGGGGTCGATCGGGGTGGTGCTCCGCGCTGCCGTCCGGGCCCGCCCTGGCCTGGCGGTCCCGGCGCCCCGGCTGGTGCCGGCGGGGCCGGACCGCGGCGAGCCCGCCCTGGGCCGGTTGGCGGACCCGTTTCCGGGCACGGGGGCCGCATGAACACCGACGCGGCGGGCGTGCTGGTCGTGATCGTGAACTACCGCACCGCGGCGCTGGTGCGCGACTGCCTGGAGTCTCTCGCTCCGGAGCTGGGCGCCCAGGGCGCGCGCGTCGTGGTGGCCGACAACGCCTCGGGCGACGGCTCCGCGGAGCAGATCGCCGCGGCGATCGGGGG
>DASPKO010000050.1:0-20140 GCA_035628055.1 Phycisphaerales bacterium
CCGGCCCGGGGTGCCCGCCCTGGACGTCCGAGTACGTGACCAGGAAGGTCGTGCCGGAGCTTGTCGATCCCAGCGCGCTGGTGTGCGCGCCGCCGGTGTTGCCCCACACGATGCTGTTGTGGAGGGCGACGGCGTTGGAGAAGATCCCGGCGACCGCGACGGCGTAGCCGACGCCGGGGCCGCTCGAGTTGCCGACCAGCGTGCAGTTGCGGAAGCTCGAGCCCGTACTGACCGTGGCCAGTGCGCCGCCGTTGGCGCTGGAGTTGTTCGCGAACAGGCAGTTGGCGAGGGCGGCGGTGCCGGGCTGCAGGTCGATGGCTCCGCCGGCGATCCCGGAGGAGTTCTGGCGGAAGGCGCTGTTGTGCACGACGAGCGCGCCGTTGTTGACGACGCTGATGGCCCCGCCGAAGTTCGTGGCCGAGTTGCTGAGGAACTCGCAGCTCGAGACGGTGGCCTGGCTCGCCCCGCTGAGCTGGAGCGCGGCACCGCTGGGCGCCTGGCTGTCGCGCAGGACACACGCGCGCAAGTGCAGTGTTGAGCTGGTCACCATGATCCCGGCCATGGCGGGGGTGAACTGCGGCCTGACGGTGAAGTTCTCGAGCGTCACCACCGCCCCGCTCGAGAGTGTCAGGGCCCGACCGTTGTTGGCCTGGAGCGTCGTGACCGCGGCTCCCCCCTCGCCGCGGATGGTGAGCGTCTTGGCGCTGACGGTCAGGAGCTGCGTGTAGGTGCCCGGCGCTACCAAGATCGTCGTGCCGTTGGTCGCGGCGTTGATCGCCTGCTGGATGGTGGGCTGGTCCTGGGGGACTCGGATCACCTGGGCCGCGGCGGGAAAGGCCAGCAGGAACAGCGGCAGGACGGCCGCGAACACACGCATGCTCGTGCTCCTATTTATCGGACCGGGCGAGTCAGCGCCATGCCCTGGGCGTCGCGGCGGGTGCGGTGCGGCGGCCCGCGACTTGGCCGCCGAGGTCAGTGTACTTGCGGGCCCTGGGAGCGTCGAGAGGGTCCGGTCGTTGGCGCTCCGGGGCCGGGGGGCTGGCGCTGGGCTCGGCGCTACACTCGCCGACCATGAAGGCCATCGATACCCGCCCCGGCCAGGGGTTCAAAATGGACGGGAAGATCTTCGTCGTCGTCGGGACCGAGCACCGCACCCCGGGCAACCTGCGGGCATTCGTGCAGCTCAAGTACCGCAACGCCGTCACCGGGCAGACGCTCGAGAAGCGCTTCAACCCCTCGGACGACATCGACCTGGTCGACCTCGACCGCCGCCAGATGGAATACCTCTTCTCCGACGGCAGCGGGGCGACGTTCATGGACACGGAGAACTACGACCAGGTGGTCATCCCGGCGAGCGTGCTGGGCGACGCCCTGCTCTACCTCCGCCCCAACGCCAGCGCGGTGGTGATCTTCTCCGAGAACAACCCGATCTCGCTCGAGCTCCCCCCCGCGGTCGAGCTGGTCGTGAAGGACACGTCGCCCGGCGTGAAGAAGGCGACCGTGACCAACGTCCAGAAGGAGGCGGTCATGGAGACCGGGCTCAAGACCCGCGTCCCGGACTTCATCGAGGTCGGCGAGACCGTCAAGATCAGCACCGAGGACGGGTCGTACATGTCGCGGGCTTGACCCGCGGGCCGGCGGGTCCGGCGCGGCTCAGCCCGGCTCCGTGCCCGCGCCGGCCGCCGAGACTTTCATCACCTCGCCCAGCACCACCGTCGCGAAGGCGCCGCGCGGCAGCTCGAACGCGCAGCGGATGTACGGCCCGTGCTCGTCGGCGCCCCCCTCGGCGTCCGGGTAGCGCAGCGGCACGCGCAGCGGGCGCCGGCTGCCGGTCACCGGGTCGCCGAAGCGCCCCGCGAACCCGGCCATGTGCTCGGTGCTAACCCCGGTCTCGGCGAGCGCCGACCCCTCGGCCTCTCCCACCTCGCCGACGGCACGGGTCATCTCCAGGCCCCACATCGGCCCGCTGGGCGAGATCTCGAGGCCCGCCAGTCGCTCGGCCGTCCCCGGGTCGCTCAGGACCGCGGCGTCCACCGCGAAGACGGCCCCGCTGTCGTGCTTCCAGGCCAGGTCCCCCTCGCGCAGCGCGGCCAGGAGCCCGGCGTGCACCCGCGCCCCCAGCACGCGGTTGAAGACGGCCGACTGGAACGCGGTGACATAGAACTGCCGCTGCATCGCCGGGATTGTCGCGACCGCCCGCCCCGGGCCCCGTCCGTGCGCCAGGGCCGCCAGGACGCGGCGCTCGGTGTCCGCGTTGCGCGGGAAGGCTTCCTTCGCCTCGGCGTACCGCCCCTCGGCGTAGAGGCGACGGGCCTCGGCCTGCATCTCCGGGCGCGCGGCGCTCGGCCCGAGGATCAGGTCGAGCACGCCCCGGTCGTCGCCCAGCAGGAGCGCCCGCCCCACCAGGTGGTTGTTCGCCAGGAGCCCGAAGCGCTGCTCGCCCGCGAAGTTCGGGGCCCCGACGCGCTCCAGGCGTTGCAGCACGCGGTGGGCGTGCACCACGCCGCCCGCCTCCACGCCGCGGATGCGCACGACGAAGCGGTTGCCCGCCAGGTGCCCCTGCCGCAGCTTGTTGGTGTGCCGATCGCTCCACAGGACCGTCACGCGCTCGTGCGCAAAGGCCGGCGGGTCCTCGGCCCGCTTGCCGGGGAGGTGGACCGAGACGAGCTGGCGCGTCACGGCCAGGCGATCCTTGAGCCCGGCGTACCCGACCGCGTGCTTGGGGACGCCGTAGTGCCGGGCCAGCAGCGAGACGAGCTGCATGGTCGGCATGTCGGTCTTCTGCACGAACAGGTAGAGGTGCTCGCCCGAGCCGCAGGGCTCGTAGGCGGGGAGCTCCTCGACGAAGAAGTCCTCGGGCCGCTGGCGGAGCACCCCGCCGACGCCGGGGAGGTCGGCGGTGACGTGCACCGGCCCTGTGGGACCGGGAACGTCGGATGGGCTGGGCTGGTCCATGGTCCGCCGAGTGCGCCGGGCGCCGCGTGCTTACTGGCTCTGCGAGAGCCCGACCACGGTGGCGGCCATCGCGATGATCGCCTTGATGAGCGACTCGCCCGCGATCAGGCCGGAGGCGAGCGGCACGGAGAAGAGCTCGCTGGTGCGCCGGTGCACGACCGACCAGAGCTTGGCGAGCACGGCCCCGATGGCGAACCCCAGCGCGTTGCCGAACGGGATCACCCAGGAGAGCCCCAGCCCCATGGCCGAAGGGAGCATCTTCCGGGCCCGCGCGGGCAGGACGCGCTCGAGCACCGGGAGGGCGATGCCGACCAGGGCCCCGATGACCATCGCCATGTGCGTCGATTCGGGGAGCGTGTCGATGCCCTTGGTGAGCACGCGGGCGACCGCCTCCCACTGCCGGGTGGCCGGGGCGGCGAACTTCTCGAGGGCCGCCTTGTTGGGAACCATCAGGAACCAGACCGGGACGATCGCAAGCGTGCCGAAGAAGACGCCCAGGAACTGGGCGATGAACTGCTTGCGCGGGTTGGCCCCGAGCAGGTAGCCGGACTTGAGGTCGGTGAGCAGGTCCGCCGAGGAGGAGGCGCTGTTGGCCGCGATCCCGGCCGAGGCGAGGTTCGCCACGATCTGCTTCGGCGCCAGCACGGCGAAGAGCAGTTGCATCACCTTGCCCATGGCGCCGATGGGCGTGGTGTCGGTCTCGCCCGTCGCCCGGCAGGCGACGAGCGAGAGGAAGAACGACATCAGCACCGCGATGACGCCGGCCCACCAGGAGATGTGGAACGCCACCACCTGGAGCGCCACCATCGCGATCGTGATCGGGAGCATGCCGGCGATCATCCACGCCAGCGGGACCTCGATCCGGCTCATCTCGGCGGTGCGGTTCTCCGCCGTCGGCGTGTTGCCCACATTCAGGAAGGCCCGCGCGATCGTCCGCCACTGCAGCCCCACCGAGGTCAGGCTGGCGAAGACCATCACCGCGGTCCCGCCCCAGAGCGACCAGGTGGTCAGGCGGAGGAACTGCCCGTTGCCCGTGAGCTCGATGCTGTTGTAGCGGTCCGGGGCCCGCTGGGCCGCGTCGTACACCCACTGCCCGCCCTGCAGAACCCAGCCGCTCCCGGGGGTCTGCTGGTCGAGCCCGACCAGGTACGGCCCCACCACGAAATACAGCAGCGCCGAGCCCGCCAGCATCGACAGGCTCACGCGCAGCCCCGTGATGATGCCCGCCGCGACCAACAGCACGCTCGGCTCGAACCCGAACGCGGGCAGTTGCTTGCCGGCCACCGTCCCGAGCCCGGCGTGCGGGACGAGCTCGGGCAGCCGCGGCGCCTGGATCGCGGTCAGGGCGCGGTCCAGGAACCGCAGGGTCCCTTCGGCGGTGTTGAGGATGCCCACGATGGCCCCGATGGCGATGCCCGCGATCAGGATGTACGCCTTCCGCAGCGCGTCCCGGCTCTCGTTGTACAGGCTCCGGAGCGTCTCGGCGGCCGCCACGCCCGACGGGAAGCGGAGCTGCTCGTGGTTGATCATCTGCCGCTTCATGGGCACGGCCAGGAACACGCCCATGAGGCCGGTGCACAGCGTGAAGAGCGCCACCACCCAGATGGGCTGGATGTCCCAGTTCTTGACGTCCTCGGCCGTCTGGCCCTCCGGCACGACCGCCAGCAGGAGCAGCGCCCCGAACATCGTGCCGATGGTGGCGCCCGTGGAGTATCCCGCCGCCGAGGCGGTCGACTGCATGCAGTTGTTCTCGAGGATCGTCATCTTCGAGAGGGCCCCGCCGGTGAGCCCGCGCAGCCCGTTCCAGATCACGTAGGACATCACGCACGAGGTGATCGCGACGCCGAAGCCCCAGCCGATCGAGAGGGTCGTGTAGAGGTTCGACGCCGACATGAGCATGCCCAGCAGCCCGCCCATGAGCACGGCCCGCACCGTGAGCTGCTTCATGCGGTCGCCCTGGTAGACGTAGCGGTACCAGTGGGCCTCGCGCTCCTCCGCGGTCGCGTCGTCGGGGAGCGGGGGGATCTCTTCGGTGAGCTGGGTCACGCCGCCGACGTCGCCCCCGAGGCCGGGGGCGCCCACCTGGGCCTCCGCCTTGCGGGCCCCGATCGCCGAGGCGCTGTCGGTCTGGGAGCCACCCCACACGTGCTTCGGATCGCGCGGCTCGTCTGCCATGGTCGTTCCTGCCAGGATTCCGGGCGCGGGGTCACGGCCCAGGGACGCGGCAGAAGCTACGGGATTTCCGCAAGGCGGGCAACCCGGTGCCCCGGTCAGTCCTCGAGCCAGGGACGCGCCGCCGCCGCCATGAAGACGTCGAGATAGCGCTCGGCAAAGGCGTCCGCCGCGGTCACCGTGGCGGCGTGATTGATCCCCCACACGCTCGCGACCAGCCGGTCCAGCCCCGGGTCCATCTGCACCATGAGCACGTCGTCCACCACCAGCACGCCCGGGAGCTTGTCGGCCAGGTAGGCGGTAAGGGCGTTGACCCCGGGCCCGCCCACGCTCACGGTCGGCTGCTCCCGCAGGTTCGCGTCGTTGAGATACCACAGGTCGCTGCACACCACCAGCCGCGGGCGGGTGCGCCCCGCCGGGGCCTGCGGGTCCAGGTCGGGCGCGCCCGGCGTGGCCTCGCCCAGGCGGTCCTGGAGCCACCGGTCCATGCGCTCGCGCAGCCCGTAGGCGATGGGCCGGTCGCCGACCTCGGAGCGCAGGTGCGCCCCGGTGACGATCAGGATCAGCTCCTCGGTGTTGATCTCGTCGGCCATGTCTGCCCTTGTGCCTCCTGGTCCGCGGACGTCCTCAGGCCAGCAGGTGCGCCAGCAAGCCCACCTGCGCGTGCAGCCGGTTGTGCGCCTGCGGGATGACCCGCGAGCGCGGGCCATCGAGGACCTCGGAGGTGATCTCCTCGCCCCGGTGCGCGGGCAGACAGTGCAGCACCACCGCGTGGGCCGGCGCGCGCCCCACCAGCCCGGCGTTCACCTGGAACCCCGCGAAGGCCGCCAGCCGCCCGGCCCGCTCGGCCTCCTGCCCCATGCTCACGAAGGTGTCGCAGTAGATCGCGTCCGCCTGGCCCACCGCCTCCTCGGCCCGCTCCGCGTGCTCCACCCGCGCCCCGGGCACCAGCTCGCCCAGCCGCCGCACCCACGCCGGGTCAAAGTGGAAGGCCCGCGGCCCCGCCAGCACGAAGCGCATCCCCAGCCGCGCGCTCGCCGCGGCGAGCGAGCGCGCCACGTTGTTCCCGTCGCCGACGAACACCACGGTCCGCCCCCGCAGGCCCGCCGGTTCGCCGGGCGAGAACTCGTCGCACAGGGTCAGCACGTCGGCCAGGGCCTGCGCCGGGTGGGCCTGGTCCGAGAGCCCGTTGATCACCGGCACCGTGGCGGCGGCCGCGAGACGCTCGAGCGTCTCGTGCCGGTTCACCCGCGCCATGATGGCGTCGGTCATACCCGACAGCACGCGGGCCGCGTCCTCCACGCTCTCGCGCTCACCGAGCCCGACCTCGCCCTGACCCAGCGACATCGCGTCGCCGCCCAGGCGACGCATCGCCTGCTCAAAGCTCACCCGCGTCCGCAGGCTCGGCTTCTCGAAGAGGCAGCAGAGCACCCTGCCCGCGAGCGGGCCGGCCCGACCCGGATCGCGCGGGGCCGCCCGCAGCTCCAGCGCCCGCCGCAGGATCGCCAGCAGCTCGGGCGTGGGCGTCGCCGAGATGGTCAGGAAATGGCGCATCGTTTCCGCCGCGGCGGGTGGTGAGGAGGTCGGGGACCGCGTGCGGGGCCGCGGGAGGGCCGAGTGTACGCGGAACGGCCCGACCGCCCCCGGCGCCTCCCACCGCTGCGCGGGCGCGGTTTGATCCTCCAGCACGCGGGCAAGCAGTTCGATCGGGCGACGTGGTCGGTGCTTCAGTTGCGCGCCGACGGTCGATTCGCGCGGGTACGAGGCCAGCGTGCCCGGAGCGCCGGCTGGCCAGAAGACCCGAGCGCGGGCGACGCCGTGGGCCGTCCGGACTGGCCCGAATGCCGCCGGTTTGCTATCGCGCCGGGCCGGGGCAGGCGGCCATACTGGCGAGATGGAGACCCGGCGGCACGCCGTCGTCGTCGTGGGCGGTTCCGCCGGCGCTCTCGAGCCGCTCGTGCGCCTGACCGCCGGACTGCCGCGGGAGTTCCCGGCCCCCGTCCTGGTCGTGATCCACGGCGGGGCGGACGCGGGCGACCGGCTTCGGGACATCGTCGCCCGGGCCGCGGCGCTCCCCGTGCTGGTGGCCGCGGACGGGGCGGTCGCCGCCCCGGGGACGATCTACATCGCCCGGGGGAACTTCCACCTGATGCTCCGGGACGCGACCATCCAGGTCGCGCAGGGCCCGCGCGAGAACAACTTCCGCCCGGCGATCGACCCGCTCTTCCGCTCGGCGGCCCGGGGCTATCCCGGGCGGGCGATCGCGGTGCTCCTCTCGGGCGCGCTGGATGACGGCGTCTACGGGATGAGCATGGTGAAGCGCACGGGGGGGATCGCGGTGGTCCAGCACCCCGAGGAGGCCCTGGTCGCCCAGCTCCCCCTCAACGCCGTGCAGCACGTCGAGGTCGACCACATCGTTCGGAGTTCCGACATGGCCTCCTTGCTCGTCCGCCTGGCCCACGAGATCGAGTCGGGCCGCGGGGGGACCCCACGGGGCGCGGTTCCCGACGCGCTCCCGGACGTGGCTTCCCCGGACAACATCCCCGCGGGTCCCCCCTCGACGTATTCGTGCCCGGAGTGCGGCGGCCCGCTCTGGGAGGCGGAGCAGGGCACGGCCCTGCGCTTCCGCTGCATGGAGGGTCACGCCTACGCCGCCGACACGTTCCTGGCATCCCAGAACGCCAAGCTCGAGGAGGCACTCTGGACGGCCCTGCGGGTGCTCGATCAGCACGTCCAGTTCTCGCAGCGCCTGGCGGAGCGGTCGCGCGCCCGCCAGCTCAGCAGCTTTGTGCGGATGTACCAGGACCGGGCCGACGAGGCGCGGAGCAAGGCGGATTTGCTCCGCCGCGTGCTGGCGGCCCCGCGCCGCGACCAGGCGGGTTAGGCCCCGCGGGGAGGCTCGCCGGCTCGGCGAATCGTGGTTGCCGGCCGAGGCCCGGCCGGCGGATGTCCTGTAAGAACTGGTGCCGGGAGCTTGTACGAGGTAAACTCGCCAGCGCGCCCACGAGGGAGACACTCTCGAGGTGCCGCACTCCATGGCCAAGAAGCCACACCAGCGCGGCGCGGCTCCCTCTCCGGCCCGGGGTTCTCCTCCAAACGGGCGCAGGGGCGGGGACGGTGAGGTGGTGCGCTCCCAGCCCGAGCCCGTCGAGCAGGCACCGGAGGGCGTCGTGCTCTCGCCGGGGCTTGACGGCGCGCCGGACCCCGCGGGTCGGGAACTCGACTTTCCGATCGTCGGGGTCGGCGCCTCGGCGGGTGGTCTCGAGGCCCTGACCGAGCTGCTGGGGGCCGTGTCGGGCGAGGCGGCGCTCTCGTTCCTGATCGTTCAGCACCTGGACCCCACGCACGAGAGCATCCTGGCGAAGCTCCTGGGCGGGTCCTCGAACCTTACGGTGGTCCAAGCCACCGACCGGGTCACGCTCCGTCCGGGCACGGTCCACGTCATCCCGCCCGACGCGCAGCTCGTGCTCGAGGCGGACGGACTGCGCGTGGTGCCCGGGCGCGAACCGCGGCGGATGCCGGTCGACGTGCTCTTCCAATCGCTGGCCCAGGTCGCCGGCGAGCGCGCCATCGGGGTCGTTCTCTCGGGGATGGGGGAGGACGGCGCGGTGGGGCTGCGCGAGATCAAGGCCGCGGGCGGGATTGGCTTCGTGCAGGACCCACAGACCGCGCGGTTCGACAGCATGCCGCGGGCGGCCCTGGCCACGGGGGTTGCGGACTTCGTCCTCACGCCGCGGCAGATCGGCCTCGAGCTGGAGCGCCTCGCGCAGCACCCGTACCTGCACGCGCCCCGGCCGGTGGTGACCGAGCCGATGGCGATCTCCGAGGCGCACCTGCAGCGGCTCTACGTGCTCCTCCGCCAGGCGACGGGCGTGGACTTCAGCTTCTACAAGACGCCGACGATCAAGCGCCGACTGCAGCGGCGGATGGCGCTCCGCAAGGCGGGCGACGTCGAGGGCTACCTGGCGTTCCTCGGCGAGCACCCGGCCGAGGTGCGCAGCCTGTACCAGGACATGCTCATCCACGTGACGCGGTTCTTCCGCGAGCCGGAGAGCTTCCGTGCCCTGAGCGAGACGGTCTTCCCGGAGGTCGCCCGGGCCCAGGCCGGCGAGGCGCCGGTGCGCGTGTGGGTGCCGGGCTGCTCCACGGGCGAAGAGGCGTACTCGGTTGCGATCGCTCTGGAGGAGTTCCTCGGGGACCGGGGCCCGGTGGGCGCGGTGCAGGTCTTCGCGACGGACATCAGCGAGGCCGCCCTGGAGCGGGCGCGGCTCGGGCAGTACCCGGCGGGCATCGCGGAGGACGTCTCTCCGGAACGGCTGCGGCGCTTCTTCGTCAGGCTCGAGGGGGGGTACCAGATCAGCAAGCCGATCCGGGAGCGGTGCGTCTTTGCGCGCCAGGACCTCACCCGCGATCCGCCTTTCTCCAAGCTCGACCTGATCGTCTGCCGGAACGTGCTGATCTACCTGGGCCAGCCGCTGCAGCAGCGGATCATCTCGATCTTCCACTATGCGCTGCGCCCGACCGGGTTCCTGATGCTGGGGGGCTCGGAGACGACCGGCCCGCACGGGGAGCTCTTCGCGGTCGTGGACAAGAAACACCGCATCTATCGCAAGAAGCTCGTCGACGCCCGCCCGGAGCTCGAGTTCGCGCCGGCGCACGCGCCGGCCCCCGGGCGCCGCCCCCGCGTGCCCCACCCGGTCCCGGTCCGCGGCAATCCGAGCCTGGACACCGAGGCCATGCGCGTCCTGCTGGACCGCTACGCCCCTCCGGCGGTCATCGTCGACGCCGACCTGGTGATCACCCAGAGCCGGGGGCGCACCGGCACGTTCCTCGAGTTGCCCACCGGGGGCGCGAGCCTCCACCTGCTGAAGATGGCCCGCGAGGGGCTCCTGCACGGGCTGCGGAGCGCGGTGGACGAGGCGCGCCGGACGGGCAAGCCGGCGCGCAAGGAGGCCCTCAACCTGCGCCACGATGGCAGGACCCTCGAGGTGGCCGTCGAGGCCGTCCCGCTCAGCGGCGTCGACGGGCACCTGCTGATCGTCTTCCAGGGGGGCCCGGCGGGGACCCACGCGGCGGGGGAGCCGGGGGAGCCGGGGCACCCGGGCTCGGCGCGGGCGCGGGGGGGATCGCCGTCCGCGCCGGGAGGGGACGCCGCGCACCCCGAGGCGGAGGCGCACCAGCTCCGCCTCGAGCTCGAGAGCAATCGCGAGTACCTGCACTCGATCATCCAGGACCTCGAGGCCGCCAACGAGGAGCTGCAGTCGGCCAACGAGGAGATCCTCTCGAGCAACGAGGAGCTGCAGTCGACCAACGAGGAGCTGGACACCGCGCGGGAGGAGCTGCAATCGACCAACGAGGAGATCCAGACCGTCAATGAGGAGCTGCACGCGCGCAACGAGGAGCTCAGCCGCGTGAACAGCGACCTGGTGAACCTGCTGGGCGGCCTGCAGATGGCGATCGTGATCGTGGACCAGCAGCTCCGCATCCGCCGCTTCACGCCCATGGCGGAGCGCGTGCTCAACCTCATCGCCGCCGACGTGGGCCGGCGGATCGGGCACATCAAGCCGGAGATCGACTGCCCGAACCTCGAGCAGCTCATCACGCGGGTCATCGATGAGGTGACGACGGTGGAGCGGGAGGCACGCGATCATCGGGGCGGGTGGTACGCGCTCCGCGTGCGCCCGTACAAGAGCGCCGAGAACCGCATCGACGGGGCCGTGCTCTCGCTGGTCGACATCAGCGCCGCGAAGCAGCGCGAGCGCGAGATCAGGGGGGCGCGCGAGCTGGCGGCGACCCTGCTCGAGCTCCTGCCGATGCCCCTGGCGCTGCTCGACCCGTCCGGGCGCGTGCGCCTGGCCAACCGGGCGCTGGGCGAGCTGCTGGGGGTTGACCCCGCGGAGCTGCCGGGACGGCGCGCGGCGGAGCTCGGCCCGTTGTGGGGGAGTCGCGAGCTCCTCGACGCCCTGGAACGGGCCGGGCCCGAGCCGGTCTCGGTTGCGCTGCCGAATCCGGGCGGGGGAGGCACCCCGCGCTCGGTCACGGTCTCCGTGCGCCGCCTGGGAAGTGACGATGCGTCCTCCATCCTGATGGCCCTGGCGTCCGGCACGGAGACACTGTGAGGGCCGCCAGTGGCTGGGGAACGGACCTACGCATGCTCCCAGGCAAGCCGGGATCGGGGATGAGCCGGGCTGAGCTGGTCGCCGAGGTGGCCCGGCTGCGGGCGGCGGTCGAGCAGCTCGGGGGCCTGGCGATCCTGGATGTCCGGCGGGATGCGGAGCGCGAGCTGGCCTTGGCCGAGCGGGACCAGCTCATCGAGACGCAGCGTCAGCTCGAGGAGGCGCGCGACCAGTACCGCGACCTGTTCAACTTCGCGCCGGTGGGGTACGTGACGACGGACCGGCACGGGATCATCCGCGCGGTGAACGCCGCCGCCAGCCAGTTGCTCGGTTCCGGGCGCGTCCTGGCGGGCACACCTTTCGCGGACCTGGTGCGCGAGGAGGACCGCGGGGCGTACTTTCGGCACATGCGCGAGGCGGCGGGGGGGCAGGTTGGCGTGGCCGATGACGTGGCGCTGGGAAGCGGGGACGAGGCGGTGCTCGCCCGGCTGGTGACGGTGCGGTCCGGGCACGGCCCCGGCGCGGGGGAGAGGTTCCACACCGCGATCCTGGACGTGACGGACAAGGTGCGGGCCCAGGCGGCCCTCCGCGAGCGCGTCGAGATGTTCCACACGCTGGGCGAGGCGGTGCCCGACTTCCTGTGGATGTGCGACGAGACGCTTCGCCCGGTCTATCAGAACCCTTCCTGGGCGCGGTACACCGGGCTGACAGGGGCCGAGCTCGCCGAGGCCGGCCTCGAGTCGGTCTTCGACCCCGAGGACGTGCCGGGGCTGAACGAGCGGTGGGAGGGGGCACGGGAGCGGGGCGGGGAGGCGTTCGAGTTCGAGGCCCGGGTGCGCCGGCACGACGGGGCCTACCGCTGGTTCCTCGGGCGCGCCGCCTCCCTGCGCGCCCCGGACGGGCGGCTGACCCGGTGGGTGGGCACGCTCACCGACATCCACGACCGCAAGCGCGCCGAGGAGGAGCTGGCCCGCTACCGCGATCACCTCGAGACCCAGGTCGCGGAGCGCACCCGCGAGCTCGAGCTCTCGCACCAGCGCCTGCGGCTCTCGGAGCGGATGGCGGCGCTGGGCACGCTCGTCGCCGGCATCGGGCACGACATGGCCAACCTGCTCCTTCCCATCCGCATCGCCCTCGACCAGCTCGCCACCGCGCCGGCCCCCGAGGTGCGGGAGCAGACCCGCACGATCCGCGAGTGCACGGACTACATCGAGAGGCTCTGCCGGGGTCTGCGGCTCTTCGCGCTCGACCCCGATCACTCCGAGGCGGAGCAGCGGAGCCACCTGGCGGAGTGGTGGTCGCACACGGAGCGGTTCATGCGCAGCGCCCTGCCGCCGCACGTCGTCCTCGAGAACGCCTTCCCGGCGCGGATCCCGCCGGTGCGGATCGGGCGGGCGGCGCTGACGCAGGCGGTCTTCAACCTGGTGCAGAACGCCGCGGACGTGCTGCGGGGCCGGCCCGCGGGCCGGGTGCGCGTGTCGGGCGAGTCCGGCGAGCTGGGGGACGGGGCGGCGGTGCGGGTGATCGTGGCCGACGACGGGCCGGGAATGTCACCCGAGGTGCAGCGTCACTGCCTCGAGCCCTTCTTCACGACCAAGACGCGCGGGCTCTCGACCGGGCTGGGGCTGAGCCTGGTTCACGGGATCGTCGAGAAGGCGGGGGGGCGCGTGGAGATCGAGACCGCGCCGGAGCGCGGGACGCGGGTCGTCCTGGTCCTGCCCGCGGCGGTCGAGCCCGCCGAGCAGGCCTCGCATCAGCGCACCGCGCTCCTGAGCCTGGGCGACGAGCGGCTTCAGAGCTTCGCACGCTCGGTGCTGACCGCCTTGGGGTTCCACGTCTCGGAGCGCGGGCGGGTCGACGAGCTCAAGCCCACGCTCTGGCTCACGGACCAGGCGAACGGGCGGGACATCCGCCAGGCGATCGAGACCCACCTGGCCGAGTGGGTGATGCTCCTGGGGCACGACCCCGACGCGGCGGGCATCGCCCATCTCATCGAGCTCGGGTCGTCGCCCCGCCCCACCCTGCTCCAGGAGAAGCTCCGCGAGGTCGCCCACAGCGCGGGGCCGGCGCTCGGCGACCGGACCCGGCTCTGATGATGCGTGGGCGAGCGTCGGACCGGACGCGAGCCGGGCCTTCGTCGCACCGGCGGGGCGCAACCGACAGGCGTGGCAGCGGTTCACGCCAGCGGGCGCGCCGGGCGCGCTCGCAACCCGCCCGCCCTCACGCCCTTGCGCGCCGACGGTCAAGGGATCAGTGAACAATCTGCAGGTTCTGCACAGCGGGGGGATGGGCGTGGAGAAACTATTTCCGGCGCGCGATCACGCGAGGATTACAGGCTCTTCGGCCGCGACAGGACGGGGGACCACTTCTAGCTATTGAGCCACTAGGAGGGCCGCTGTATTCTCGCCCCCCGGTCACGGATTCGACCGGGTGGAACTCGGCACGCACGGCCGCATTCGCGCGGCCGGTCGGGAGAGCGGGTCTGGTCAGCGGCCGATTGGCTCTCGGGGCACCGGCCCCGGCGCGATCTCCGCGCCCGCGCCCGGCGAACCGCGGCGCCGGATTCCGGATGTCAACGGACTGGGCTGGCTCGAGGTGGGCGAACGCGAAGTTCGCGGGAGGTCGGCCGCGCGCTGGATGCGCGCGCCGGGTCCCATGGCGCGGACCAACGAGGTGCATCTGTGGAGACGGATCACTCGGGACTCGTGATGGCATCGGTGCCGGATCGCTTCGCGTGCGCTGCCGAGGAGGCCGGCGGGCCCGAGCCCGGCGGGGTCGCCACGCTCGATGCCCCGCCCCCGGGGGCCGCGGCGCGCCTCGTCCCGGCGCCGCGGGCCCGGGCCTCGTCCGCGGCGCTCGAGCCCATCCGACGGCGCCTGGCCCGCGAGCTCGGGGCCGAGCGCTATTCGAAGTACTTCGATCACCAGGCCGGGCTCCGGCTGCACGGGGACCTGCTCGAGGTGGTTGTCGCGACGCAGTTCATGGCGGACCTGCTCGCCAAGCGCTTCGCGGACCTGCTCCGCGAGATCGCCCGCGCGGAGACGGGGCGACCCGAGCTCCGCGTGCGGCTGGTGGTCGAGGACGCCGCCACGCCTCCGCGGATCGGGGCCCCCGCGTCCCCCGCGCCCCAGCCTGCCGCGCCGACGCCGCCGGCGCGCCGCCCGCGGGCGGGAATGGTCTATCGCCTCGAGGACTTCATCGTGGGGCCGAGCAATCGCCTGGCCTTCGAGGCGGCGGTGCGCCTGACCGAGGGGGCCCCGCACGGGGCCAGCCCGCTGTTCATCCATGGGCCCTGCGGCGTGGGCAAGACCCACCTCCTGCAGGGCGTCGCGACGCGTTTCCGCGAGGCGCATCCGTCGGCGCGGCTGCGGTACGTCACCGGCGAGGCCTTCACCAACGACTTCATCGCCGCGGTGCGCGCGGGGAGGACCGACAGCTTCCGCGCCTCGTACCGGAACGTCGACCTGCTCTGCCTGGACGACGTGCACTTCCTCGCCAGCAAGGAGGCCACCCAGGCGGAGCTGCTGCACACCTTCGACGCCATCGATCTGGGCGGGGCCCGCGTGGTGCTCGCCAGCGACGAGCACCCCCGGCACATCCGCAAGTTCAGCCAGGCGCTGGTCTCGCGCTTCATGGCGGGGATGGTGGCGCGACTGGAGAGCCCCGACCGGGAGATGCGGGAGCGGCTCGTGGCCGCGCTGGCGGCGCGGCGCGGGGTGAGGCTCGACGCCGCCGCGGTGGCCGCGATCGCGGAGCGCGGGGGGGCGGGGGGGACGTCACGCACCGCCCTCGACGGGGCCTGCTCGGTGCGCGAGCTGGAAGGCCTGGTCACCAAGGTGGAGGCGGTGTGGCGGCTGCTGCCGGAGCTGAGCGCGGGCGGGGAGGGCGCGATCGGGTGGGCGGTGGTCGCCCGCGCCCTGGGCGAGGGGGCGGCGCCGGCGCGCTCCGCCAGCGCGCGCCCGGTCCGCCCGCTCCGCGTCGAGCACGTCACCGGGGTGGTCTGCCGAGACCTCAATGTCGAGCTCGACGAGCTCATGGGACGCGGTCGGCACCCCCGCGTGGTGCTGGCGCGCTCGGTCACGGCCTTCCTGTGCCGGCGACTGACGACCCTGAGCTTCCCCGAGATCGCGCGGGGCATGGGGCGCCCCAACCACTCGACGGTGGTCACGGCGGTGCAGCGCGTGGAGCGCGACATCGCCGCCGCGGCGCCCGCCGAGGCCAAGGGCGACCTGGCGGGTGTTCCCCTCAAGGACCTGTGCGACCGGCTCGCCGACCGGATCGTTCGCGAGAACTCGGGGCGTTAGCTCGGGTCTGGGACGCGGTGAACGCCGCAGGCGCAACGAAAAGCGGGATCGCGCGTCGCGATCCCGCTGCTGAGGAGAGTTGCGTGTCGGCGTGCCGAACTTACTTCGACGGCTTGGGCTTGGCGGCCTTGCCGCCACTGGCCGACGACGCCCCGCCGGCACGGGCCGGCTGACCGGCCTTTCCGCCCTGCTCGCGGGCCTCGCGGTGGGCCTTCTCGTCGCCCGCCGAAGGCGCCGGCGCGCCCGGCGCCCCGGCGGCCGCCGTGTCGGCGCTCGCGGCCCCGGCCGGTGCCGCTTCGGGGGCGGCGGCCTCGGCCTCACGGCCGCGGTCGTCGTCGAGGTCCAGCTCCCGATCCGGCTGCACCACGAGCTTGATGTGCGCCTCCAGGTCGCTCTCGGGCTTGATCAGGACGTCGTACGTCCCCACCCGCTTGATCGTCTGGCCCAGCCGGACGTCGCGCGGACGCACCCCCATCCCCTTGGCCCCGAGGGCCTCGGCGATCTCGTTCTGGGTCACCGCCGCGTAGAGGATGCCCAAATCGTTGCAGGAATGGACGGTCACCAGCTCCATCCCGTCCATCTTCTGGATCATCTGCTCGCGGCTGCGGCGCTGCTCGGCGATCAGCCGCTGCGCCTCGGCCCGCTTGGCGGCGAGCTGCCCGATCAGCTCGTCGCTCGGCTCGGTCGCCAGGCTGCGCGGGAGCAGGTAGTTGCGGGCGTATCCCGTGCGCACCTTCACCACGTCGCCGACGATGCCGAGGTTGTCCACGTTCTCCGTCAGGAGCAGTTCCACGTTCTTGGCCATGATGGTCTCGCTGTCCTTTCGTCAGAGGAAAGTTCAGGAGCCGCGACGCCGCGGCCCCAACGGATTGAGGCAAGCTGTCACGATGCGGACGTGCCCGCGAGCCCGGCGTTCGGGCGCTGCGAGTTTGTCGGAGCGCGCCGGTGCCGCGGCGCGGGCGCCGCCCTCAGAATGGAATGTCGTCCTCCTGGATCTGCTCGTAGGCCGGCTGACCGGCGGGCTGCCCGCCGCCCCGCATGTTGCCGTTTCCGCCCCCGCCCCCGCCCCCGCTCTGGCCCGGGCCCTGACCGCGCGATCCGGAGGGCCGGCCCTGGGCGGCGCCGCCCTCGCCGCCATCAGCACCCGAACCGCTCCCTCCCCCGGGCTTGGAATCGACGAAGCGGAACTCCTCGACGACGACCTTGAGCTTCGAGCGGTTGGACCCGTCGGTCTTGTCCTTCCACTGGTCGAGCTTGAGCCGGCCCTCGAGGAAGACCTTGCGGCCCTTGCCGAGGTATTGCCCCATGATCTCGGCCTGCTTGCCCCAGGCCTCGCAGTCCACGAAGGTCGTCTCCTCCTGCTGCTGACCGTCCGGGGAACGCCAGGTGCGGTTGACCGCCAGCCCGAAGTTGGCCACCGCCGTGTTGTTCGGCGTGTAACGCAGCTCCAGGTCGCGGGTGAGGTTTCCCAGCAGGATCACCTTGTTGTAGCTGCCGGCCATTGGTCTTCTCCGTGGGGAGATGCGCCGGTGGCGCCGCTCCTGTGAACATTATCCTAACAGAAAGGCGGGGGCGGGTCACCCCCTGCGGCCGCGCCGGCCCTGCCGCATCGTTCTCCTGGCTGGGCGAAGCGGCCGACGCGGATCCGGCCGAGGCCGCGTCAGGCGGGGAGGTCGCTCGTGTGCGGGGCCGTCGCCGCGCCCGCGCCCGAGGCGGCGCCCATGGGTGGGCCGGCCGGCGCGGTGCCGTCTTCCGGACGACCCACGGCCCGCTCGGCCCGCAGCCGGGCCTCGACTTCGAGCTCCTTCTGCGAGTCGGCGGCCTGGATCTCCTCCGGGGTGAGGTGGTCGGCGCGGATGATCAGGTGACGCAGGACGCGCTCGGAGAGATTGAAGGAGCGCTCGATCTGCGCGAGGTTCCGCGCGTTGCAGGTGAAGTACACCAGGATGTACACGCCGCGCTTCTGCTTCTGGATCTCGAAGGCCAGCCGGCGCTCGTCCCACTTGCGCATCGCGACGATGGTGGCGCCCGCCTTGCCCAGCACCTCGCGGATGTGCGCCACCGCGCCGCCCAGGTCGGCGGCCTGCGCCTGCCCGAGCAGGAACATGGCCTCGTACGTGTTCGTGCGAATCTCCGCCATGAAACTCCCTTTCTTCGTGTCCGTGTGTCCGTCTGCGCTCTCGTGGGGTGGACGTGTTCCGCCCCGCTCTAGGCCGCCCCGGCCGCCCCCGGCTCGCTCCGGGGGGGCTTGGGCCTGGCGTTGAACCGGTTCATCGCCGCGGTGACGCCGAGGCGGGCCCAGACCTCGGCGGCGTCGGCCGCGGCCTCGAGGGCCGGCGCCAGCGCCTGCTTCTGCTCCGCCGTGAAGCGGCCCAGCACCCAGTCGTGCTGGGCAACGGGCGGGGGCGGGGGGTCGATGCCGAGGCGCACGCGCGCGTAGGCCGCGGTCCCCAGCGCCCGCTCGATGTCGGCCAGCCCGTTGTGCCCCCCCGCGCTCCCGTCGGCGCGCACGCGGATGGAGCCCAGGGGCAGGGCGGTGTCGTCGACGAGCACCAGCAGGGCCCAGGGCCCGAGCTTGTAGAAGGCCATGAGCTGCGCCACCGCCGAGCCCGAGCGGTTCATATATGTGAGCGGCTTGAGGAGCAGGCACTTCTCCCCGCCGATCTCCGCCTCGCGATAGGCGGCGTTGAACTTCGAACGGTCGGTGGCATCCGGGGCGTGCCGCGCGGCCAGGCGGTCGACAGCCATGAACCCCGCGTTGTGGCGCGTGTCCTGGTATTCCTGGCCCGGGTTTCCCAGTCCGACGATCAGTTTCATGCCGCCGTCCAGCCGTAGGCAGGCCGCCCCTGCGCGGGGCGCCGCGATTACTTCTTCTTGTCGTCCTTGTCCTTGCCCCCACCCTTCTTGTCCTTGTCGCCCGCCGCGGGAGCCCCGGCGGCCGCGCCCTCTTCCTTCTTGGCGGTGATGACCTCGGGCTGGGCCGCGTCGGCGGCGACGGCGGTGGCCTCGGCGGGGAGGACCTCCTTCTGGATCACGATCTGGGCGACGATGGCGTGCGGGTCGGTGAGGAGGCGCATCCCGGCGCCCGGGAGGGTGACGTCGCCCGCGGCGATCACCTGGCCCACCTCGAGGCCCGCGACGCTCACCTCGACGTGCTCGGGCAGCTCGGTCACCAGGCACTCGATGTCCAGCTCGCTGGTCGGGTGCATGAGAATGGCGCCGGCGGTTTTGAGGCCCGGGGCCTCGCCGGTAAGGGTCACGTGGACGCGGGTGTGGACGCGCTCGTTGAGGTCGACGCGCGCAAAGTCGGCGTGCACGATGTTGGTGCCCAGGTGGTCGAACTGCAGCTCCTTGAGGAGCACCAGCCCCGCCGCCTCGCCCGGGAGACTCATCTGGAAGACCTTCTCGCCGCGGTGGATGCGGGTGAGCGTCTCCTTGGCGGGCACGTTGATCGGCACGGGCTCGGCCCCGTGCCCGTAGACCACCGCGGGGAGCAGCCCCTGGGCCCGGGCCCGGCGGGCGTACCGGGTCCCCACGCGCTCGCGCGCCGACACGGAAAGAACTGGCGTGTTTCCCTGCATCTTGGCTTCCTCCGCCCCGGCGTCGGGGCGCTGCAAAGGTCCTGCGTGCGTGCTGTCGTCCGCGGCGCGGCGCCGCGGGTCTGTTACCTCTTGGCCCCGGCCGTCCGCTGGAACAGGGCGCTCACCGACTGATTGTGATGGATCCGGTGGATCGCCTCGGCGAGCAGCTTGCTCACGCACAGCTCCACCAGCTTGCCCCGCAGCGGGGCGACGCGCTCCCCCAGCGGGATCGTGTTGGTCACCACCACCCGGCTGATCGGGCTCTCCAGGAGCCGCTGCATCGCCAGGCCCACCAGCACGGGGTGCGTGGCCGCGGCGATCACGTCGCGGGCCCCGTGGTCCATCACCACGCGGGCGGCCTCGCAGACGGTGCCCGCGGTGGTGATCATGTCGTCCACCATCAGCACGGTCTTGCCCTTGACCGAGCCGATCACGTTCCCGGTGGTCACCTGCGACCCGCTGATCCGCCGCTTGTTGATGATCGCCAGGTCGCCCCCCAGCAGGTTGGCGTACGCCTCGGCCACCTTCACGTTTCCCACGTCCGGGCTCACCAGGCAGAGGTCGCCCAGGTCGGCCCGGTGGCGCTCGAAATACTCGACGAACACCGGCGTCGCCGAGAGATGGTCCACCGGGATGTCGAAGAACCCCTGGATCTGCGCGGCGTGCAGGTCCAGGGCCAGGACCCGGTCGGCCCGCGAGGCCGTGATGAGGTTCGCCACCAGCTTCGCGGTGATGGGCACGCGCCCGGCGTCCTTGCGGTCCTGGCGGCCGTACCCGTAGTAGGGCATCACCACCGTCACCCGCTTGGCGCTGGCCCGGCGGAGCGAGTCGAGGAAGATCAGGAGCTCCATCACGTTGTCGTTGACCGGAGCGCACGTCGAGATCACCACGAAGCAGTGGCGCCCGCGCACGTCCTCCTCGAGGCGCACCAGCAGCTCGCCGTCGGGGAACACTTCCGTGCGCGCGTGCCCCAGCGGCAGCTCCAGGTGCCGGCAGACCCGCTCGGCCAGCT
>DASPKO010000051.1:0-4381 GCA_035628055.1 Phycisphaerales bacterium
TTCAGCGTGACGGTCTCGTGCTCGCTCACCTGCACGCTCGGGGGCTGCCCGTTGCCCCTGCGCGGCGCCTGCGCCGCGGGCGCGGGCGGCTGGGCCGGCGAGGCGATCGGCGTCCCCGACTCTTGGCCGGAGGCGCTGCCCACGGCCCCGAGCAGCGAGAGCGCGGCGAGGGCAGGGACGGCCTTGCCCGCCACCCGGGCCAGGTCGCGAGCGCTGCGGGGAT
This sequence comes from Phycisphaerales bacterium, assembly GCA_035628055.1. Classification (GTDB taxonomy): domain Bacteria; phylum Planctomycetota; class Phycisphaerae; order Phycisphaerales; family UBA1924; genus DASPKO01. Next base: position 224 of record DASPKO010000051.1, read on the forward strand.
TGATCCTGGTCATCATCGAGGCTCCGGGGACCAGCCGCCTCCCCTCCCTACGGCCTGTGCGGGTCTCTCCCGCCGCCACGGGGCGCGCAAACGCTGGTCGGTTCGTGATTTGTCGTCACTTGCGACCGGGCACTTTGGGGAACTTGGGAAGTTGGCGGCCTCTGGGAAGGTTCCGGGCCGGGGCACCGTGCCGGCCCCGCGCCACCGGCGCGGTCCGAGAAACCGGCGCATCCCGAGCGACCGGCGCGACCGGGGTCGCAGGCCGCGCTCGGCATGATGGGTTATCGCTCCGGCGCCGTCTCGCTCGCGGAATCCGGACGCGCGATGGCGGTGCGCGGGTGTCCGGTCACCAGCACGAGCTTGGCCCACAGCAGGAGCCCCAGCGCCACCACCAGCACGCCCAGGCTCGGGCCGTGCCCGCGCCACGCCAGGCGCCCCAGCCTCGCGGAGCGGCGGGCGGTCGCGTCGTTCTGGGGCTCGGCGGGGCGCTGCATGGGTGCCTACTGGTTGCGCGTGACCGTGACGCGGCCCGTGAACGGCTCAACGGTGATCGTGAAACTCTGGCCGGAGCCCTCGACCGTTACCCTCCCGGGCTGCTGGCTCGGCGTGTTGCCCGCGAGGCTCTCCACGGGCCCGCCCAGGGCGTCGAAGACCAGGGCGCTGTCCCCGTCGAAGTCGGCCGAGGTGATCCGGGCGTCGCCGAACATGGCCTCGGCGAAGCTCACCTCGTACAGCCCGGTCCGGCTGGTGGGGTCGTAGAGCGTGTTCAGCGCCGCGTCGATCACGTCGCCCGGCACCGCGACCAGCCGGTAACTCGAGCTCTCCACGTCGAAGAGCACGCAGCGCTTCTCCTGGAAGCCCACCGCGTCCGACTGCGCCACGCTGATGTCCGCCACGATCGTCCGCACCGCCGCCTGGACACGCAGCACCCCCGTCTGGCCCATCGACGGGATCACCAGGGCCCCGGCGATGCCCAGGACGGTGATCACGATGAGCATTTCCAGGAGTGTGAAGGCGCGGCGCACGGGAACTCCTCGGGGGACGGCCACCCCCCCGCGTCAGTCGCGGCGCTCGGGGAACTTGATCTCGGGCATCTCGGTCACGCGCACGTTGACGCCGCGCTCCAGTTGCCCCTCGATCCGCGCCAGCCGGGCGTTCATCTGGTCCAGGTGCGCGATCATCGTCTTGCGCTGGGCCGTGGCGTTGAAGGGGATGTCGCCCGGCTGGTCGACATTGTCGGTGCCGGGACGGTCCTGGCGCACCGGCTGGGCGTGCGCGGCGGCCACGCCAAGCCGCGTGCCCGATACCGTGGCCAGGAGGTTCAGCCCCAGCAGCACCGCGATCGCGGCGAGCAGGCCGTGGTGGGGAGGGCGGTCGCGGTCAAGCTCGCTCATGGTCGCTCCGGGGAAGTGGCGCCGGGCCTCAATCGCGTGGGAATGGCTGGTCCGCGGCGTCGAAGCCGCCCGCCCACACGAAGCCCGTCGCCGGATCGAAGATCCATCCATAGTCTTGCTGGTATCCGGCGTCGGCCGCCGCGCCGAAGACGATCACCCGCGCATTGGCGCCCCCCACCCACGGGTTCACCGGGGGGGCCATCAGATATTCCCCCGTCGTGACCACGATCTCTCCCCAGGTCCCGTCCCCCTCCGCCACGGCGGGCAGCCGACCCTGATTCCGCGCCTGGAACATGCCGATGTGCCGGCGCAGCTTGGTCAGCTCGTTCTTGGCGACGTTCTCGGCCGCCTCGGCGGTGGCGCGGGTGAACTGCACGGTCACGATCGCGGCCAGGATCCCGAGGATGACCACGACGATCAGGATTTCCACCAGCGTGAACGCGCGCGCGTGTCGGGCGGTCATGATGGTTTGTCCGGGGTTCAACGATCGGGTGGCCCCGTCAGGGACCGCCCGATCAGGAGCAGGTGTGCTCGGCCCGCGGGGCGGCGCCCCGCGAAGGATTAGTCGAGCCAGGTGCCGGCGGCCTCGTCGAAGCGGCCCGCGGCGATCTCGCCCGTGGTGGCATTGAAGAGCCAGCCGTCGGCGTCGCCCGCGGCGGGCACCGGGGGAGAGTCGGCGCTGAGGGCCACGTTGCCGTTGCCCACGCGCGGGTTGATCGGGAAGGCCCGCATGTAGTCCGAGCCGACCAGGTCGTCCCAGGCCGCGTCCTCGGCGCCGCCCGCGACCAGCAGCGGCGGGAGCGACCCGTTGTTGCGGACGCGGTACAGCTCGATCTGGCTGCGGATGGTCTGGAGCTGCGTCCGCACGTTCCCGATCTGCGCGTCGGTGCTCGCGTTGGTGAACTGCGGAACCACGATGGCCGCCAGGATCCCCAGGATCACGACGACGATCAGGATTTCCACCAGAGTGAAGCCCTTGCGGACGGTCGAGCGCATGCGGAGATCTCCTTGCGGTTCGGTGCTTGCGTGCCGTGCTCGGCACCATGCCGAGGGACGCGTCCTCCCTCTACGGTCGGGCTCGCGCCCGCCGGTCCCCCCCGGCCGCACACCGCGACCGGGCCCGGGGCCCGCTTGCTCATCGACACTCCCGGGCCCGCTCCTGAGCAGGCGGAGGGCAATCCGCGGCGGCGGCGCGGCTTATGCCGGCGCGGGCGTCCCGCCGGGCTCTGGTCGCGCGGGGTCTGCGCATCGGTGGAGTGTTCTCGGACCTCCGGACTCTCGGGATCCGCCGGGGTTATCGCGCCCGGCCCAGATGGACCGTCGTCGCCGCCCGCGTCTGCGCCACCGGACCGTCGCCGGCCGGCCGGAAGGACGCGCGGAGCAGCACCTGCGTGGGCGGGAGCTGGTCGGTCCCCTGCTCGAGCAGGCTGAGCCGGAAGACGTACCCCGGCCCGGGCATGAACTGCCGGCGGGCCTCGGCGGTCTTCTGCGCGTCGAACGTCCACGTGGCCACGGGCGCTCCCGCGTGCGTCACGAAGGTGAACGTGAACGCGCCCGCCGCCGCGATCGGGGCCTGGTACGGCTCGTCGAACAGGTACACCGTCACCGGGGCGGTGTCGAAGTAGCCGTTGCGGTCCGTGTCCTCCGGGAACTGGCTCACGCTCAGCACCAGCGTGTCGGGGGTCAGGCCGGCGGGCTGGGCCGTCGGCGGCCGCGGCGGCGCCGTCCGGGGGGGGCCGTCGGCGACGCAGCCGGCGCTCGCGAGTAGCAGCACGGGCACGACGGAACCGCGCGCCCAGCGCCCGGCGCTCACCGCACCGCCTCCGGCTCGGGCGGCGCCGGCGCCGGGTCGCGGGGAAGGGCGGCGGGTTCCGCCTCCGGCTCCGGGTCGCGCGGGCGGTACGGGATCGGGGGCATCCCATTCTCGCCGTCGGGCGGGAGGGCCGGCTCGCCCTCCTCCCCGGGCCCGGGCGCCGGCCGGTCCGGCATGATCGCGTCGATCACCTCGGCTCCCGAGAGCCGCTCGATCTCCTCGCGGGTGATGCGCCGGAGCATCTCGCGCCCGTGGTCGCTCCCCGAGCGGACGACCCGGGGCGTGAGGATGACCAGCAGCTCGGTCTTCACGTGGCTGTAGCGCTTGCTCTTGAAGGCCTCGCCCAGGAGGGGGATCGAGCTGAGCACGGGCACGCGCGTGTTGCGCTCGTCGTCGCGGGTCTGGATCAACCCGCCGATCACCACGGTCTCGCCGTCCCGCACCGTAACGTTGGTCTCGACCTCGCGGGTGTCGATGATCGGGGCCTGGAAGTCCTCGCTGATCTGCGTGGTGCGGGCCGAGACCGAGGAGATCTCGGGCATGATGTCCATCGAGACGTACCCGTCGGCGTTGATGGTCGGGATCACGTTGAGGATGATCCCCACGTCCTTGCGCGTCACGTCCGAGCGGGTGTTCCCGTCGCGCAGGCGCTCCACCCCCTCCACGATCGCGATGTTCTCACCCACCTGAATGCGCGCCTCCTCGTTGTTCTTGACCAGGATCTGCGGGCGAGAGAGCACCTCCAGCCGCCCCTGCGCCTCCAGGGCCCGCACCAGCAGCTCGAAGTCCGTCGAGGAGACCGCGAAGTTCGGCACGCCCAGGGCCGCGGTGATTCCCCCGCCGGCCCCCAGGAAGGCGGTGCGGTAGTCCTCGCCCCCGAAGGGGCCTACGCGCAGGTCCAGCCCCCACTGGCTCGAGCTGTCCAGCGTGACCTCCGCCAGCAGCACCTGG
>DASPKO010000052.1:0-2335 GCA_035628055.1 Phycisphaerales bacterium
GTCGAGGAGATCGTCGGCGAGATCCGCGACGAGTACGAGCCCGAGGAGCACCCCACCAAGGAGGTCGAGCTCAAGCCCGACCAGCGCGCCGCCGAGGTCGACGCCCGCGCCTACATCGACGACGTCAACGACCAGCTCGGGCCCCTGGGCTGGAAGATCCCCGAGTCCGACGAGTACGACACCGTCGGCGGGTTCATCAACGCCACCCTGGGCCGCATCGCCGCCAAGGGCGAGTCCTTCCGCCACGAGAACGCCATCGTCACCGTGCTCGAGGCTTCGCCCCAGCGCGTCCTGAAGGTCAAGCTCGAGGTCCGCCCCCCCGACGAGCTCCCCGACCCCACGGCCCCCGCCCCCGACGCCGCCACCACCCCGGCCCCCGACGCGACCCCCGCGCGAGCCGTGAGCGCCAGCGAGCGGCCTCCTCTTCCGGTGCCCAGCCTCCCGCCCGCCGGCCACGCTGACATACACGAGCCGCCCGCACGAGCCGCCCGCGCGAGTCGCCCGCACGAGCGGCGCCCGGACGAGCCGTGAGCGCCAAGCGAGCGGTGTCTTCCTTCTCTGCCGGGGCGGGGCGTCCCGCCCGCCCCCTCTGTGCCTTCGTACCTCCCTGCCTCCGTCCCTTCCCCTACAGCTTCGCCAGCGCCGCCACCAGGCCCTCGATGTGCTCGTGCGTGTGCGCCGCCGACACCTGCACCCGTAGCCGCGCGTGCCCCTCGGGCACCACCGGGTAGCCGAACCCGATCACCAGCACCCCCAGCTCCAGCAGCCGCTGGCTCATCGCGATCGCCCGGGCCGTGTCGTGCACGATGATCGGGCAGATCGCGGTCGGCGACTCGATCACCTCCAGCCCCAGCCCCCGGATCTTCTGCCGCGCCAACGCCGCGTTGGCCCGCAGCCGCTCCACGCGCTCCGGCTCGCGCCGCAGCACCTCGACCGCGCGCGCCGCCGAGCAGGCCACCGTCGCCGGCAGCGCGTTAGAGAAGAGCGTGGGCCGCCCGCGCTGCACCAGCAGGTCGATCGCGTCGCGAGGTCCGGCCACGAAGCCGCCCGCCCCGCCCCCCAGCGCCTTGCCCAGCGTCCCCGTGAACAGGTCGACCCGCCCTGGCCCCACCGAGCTGCCCCCGTCGCCGTCGCCCACCATTCCCCAGTGCTCGTGCGTGCCCCGCCCCGTCCGCCCCATCACGCCGTGCCCGTGCGAGTCGTCGACCACCAGCACCGCCCCGAACTCGTCGCACACCCGCCGCAGGGCCGGCAGGTCGGCGATGTCCCCCTCCATCGAGAAGACCCCGTCGGTGACCACCCACACCACCCCACGGTTCACGCCCCCAGCGCCGCTCCTCCCGGCGCCGTTCCCACTCGCGCCATCCGCGCCGCCACCCCCGAGCGCCCCGGAGCGCGCCTCCTCGAGCTTCCGGCGCAGGTCCCCCGCGTCGGCGTGCCGGTACACCGCCTTGCCGACGCCCTTCTTGAGCGCCGTCGCCAGGCGGATCGAGTCGATGATCGAGGCGTGATTCAGCTCATCGGAGATGATCACGTCCCCCGGCTCGCACAGCGTCGGGAAGAGCGCCTCGTTGGCGTTCCAGCACGAGACGAACGTGTACGCCGCCTCGGTTCCCATGAGCTCCGCCAGCCGCGCCTCGAGCTCCTCGTGCGCCTCCAGCGTCCCGCAGATGAATCGCACCCCCGCCGTCCCCGCCCCGTACCGCTCCAGCCCCCGCTCCCCCGCCTCCACCACCTCGGGATGCGCCGCCAGGCCCAGGTAGTCGTTCGAGCAGAAGCACAGGCACCGCCCGTACCCGCGCACCTCCACCGTCGGCCCCATGGCCGACTCCAGCACCCGCAGCGCCTTGTACTGCCCGCTCTGCCTCAGCCCGCCCAGCAGGGCCTCGGCCCGCGCCGCGAACGTCCCGTCCGCCCCGGCCACCGCCCGGGCCGCGCCCGCCGCCCTGCTCGCGCCCGAGCTCTCCGCCCCCGCGCCGCTCGGCCCCGTCGTGCTCGTTCTGCTCATGCCGCCATTCTAGTTGCCGTGACGCGGGCGTCCTCCGCGGCCGCGCTCGAACGCTTGCGCAGCCCCCGGGCGCGGCGGCGGCAAGTACACTGCCGATCTCCCCGGAGCCACCCGTGACACGCCACGCGCCACATCCCGCCGACCTCAAGCCCGGTCCCCGGACCGGGTATGACCTCGAGGACCTCGCCCCGGCGCCTCGGCCCGCGGCCGATGACGCGGGGCCGGCCCCCGGGCGCGTCCCCGCCCCATTCGCGCGTGACCGGTTCCTGCTCCGGCAGAAGCTCGTCGCCATCAACCAGAAGTACTTCGTCCAGGACGAGGACGGCC
>DASPKO010000053.1:0-8455 GCA_035628055.1 Phycisphaerales bacterium
CGCGTCCGCCTTCCACAGGAGGAAGTCCGCCGGGTGCCGCTTCTGCCCCTGCGACTCCTCGCTGACGCGCCCTCCCGCCCCCTCGCGCAATCCCGCGAGCGTGTTCCCGCTCAGCCGCCCGTACGCGGGGAAGGAGCGCACGTCGAAGTAGACCACCCGCCCCCCCGCCGGGCCCGCCGCGTACGCGTGCCCGCGCTCCAGCAGCACCCCGATCAGCCGGATCATCTGCGCGATCTTCGCCGTCGGGCGCGGCATCAGCGTCGCGTCGCCCTCGGCCTCGCGGGCCACCTTCAGCCCCAGCCGCCTGGCATCCTCGAGGAACCGGCCCGCGTAGAAGTCCGCGATCGCCCGCGGGTCCCCGGGGTCCACGTCCACGCCCGCGGGAAGGGCCCCGTTCTTCTTGGCCTCGGCGATCCGCTTCCCCGCGACCGCCATGCGGTCCTCGCCCCCCTCCCCTCCCTCCGCGTCGTCGGTCATGTGCCCGACGTCGGTGATGTTCATCACATGCGTCACGCGCCGCCCCGCCGGCGCCGCCCGGGGCACGCCGTCGGCGCCTGTCACCGCGCACAACGGCGACTCGAGCCACCGCCGCAGCAGGTCCGCCGCCAGGAACGAGCGGAAGTTCCCGATGTGCGCATCGTCATACACCGTCGGCCCGCACGTGTAGAACGTCACGTGCTCCGGGTCGATCGGTCGCACCGGCTCCACCGTCTTGCTCAGCGTGTTGTACAGGTGCAGCGCCACGGGCCGCATCGTAGGAACAGCCCCGCGCACCGCGGCCGCCCCCGCCCCTCGCTCGTACCATCTCACTGAACTTCGTGCCTTCGTGCCTTATGATCTACGTCCTTTACGACGGCCACTGCAACCTCTGCCGCCGGGGCGCCCCGCGGCTCGCCCGCCTGGCTCGCCCCGGCTCCGTCACCATGCTCGACTTCCGCGCCCCGGGCGTCCTCGAGCGCTTCCCCCAGCTCACCCCCGACCAGGCCGAACGAGCGATGCAGCTCATCGACGATGACGGCCGCGTCCACTCCGGCGCGGCCGCTATCCTCGGCGCCCTGCGCACCCGCCCCGTCCTAGCCCCCCTCGCCTGGCTCTATGCCCGCCGGCCCCTGCGCTGGCTCATCGACAGGGCCTACGGCTTCGTCGCCCGCAACCGCTTCCGTCTCTTCGGCCGCGCTCCCGCCGAGCCGTGCGCCGCCGGCACCTGCCCCCTCCCACCGGACGGACCTCACCAGCTCCCGCCGTCCCGGTAACGCTGACCCGGTGGGCAGGCCTGCCGGCCACCGCACCGCGCCCTTCCCCCGAGCCGCAAGCGCCCGAGCCGCGCGCAGACCCCCTCAAGCCCACCATCCGACCAGGCCAGAGAGGCCAGCGAGCGGTTGCTCGTCCCGTGTGACCGGGCCTCCCGTGGGGGCCTTCGCCCCCAAGTGCGAATGCCCCCGCCCCCCCATGCAAAGCCCCGGGCTCGCGCCCGGGGCTTCGCTTCTGCTCGTATCCGCCGTCTGCGACTTCTTCCTACCGCCGGGGTCCGCTCACCGGCTGGCTCCCGCTCACCGAGCCCGACCGCATCAGCGTGTCACGCTCGGTGCGGTTGATGTCGCGCATCCCCACGATCACCGTCTGGCTCACGCCGCGGTCGCGCAGGTACCGCTCCTGCTCCGCCGTCAGCTCGAAGACCTGCCCGGTGGCGCGCAGCCGCGAGAGCATCTCCTGGTCGTTGAAGCCCGCCTCCTCCATCGCCACGACCTCGTCGAGGGTCACGAACCCGTCGGAGTTGATGTCCGCGGTCGCCGCCGAACGTGCTTCCAACGACGTCGCCGGGCTCGTCTGCGCCTCCCTCACCGCCTCGCTGGCTCCCTCGGTGTCCTTGTCGCGCACCTTCTCCACCTGGGCCCCGATCAGATAGCCGGCTCCCGCGCCCAGCACCCCCCCGATCAGCGCGCCCAGCAGGCTGTTCTCCGCGACCGCCGCCCCGATCACCGCACCGCCCGCACCCCCCGCGACCGCGCCCTGCGTCTCGGGATCGCCCGGCAGGTCCTCGCACCCCGCCATCGGTAGCACCGTCGACCCCACCAGCCCGGCCCCGGCCGCCGAGATCACCAGGTTGCGAATCAGCACGCCCGCCCGAGGCCCCACCCGAGTCTCTATGCGCTTCAGCATTGACCAGCTCCTTGCATGTGCCCTGCCAGCGATTCTTGGCCCACACCGCCGCATCGCCTGCGGACCCCGTGCCCGGGGCACCCGGTCCGAGCCCCATCACGCGACCATACGACCCCCCGGCCCCTCCGCTCGTGCCACCGCCGACGGCGCCGGCACAATGATCCGGGCTTCTATGCGAACTCGGTCCGACTTGTCCGCACCGCGCCCTACCCGGCCCGCACCCAGATCCGGTCGGAACGCTCCGGTGCATCGGCCACGCCGGCGCCGTGCCCGATGGCCGCCCCGGGATCAGTGCGACTCGGGGACCCTCGGGCCGTTCACGTCCGGCGTCCTCCCACTCTTGCGCTCCACCGCCTCGTGCTTGGCCCCGGGCCGCGGGCCCGCCGTCGACTCGAGCTGCTCGGCGCCCTTCTCCCGCCGCTCCCCGCTGCCGGCCCGGGCGATGTTCCCATGATCCTCGATCTCGTTGGCAGGCCGGCGGATCGGGCCGGATCGTCCCCCCGTCGGCTCGGTCTGCCGCTGGTCCCGCGCGCTCGTCCCGCCCTGGTTCACCGGCTCATCCATGCTGGGCATGCTGAAGGCTCCTGGCGCCCCCCTCCCCAGTCGTACCGCCAGGCGCGGCCCCCGCCCATCGGCAGCGCGACCACCTCTGACCAGCCCTACGCCGGACCCTGGTCCAGTTCCGCACATCCCCACACCCTCCGCGCCGCGACCAGGGCCTGCACCACCGGGCCCACGTCATGCACCCGGAAGATGGCAGCGCCCGCGCGCGCGTGCTCCAGTGTCAGCGCGATCGTCGCCCCCAGCCGCTCCCCGGGCGCCGAGCCGGCGCCCAGCCCGCCCGCGCGCCCGGTGAAACTCTTTCGGCTCAGCCCGCTCAAGACCGGGTATCCCAGCCGCGCCAGCTCGCCCGTCCGCCGGATCAGCGCCAGATTCTGTTCGACCGTCTTCCCGAATCCCAGCCCCGGGTCCAGCACGATGCCCGGCGCGCCGACGCCGGCCGCGAGCGCCGCCCGCGCCCGCTCCGCGAGAAACTCCGCCACCGCCGGCACGACGCCCCCCCCGGCGTACTCCGGCGGCCGCGCGTACCGGTCCGAGTAGCTGTCCCGCGCCGGCTCCGTCAGCCGGTGCATCAGCACGATCCCGCACCCGCGCCGCCCCGCCAGCTCCAGCATCCCGGCGTCGTCCAGCCCCGCCGACACGTCGTTGATCGCGTCCGCGCCCGCAGCCAGGGCCGCCTCCGCCACGGCGGCCCGCGTCGTATCGACGGTCACCAGCACGGGGGACCCATCCGGTCCTCTCACTTCTCCGGCGCGCAAGGCCGCGATCACCGGCACCACGCGCGCGATCTGCTCGTGCTCTGCCACCCGCGCCGCGCCCGGCCGCGTCGATTCTCCCCCGACGTCGATCACCCAGGCGCCCGCGCCGGCCATCGCGCGCGCCGCCGCCACCGCCGACTCGGCTCCCGGGTGCGCCCCGCCATCAAAGAAGCTGTCGGGCGTGACGTTGAGAATCCCCATCACCGCGGGGGGCGCCGCTCCTCCCAGCCGCAGCTCTCGCCCTTCTCTCAGGCGCCACACGCCCCCGCGGTCGCCTGGCCCCGGCACTCGCGGCCCCGTCACGCGCCGGACCCCGCGCGATCCGTCGGCGCCGCCGCCGCCTTCACCCCGCCCCCTGGCCCGAGCGCTCGCGCCCCCGGCGCCTCCGGGACCAGGTCGATCCCGCTCCCCCCCAGCGGATGACACCGCAGCAGACGCCGAATCGTCAGCCAGGCCCCCACCACCGCCCCGCGCTCCGTCAGCGCGTCCACCGCGTACTCGCTGCAGCTCGGATAGAACCGGCACCGCCCGCCGAGCCACGGCCCCAGCACCGCCTGATATCCGCGCACCGCCAGCACCAGCACGCTCGCACCCCGGCTCGCCCGCCGCGAGCACCCTCTCCGCGCGCCGCCCGGACGGTCGGCTTCGGATGGACGCCCGCTCACGGACGCCCTCCGCCGGCATCGGCCCGCTCCCCGGGGCCGCGCGTGCCCCGGCGCCCCGGGCCGGAGCGCTCGAGCTCGCGTGCCACCGCCGCGGCGGCGCCGCCGAGCCACGCCCGATACTCCTCCAGCCGCGCCGGAGCGTGCGCGCGCACCTTCACCACCAGGTCAACACCCGCGGGCGGCGCCCCCACGCTCCCGGGCCCGCCCGCCAGCCGGAACGCCTCGCGGATCATCCGCTTGCACCGGTTCCGCTCCACCGCTCCGCCCACCGCCCGCCCCACGCTCAGGCCCAGCCGCGACCATCCCAGGCCGTTGCGCAGCCCAAACACGGTCAGCGGCCCCCGCGCCGCCCGCACGCGCCCGGCGTAGACCGCGCGGAACTCCCCGGCCCGCGTCAACCGCCGACTCCGCCCGAACCGTTGCCCCGTCGGCGCCCGGCCCATCGGCCAACACTATTCCCGCCACGGGCCCTGCCCGCGCCTGGCGGGCACGCACGGTGGAAAAGCTTGTCTCTGCCGCGCGCCGCGTCGCAACCAACGCGCAAGCCACGAGTTAGCCACGAGCGAGCGACGGAGTTAGATAGTTCTCGGCTCTACGCGCGCCCGCCGCTTTCTCATATTCGGACCTAGAAGTGGCGCCGGCGCCCTGCTGTTTTTTGCGCCATTTGACAAGCCCTCCCGGCGCTGCCACTCTACGTTCTCACGCTCGGCATTTCGCCCGAGCCCCGGAACCCGGACCTCCAGCGCCGCGTAGAACTCCCGTCCGGGAACCGGGCCCCACGCCACGCTCCGGCCACGTTGACCTCGCAAACTAGGCCCAAACGTCCACTAGGGAACTGATCGGAGATTCAGCCCTTTTCAAGCCGCCCGCTTTGCACGGGCCGATAAACGGACAGACTTACCACGATCTCTCTCTCCTCCAGCGGGGCGCCGTCTTTTGATGGCGCCCTGCTTTGTTTTTGTCAGCCCCGGCCCCGGGCCGCGCCGCCCCGACGCGCTCGCCCCGCCCCGCGCTCCGTGCCACAGCTCTCGGCGCCATAACCTGCTCGCGAGCCGGCGCCCGGCTGCCGCCGGATCCAGGACACCCCGCGCATGCCCGCCCCATCCCCCCGCCCCATCCTGGTCACCGGGGCGGCCGGGTTCATCGGGTCCCACGTCGTCCAGGCCCTGCTCCGCCGCGGCGATGCCGTCCTGGGTCTGGACAACTTCGACCCCTTCTACGACCGCGCCCGCAAGCAGGCCAATCTCCGCCTCTGTGAGACCGAGGCCGCCGCGCAGCGCACGCGCTTCGACTTCGCCGAGGCCGACATCCGCGACCCCGCCGCCCTCGCCCGCCTCTTCGCCGAGCACAGGCCCGTCGGCCTCATCCACCTCGCCGCCAAGGCCGGCGTTCGACCCAGCATCGACGACCCCGTCGCCTACGCCGACGTCAACGTCACCGGGACCGCGGTCCTGCTCAATCTCGCGGCACGCGCCGCGCTGCCGCGCGCCGTGATCGCCTCCTCCAGCTCCGTGTACGGCAACTGCCCCGTCGTTCCCTTCCGAGAGGACGCCGATCTCTGGGCTCCGATCTCTCCCTACGCCGCCACCAAGAAAGCCTGTGAGCTCCTCGGGCACGCCCACTGGCACCTCACCGCCATGCCCACGGCCATGCTGCGCTTCTTCACCGTCTACGGCCCGCGTCAGCGCCCCGACCTGGCCGTTTCCCTCTTCCTGCACGCCGCCGCCGCCGGCGCCCCCATCGCTATGTTCGGCGACGGGGCCTCCAGCCGCGATTACACCTACATCGACGACATCGTCGCCGGCGTTCTCGCCGCCTACGACCGCATCGACCGCTTCGGATACCGTGTTTGGAATCTCGGTGGCAGCGACCCGGTCACGCTGCGCGAGCTCATCGCCGCCGTCGGCCGCGTCGTCGGCCGTGCCCCCGAGATCCGCCCGATGCCCCCCCGCCCCGGCGATGTCGAGCGCACCTTTGCGGACCTCACGCGCAGCCGCGCGGAACTCGATTTCACCCCCGCCGTGACCCTCGAAGACGGCATCAACCGCCAGTGGACCTGGCAGCGCCAGGCCGGGCCATGAGCCCCGCCGCGCCCTGCCTCGCCGTGGCCTTCCTCCGGCTCGCGACTCTGCTCGCGACCCTGGCGCTGGCAACCGTGGCCATCGCGCCCTCCGGCTGCGCGGGGCCGGGGTTCCACCGGCATGCAGTCCCGGACCGCGGAACCGTCCCGGCCCCCGCCACCCCGAACACCGCGCCCCCGATCCACAGCCCACCGGCCGAGCCCACCCGCTCCGCCACGCTGCACAACACCACCGCCGACCACGTCTTCCACCAGGTCGTCGGCTGCTGCGGATCCACCAAGGCCGGGCCCATCCGCCGCCTCGAGCCCGGCTCCTCCTTCACCCTCGACTATGACCCCGGAGACGAGCTCCTGCTCTTCTTCTCTTCCGAGCACCCCGCCCAGGCACGCCGCTACAAGCTCGATTCCTACCTCGCCGGGCTCGTCTCCACCGCGCAGGGCCTCAACGGAACACGAGCCGGCCCGATCGGCTCAATCGCCAACCCGACGATCCTCGAGAAGGGCGTCGGCGTATCCCGGGTTAGCAAGCAATAGCTTCGGCGCCGCCCGCTCGCCGCGGGGCGCCGACGTCCGCCCCCAACACGGAGACCCTCCGATGTCCGCCCCCAGCGCACCCCAACCCCGCCGCACCGCCCTTCTTTCCACCCTGGTCCTGGCCGCCGGCCTCCTTGCTGGTTGCCGCGCCGACTATTCGGCCGACATCCGCAATCTCACCCCGCAGCCCATCTTCGCCCAGCTCACCGAGAACCGCCGCGACGGCACCGTCATCGTCGCGACGCGGCGCCTCGGCCCCGGCGACCGCGCCCTGGTCGGCCCGGTCCGCGCCGAGTCCGGCCGCGTCGCGCTCCTCATCGACACCAAGCCCAACCCCGAGGCCCCCGCGCGCCGCGACCTCCAGCCGGGCCAGAACGCCTTCAACGTCCGCCAGCGCACCGACGAGGTCTCCGGCCCCCTCGAGATCGAAGACCTGACCGACCCGCGCTGATCCACGCCCGGCCGCTTCCTCCGCCCGCCCGAGCGCCAGCGAGCGGTCCCTCTCTTCGCGATACAGGCGCCCTGTATTCCGTCTGCCGCTTGCCACTTCTCCGCTTGCCGCCGGCCCGCCGTCTCCCGGTAGACTCGGCGCCATGACCGTCGCGCTGCTCCTCTCCGCCGCGCTCGCCATCGCCCCCGCTCATTCCCGGCTCTCTCACCCTCCGCCCGCCGCAGTCCCACCCGCACCGGCCAGCCCCACCCTCCCGGCCCCGGCCTCCACCCCGCCCCCGGCCGCTCCCCACCCCGCGCCGGCGCGTAAGCCTCTCACCCCCTTCCCGCACCCCATCATCACCGAGGTCCTCTACGCCGTCCCCACCGCCGGCGGCGACGCCAACGCCGACGGCGCCCGCCAGGTCGCCGGCGACGAGTTCGTCGAGCTCGCCAACCCCCACGACCGTCCCATCCAGCTCCGCGGGTACCGCCTCACCGACCGCAACCCCGCCGGCAAGGGGCAGCTCAAGTTCGTCTTCCCCGACTTCGAGCTCCCCCCTGGCGGCGTCGTCGTGATCTTTAACGGCAACGAGTGCCGCTGGCGCGGGCCCGTCGGCGATTCCCGCCGCGCCCCCGACGCGGCCAGCGAGCTCTTCCACAACGCCTTCGTCTTCACCATGCGCAGCGACTCGCAGCGCACCAGTTGGTCCAACACCGGGGACTACGTCCTGCTCTGCGCCCCGGGCGGCGAGGCCGTCGAGTGCGTCTGCTGGGGGAAGTTCGACGAGCCCCGCCCCGCCGCCGCGCTGACGCAGGACGTCCCCGTCGGCTACCGCGGCAGCGTCGCCCGCCTGGACCCCTACTCCGCCGACTTCTCCGACCACACCTCGATCGCCGAGGGCCCCTTCAGCCCCGGCCTGGCCGTGCTGCCCCAGCAGCCCGCGCCGCCCCCCGCCTCACCCGCGCCGGTCCCGTCGTCGACGCCGGCCTCGGGCCCGCCGCCCTCGGCGCCGGCGGCCCCGCCGAGCCCGGGCCCGCCACCCCGCAAGTAGCCCTGCTCGGCGCCGATCCAGCCTCAGCCCACCGGGGCCGCGCCCCCGGCCCGCCCGCCGCCCCCGGCCAGCAGCAGCACTCCCGCCACGATCAGCACCACCGCCACGCCCTTGCGCACCGTCAGGCTCTCCCCCAGCACCAGCCATCCCAGCAGCACCGCCAGGGCCGGCGCCAGCGCAAAGGCGATCGGCTTGACGCGCGACAGCTCCCCG
>DASPKO010000054.1:0-18806 GCA_035628055.1 Phycisphaerales bacterium
CGGGCCACTCCCTTGCCCGGTCCAGCAGGGCCGCGTCGAAGGCCGTGCGCCCGACGTGCTGGAGGCGCAGGTCGGCGGCGCCGACGGTCGCCAGCACGCGGTCGGTGATCCCCTTGTTCACCGAGGCCGAGGCGCAGGCCACCGCCGCGATCAGCAGGGCGCACAGCCCGACCGAGGCGGCCAGCAGGAAGGTGCGGCTACGCCGGGCGGACAAGCTGTTGATAGCGAGCCGCAACGCCGGCCGCATCGAGCCCCTCCGTTTCGATCTCCCCGGTGACCCGCCCGTCCGAGAGGACCATCACGCGCCGGCAGTGGATCGCCGCCGCGGGCTCGTGCGTGACCATGACCACGCCCATGCCGTGCTCGGCCGCGAGGGCGCGCAGCAGCTCCCACAGCCTGGCGCTGCTGACCGAGTCCAGGCTGCCGGTGGGCTCGTCGGCCAGCAGGACCCGGGGCGCAAAGAGCAGAGCCCGCGCGATCGCCACCCGCTGCTGCTCGCCCCCGCTGAGCGCATCGGGGCGGTGGTCGGCCCGGTCCGGCACCCCGAGCGCGGCCAGCAGCTCTCCGGCGCGCCGCCGCAGCCAGTCCTTCGGCTCGCGCTGCAGCAGCCCCGGGAGCTCGACGTTCTGGCGGGCCGTGAGCGTGGGCACGAGGTTGTACTGCTGGAAGACGATGCCGACCGCGCGCCCGCGGAACCGCGTCAGAGCGCGCTCGTCCAGCTCGTGCAGCCGGCGCCCCGAGACGACCACCTCCCCCGCGTCGGGCTTGTCGAGGGCGCCCAGCAGGTGCAGCAGCGTGCTCTTCCCGCTGCCGGACGCCCCCATGATGCCATAGAACCCCGGCTCGGTGATCTCGAGGTCGGCCCCGCGCAGGGCCGTCACCACCCGCCCCGGCAGCCGGTAGCTCTTGGTCACGCCGCGGCACCGGATCATCGCCGGGTCCGCGCCCGGTGTTGAACCCCAGCCGGCATCCCGGGGCGCAACCGCGGTCACGACCCGTTCTGCTGCTGGTAGCCGGCCGCGTCCATGAGCCCGGCCAGCCCCGTCTTGTCGGTGATGCGGGCCCGGATCAGCCAGGCGCCGTACGGGTCGCTGTTGAGCAGCGAAGGGTCCTCCGCGACTGCGGAGTTGATCTCGGTGATCTCGCCCGCGGCCGCGCAATACACGTCGCTGGTCGCCTTCACCGACTCGACCTCCGCAACGGCGTCGCCAGCCTTGAACCGGGTTCCCACCGGTTTCATCTGTGCGTAGGTGATGTCGGTGAGCTGCTCGACGGCGAAGCGCGTCAGCCCCAGCGTCAGGGTGTCGCCCTCGACCTTGTGCCACTCGTGCGAGTCGGAGTAGAGCCGGTCCGTCGGGATCGCCATGGGTGCCTCGCCGGTGTCGGTGCCCGCCCCCGCCCGGACGCCCGGGCGCGGCCCCATGCTAGCCGGGCCGGGTTTCCGCCGGTGCGGACCGCCTGCCCCCGCTCTCTGGCGGCGCCGCGCCGCCCCGGCTACATTGGCCCGCCATGCTCCTGACCCTGGCCGCAAGCTCACTGCGCGCCCTGCTGGCCCCGGACCGCTCCGGGAACGCCAGGCTGCGGCTGGCCGACCTTCCCCGGTACGCCCGGGAGGAGCTGGGCCTCTTCGGGCTCAACTTCAGCACGGCCCTGCTGGCCGGGAGCGACTACGAGTCTCTGGACCGACTGCGCGAGGCCGCCGATCGGGCCGCCTGCCCCTGCCTGGTGCTCGTCGAGTCCGAGCCCCTCGACTTCGCGTCCGAGGACGACGACCTGGCCGAGGCCGCCGTCGAGCGCCTGGTGCGCGTGGCCCGCGCCGCCAGCCGGCTGGGATGCAACTCGGCCTCGGTGATGCTCGGGGGCGTTACCGACGAGCCCGGCGTCGACCGGTCGGTCGAGCGGCTCAAGCAGGTGATCCGCGTCGCCGATCGCCTGGAGCTGAACATCCTGCTGATGTCGGCCAGCGGGCTCACCGCCGACCCCGACAGCCTCACGGCGCTCATCAAGCGGATCGGGGGCTTCCGCATCGGGACCATGCCCGACTTCGAACTGGCCGGCCTCGCGCCCGATCCCGTGCTCTATCTGCGCCGTCTGACCCCCTACGCCGCGGCCGTGACCGCGGCCACGCGGCGCGGCAAGCCGGTGAAGAAGGCGGGCGGCCCTGATGAGATCGCCGAGCTGGCCCGGCTCGCCCGCACCGTGCAGTCGGTCGGGTACACCGGGACGCTCGCGCTCGACTATCGCGGCGACGGGGACCCCGTCCCGGTCCTCCTCAAGGCCCGGGCCGCGCTCGAGGCCGCACTGGGCCCCGAGGCGGCGCGCCCGGCGGAGGCCCCGCCCGAATGACCGCGCCCGCGGCCCCCAGCCACCGCCTGATCGTCACGATCGACGGCCCCGCGGGCACGGGCAAGTCGTCGGTGGCGCAGCGGCTCGCCCGGCGCCTGGGCCTGGACTTCCTCGACACCGGCGCCATGTACCGGGCCGCGGCCGCGCTCGCGCTCGATCACGGGATCGATCCGGGCGACCACAACGCCGTCCTCGAGACCACCATGGCCGCCGACATGCACTTTGACTTCACCCGCGACCCGCCGGCGCTGGTCGCCGCCGGGGCCGAGATGACCCGGCGGCTTCGCGATGCGGACGTGACCGCCGTGGTCTCGACCATCGCGGGGAACCCGTCGCTGCGCCGCTACATGGTGCGTCAGCAGCGCGCCATCGCGGCCGGGCACCCGCGCCTGGTAACGGAGGGACGGGACCAGGGCTCGGTGGTCTTTCCCGACGCGGAGGCGAAGTTCTATCTCGAGGCGAGCCCGCGGGTCCGCGGGTCCCGGCGGGCCGCCCAGCTCCGCGCCGGGGGTCGCGTGGTCGACGAGGCCGCCCTCGTCCGCGAGATCATCGAGCGTGACCGCTCCGACTCGACGCGCTCCGACGGGCCGCTCGTCTGCCCGCCCGACGCCGAGCGCATCGACACCTCCGACGTCTCGCTCGACGAGGTCGTCGATCTCCTCGAGCGGCGCGTGCGGACCCGCTGCGGGCACGCGCTCGAGGGTGGGGGGGGCGTCGTGGTGCCGCGGCCCGCGCGCCAGCCCCGCACGGGACGCGCATGACCGCGGCTCGGCCCAGGCCACCCACCGACGCGGGCGCAACCCATGCGCCCCCGCGCCGCGGGCTCGTCGCCCGCGCCATCTACACCTGCAGCTCCCTGCTCGTGCGGAACCTGGCCCTGCTCTTCTACCGCCTGCGCGTCACCGGTCTGGAGAACGTCCCGAAGACCGGCCCGCTCCTGGTCGTCGCCAATCACCAGTCGCACCTCGACCCGCCGCTGATCGGCGTCTCGTTCCGTCACCGGAACCTCTACTTCATGGCCCGGGGCGGGCTCTTCCGCAACCGCTTCTTCGCCTGGCTGATCCGCAACCTCAACTCGATCCCCGTCGGCGAGGGGGCCGGCGAGGCCGCCGCCATCCGTACCGCGATCGGCGTCCTCCGCTCCGGACGTGCTCTGCTAATCTTTCCCGAGGGAACGCGCTCGCCCGACGGGGGGCTCCAGCCCTTCAAGCGCGGCACGTGGCTGCTGATCTCGCGGGCGCAGTGCCCGGTCCTGCCCGTCGCCATCGAGGGTGCGTTCGACGCCTGGCCGCGCTGGCAGCGCCTCCCGAGCCTCTTCGGGCACCGGGTCAGCATCGCCATGGGCCGGGTAATCCAGCCCGGGCCACTGCTCGAGATGGGGGACCAGGCCGCGCTCGCCGCGATCGCCCGCGAGATCGAGGCGCTGCGGCGTGGGCTCCCGAGGCGCCGCTCCGGCGCCCGCTGACGGGGCGCGCTCGTCCTCCGCTTAGAGGCCGACGAGCTTCCCCGCGGCCAGCAGCAGCAGCACCGTGATCACCAGCCGCACGGCCCGCAGCGGGAGGCGGTGGGTGAGCCCGGCCCCGAGCTGAGCTCCCAGGATGGCGGTCGGGGCCATCGCCAGCGCCAGCCACAGCGCCTCGCGCGGCGCGTGCCCGTGCTGGGAGAGCGTGCTGAGCTTCAACCCCGCGCCGAACACCGCTGAGACCGCGATGACCGAGCTGCTCGTCGCGATCGACTGACGCAACGGCAGCCGGCACACGAGCTGAAGCAGCGGCACCAGCAGCACCCCGCCCCCAAGCCCCAGCAGCCCGCCCACCAGCCCGGTCGCGGCGCCCGCGGAGAGCAGACGCCCCGGCGTGGGACGCCCCGCGGTCCGCTCTTCCTGGTGGCGCACCAGCCGCCAGATATTAAAGACGCAATAGCATACGATGAACCCGGCCAGCACCAGCCGCAGCGCCGTGCCGGCGAACCGGTCCGAGAGCAGCACCCCCAGGATCATGAACGCGATGGTGCTCGAGAGCAGCGGCCAGAAGAGTGCCGCCCCCACGCGCTGGCTGGACCGGTGCCGGATCGAAGCCGGCACCGCCACCGCGATGTTCACGGTCATCGCCGCCGCCATGTAAACGTGGTGGATCGACGCGGGCCGGTCCCCGAAGACCATGTGCAATCCGGGGAGCATGACCATCGAGCCGCCCACCCCGGCCAGGCCCCCGAGCAGACCGGCCACCAGGCCGATCCCCAGACCGCCCGCCAGCTCTGGGATCGTCACGCCGAACGCTCCACCCGCATGACCCCCGCCAGGCTTCCGGCCCCCGATCAGGGCCATCGTACAGCGACCGGCCCCGGACCGGGCAGGCGACGAGGCGGCCCACCCCGCAAAGGCCGCATAACCCCACCCCAAATTCGGGCCCGGGCCGGTCTTCGGCTCATCCAAGCCATCACGGCGCGCGCCGGGCAGGTATATTGGGCTCGCCGCCGAGCGCGGCCCTGACCGTGAGCCCAAGACCCGCCCAAACCATGCCCTCTCGGCCCATGCCCGGGCTGCGCCAGCGCCTGGCGCTCGATGCCACCCTGCAGGTCGCGGCCCTGGTCGTGCTGACCGGGCTGGTCGCGTGGTCCGCGATCCTCACCAAGCAGGCGGCCCGCCGGGGGGCCATCCCCGCGCTCGCCGAACTCGGCGCCAACAGCGCCCGGCCGGCGCCTGCACCCAGGACAGATCCCGCACCCCCCGCGGAATCCCAGCCGGTGGCCGTGCTCGCACGCACGCACGCCGTGAGCCGGGCACTGGCCCTGTCGGCGCTCGGCGGCGTCGTGACCGACGCCTCGGCGGGCGGCACGAGCGCCCCGAGCGCGGAACCGGCCGCGCCCCGTGGCACCCAAGCGCCGGGCGTCCGCTCGGGCGATCTCTCGATCCGCTACTTCGGAGGCCGTCCCGTCCGCCCCGCGCGCACGCTCTGGATGACCGTCACGGCCTACTCGCCCGACGCGCGCTCGTGCGGGGCCTCGGCGGACGGCATCACGGCCTCGCTGCACTCGGTGCAGACCAACGCGGGCCGACTCGTCGCCGCCGATTCGGCCATCCTGCCGCTCGGCTCGATCCTCTCCATCCCGGGCTACAGCGGCGAGCAGATCGTTCCGGTGCTCGACCGGGGCGGGGCGATCAAGGGCCACCGGCTCGATGTGCTCTTCCCGACTCACGAGCAGGCCCGGCAGTTCGGCCGCCGGCGCGTGAAGGTCACGGTGTGGGAGTACGCCGACGGCAAGCCACCGCCCGATTGGCGCCGCCTCCGCGATTCCAAGAACTGACCCGGCCGGGGCCCGCGGCCCCGTCAGCGCCGGGCCGTCGCCGGCAACAGCCCGATGAGCACGCTCACGGCCCCCCCGATGAGCATCAGCCAGCGGCTGGTCTCGCCGGTCGCCAGGCGGCTCAAGCGCGTGGTCACGACCCGGCGGGGCGGCACCCGGAGCGGCTCGGGCTCGAGCGCCGGAAAGACCGACGCACCGCTCCGGGCCTGGTCCTCGGCGCTGGTCAGCGGCATCCACCCGGGCGGTGCCTTGTTGAGCTGGTTCGCCGCCAACGACAGGACCACCGCCTCGTCCCCGCGCTCCAGCGCCCCGAGATAGCTCGCGTAGCGCTCCAGCCGCTCCAGGCGATGACGCTCGATCGCCAGGGCCCGGTCGCGCTGCCAGAGGGCGCTCTCCAGGTCCTCCTGCGCGGGGATCAGCACCACCGCGGCAATCACCGCTAACCCGGCGAGGACGAAGAGCCACCCGGGGTTCATCACCTCGCCGATGAGTCGCGCGCCGCGCATGCCGGAACCGATATCGGCCGGCCCCGCCGCCCCGCAACACCCGGACCGGGGCACGCTCGCTCCCTCCGGCGCGTTTCGCCGCTTGGAACCGGACCCAATTGCGGCGCGGTCTGTCGGCGCCGCCGTCCCGGGCGTGCCCCGACCCGCGAAACTCATGGGGTGCGGCGCCCGGGCCGCCGCCTACGGAGCCCAGCGATGTCCATGCTCCTCAAGAGCGACGACGGTTCGGAGTTCGAGCTCGCGATCATCGAGGATGCCTCCCTCGAGCACGAGGAGCGCCAGGGCGGCCTCGACCCCGCCGGCGAGGACCTGCCGTGGGTCACCATCTCCTTCCGCGTCGCGACCCCCGAGACCTCCTGGGAGGAGACGTCCCCGTCGCTCAACCCGCAGCAGGTGACCACGCTCCTCGAGTTCCTCGACGCGATCGCGACCGGCGAGCCGGAGCTCGGCGAGATCGAGCTCCTGGACCCGGAGCTCCGCTTCAGCGTGGTCGGAGACTCGGGGAGCGACGTCACCCTGCGGATCGGCTTCCACCTCGAGGACCGCCCCGAGGAGTACAACGTCGACGCGGACACGGACGCGCACCACGTGGACATCAAGCTCAGCCGCGAGCAGGTCGCCGCCGCGGCCATGGCGCTGCGGCGCGATCTGGAATCGGCGGCCCACAGCGACGAGGCGGGAGCGCCCCTCGACGAGGTCGAGGGCCGAGAGGCGATCCCAGGCGACGAGCAGCTTCCGGGCGCCGAGGGGGACGAGGAGGAGGCCGTCACCGGCGACGACGATCACGACGGCCGGGTCTGGTGAGCCGGGCCGGCGCGCGCCTCCGGGTCTGCTGAGAGCCGCCCCCGGGCGCCGATAAGGCGCCGTGGACCTCTCGGTGATCATCCCGACGCGGGGCCGCCCCGCCACCCTGGCGGGGTGTCTCGCCGCCCTGGCCCGCCAGGACCTCCCGCCCGAACGCTACGAGGTGCTCGTCGGCGTCGATGGCGCCGACGCCGGCGAGGAGGAGGCGGTCAGCCGCGTGCTCGCATCCGGCCCGCAAGGGGTGAAGGTGCTCGTTCAGGAGTTCCCGCGGGCCGCCTCCGGCGGGGGATTGGCCGAAGTCCGCAACCGGCTGATCACCCGGGCCCGGGGACGGATCCTGCTCTC
The DNA here is from genome assembly GCA_035628055.1 of Phycisphaerales bacterium. Lineage (GTDB taxonomy): Bacteria > Planctomycetota > Phycisphaerae > Phycisphaerales > UBA1924 > DASPKO01. The sequence continues at coordinate 7,308 of DASPKO010000054.1, forward strand.
GCTCAACGACGACCTCATCGCCGAGCCGCAGCTCTGCCGGGAGCACCTCCGAGCGCACCAGGCCGGTGTTGCCGCCCCCGGCCCCGCGACGATCGTCGGGGATGCGCCGTGGCGGGTGCGGCACCCCGATCGTCTCTTCGACCTGGTGCTGCGGCGCAGCTCCATGATCTTCTTCTACAACCAGATGCCCGGGGCCCACGACTACTGCCCCGCGAGCCCGGACACCCCGCCCGCGCCGCCCGGCCCGACGCACGACTGGGGATTCCGGCACGCCTTCGGGCTCAACGTCTCGTATCCCACCGCCGCCGTCCGCGAGGTGGGCGGGTACGCGGTGTACCCCGAAAAATACGGCTTCGAGGACTGCGAACTGGCCTTCCGCCTCGGCGCGCGCCTGGGGATGCCGGTGCGCTTCCACCCGAGGGCGCGCGGCTGGCACGACCACGCCTACGAGCCCGCCGGCTATCTCGAGCGCGAGTTTGCCCTGGGCCGGGCCGCCTGGGGGTTCGCGGGCCAGTCCCCGGCCTGCGCCCGCGCCATGTTCCGCCGCGAGATCCGCTCCGAGGCCGAGCTGGCGCGATGCCGGCATGTGATGGCCCACGAGCGCGCCCAGGCCGAGCGCTGCCGCGAAGCGTTCCTGGGCCTGGCGGCCATCCCGGCGGCACAGGTCGCGGGTCCCCACCAGGACGCGATGGTGCGCCTCCTCTATCAGCAGCACCTCCCGGTCAAGCGCTGGGAATGGTGCCGGGGTCTGCTCGCCGGCGCCGCGACGCCGCACGAGGACGCCCCCGCCCTCGAGACCGTGCCGGTTAGCCGCGGGGTCCCGGCGGCCTAGGCGCGTGCCGTCTCAGCGTTCCTTTCGCTCGGCGTGCTGGCGCGCCAGCGCGAGCAGTTCCATCACGCGGTCGCGCCGCTCCTGAAACGCCCGGCGCCAGGCCGCGCCGGGGCGCTCCCCCTCTTGGCCGACCGGTGTGGTTCCCGGCACGGTCTCGGCGAGGAGCTCCGGATACTCGAGCATGAGCCGCTCGCAGCGCGTGAGCCGCCCCGCCGCCCGCTCGAGCATCGGGAGCGCGCGCACCCCGGCGCGGTTCCGCTTGCTGACCGCGTCGGGACGGCTCGGGCGCGGCACGTCGCTCAGCACTCGCGCGGCCTCGGCCAGTTCGTCGTCGAGCGCGGCGATCCCGGCGCCCAGGTCCCGGCGCGCCTCGGCCAGGCCGCTCGCGAGCGTGACCGTGGTGCGCGAGCCGGGCGCGCCCCCCGTTCCCTCCCGGGCCAGGACGTCGCCAACGCCGCGCGCCGTCCCGGAGACCAGGCAGAGCGAGACGGCGGTCGCCGCCGACAGCTCGAGCCGCGAGGGCCCACCCAGGGCGCTGCGCGTCAGCAGGCGCTCGGCACGCGTGCCGTCGGAAGGCGGCTGCGTGGTAAGCAGCGGGGGCCCCGGGGCCGCGCCCGAGACGGCCCAGAGGTCGCCGCCCGGACTCAGCAGCGCCTCGAGGAGCTGCGTGTCGGCGCCGTGCCGCTTGAGCGTCGCCCAGATCGCGCCCTGGAGCTCGCGGTCCACCCGCTCCCAGTCGGTCTCGGCGGGCGCCCGGGCCCGCTGGTCGTCGGCAGCCTCGGTGCGCACCGCGGTCCGCGCCTCGAGGTAGCACCGCGACGTGCACAGCCCGAGCGCCAGCGCACCCGCCCCGACCCGGCCGTCCCTCTCGTCGGCCAGGAGCGTGACGCCGCGCGCCCCGGCGGACCGGAGCGCATCGCCCATGGCCCAGACGACGTCCGGCCGCCACGCGTTCGCGTCGAGCTCCAGCAGGACCAGCGCCGTCCCCTGGGCGGCGGCCTGTGCCATCACCGCCGCGAAGTCGCGGGCGAGCTTCAGGCTGTCCAGGTCCCCCTGCACGCGCACGTGCAGCACCCGGTGTCCCGTGGCCCGCGCGGGACGCGCCGGCTCGGGCTCGGACGCGATCGTCGCCGCGGCGAGCAGAACGACGAGAACCCCCGCCCCGGTCGCCAGCTTCGGCACTCGGGAGCGCATGCCGCCTTCAGTCTACCAACCCCCCAGGGGCGCCACCCGCCCATCGCCCGGTGTCCGGCCCGCCGAGCCACCCGCGCCGCCGGCCTGCGGACCCGTCGGGCCCGCGCGGCAAACGAGCCGGGGTGCGGCGCCTAGCCGACCATGCCCTTGGTCAGCCGCATGAAGGCGGTCTCCAGGTTCACCGCCTCCTCGCTGAAGCGCATGATCCGGAAGCCGTGGTTGACCAGGAAGCTCGGGATGTCCGAGACGTCGAACTTGGCCCCCGCGTCCATGGTGACGGCGATGGTCCCGTCTCCGTTCTCCGAGACCGCCACCTTCGAGACGCCCCGGACCTTGGCCAGCAGGGCCGCGGCGTCGGTGGTGCGATCAACCACCTGGATCTGCACCACGTGCCCGACGCGGGCCTTGGCCATCGCCTGCTCGACGGTTCCGGAGAAGAGCAGTTGCCCGCGCTCGATGATCCCGACCACGTTGCACAGCTCGCCGAGCTCCGGCAGGATGTGGCTGGAGATGATGATCGTCTTGCCCATCCGCTTGAGCTCCTTGAGCAGCTCGCGGATCTCGATGCGGGCCCGCGGGTCCAGGCCGCTGGCCGGCTCGTCCATCAGCAGAACCTTCGGATCGTGCAGCAGCACCCGCGCGATCGACAGCCGCTGCTGCATCCCCCGCGAGAGCCCGGAGACCTCCGCGGTCGCCTTGTAGTTCAGGTCGGTCAGGTCCAGCACGTCCGCGACGACCTTGCGGCGGTGGGGCCCGTGGATCCCGTAGCAGGCCGCGAAGAACTCGAGATACTCCGTCACCACCATGTCCTCGTACGCGCCCATGAAGTCGGGCACGTACCCGATGATCGGGCGGATCTGCCGGTTCTTGTACCCCACCGTGAGCCCGTCGATCATCGCCTGCCCGCTCGAGGGCTTGAGCAACGTCGCGAGGATCTTGATGGTGGTCGTCTTGCCGGCCCCGTTGGGACCGATGAACCCGAAGCAGTCCCCCTCCTCGATCGTCAGGTTGAGCGCGTCCAGCGCCACCAGCTCGCCGTACCGCTTCGTCAGGTTGATCGTCTCGATCATCGGCATGGAGAGGTCTTTCCCGGTCGGTGTCGTGACGGCGCCGCGGGCCGCGCCCTACTGGGCCAGCCCGGTCAGCTCCGGTGGTCTGGGCGCGAGGGGGTACACCCAGCGCACGACCACGTGGCCGGTCGTCTTCGGGACCGCCCCGTCGACCAGCAGCGGCGCGGGCGAGGGCGCCTCGTCGAGGTGCCCGATCACGACCACGCACGGCTGGGTCAGCCACCGCGAGAGGTCCAGCCCGTGCAGGGAGACGCGCCGCGCCACCCAGGATGGGTCCTGCGAGCGCGGGTTGGGGGGCTCGAGCAGATGGAAGAACGAGAGGGCCCCGAAACGCTTGTCGTCCGACAGGCGCGCGCCGTCGGTGGGGATGAACTGCTGGCTCGGCCGCCCGCCGAGCAGGTCCTTGAAATAGCGGTCCGCCGACGAGTCGATCCCCGGGCGCGTCTGGGTCACCTCCCACAGGTCCAGGTCCGACCCGGGCGCCCAGCGGTCGGTGAGGCTCACGGCCCGCGCCTCGCGGACCAGCGCCCCGGTCACGCCCGTCGCCGTCTCGGCCTGCCCGGCCGAGACCACGATCACGACGTCGCGCAGCGGCCCCGGCAGGTCGTGGCGCAGCGTGCCCCGTACCGCCCACCCTCCCCCCGGCGCCCTCTCCACCACCAGCTCGTCGCCGATCTCCGGGGTCTCCGCGCGCGCCGACCGGGGAACGGGCATCTGCCATCCGGCGCGGGGCGCCCCGGCCCAGTCCACCTGCACGTGCTTGGTGGTCGAGCGCGCCGGCACGCGCAGGCGGCTGGGCGCCCGGCAGGGCACGGGATACCCGCGCGCGTCGGGAAACATGAAGAGGCCCGTGTGCGTGCCGGATTCGGGCGAATCCCACGCCGCCACCGCCTGCGTCCACTGCTCGCCACCGGGCTCGAGCGCGATGCTCTGCGCGCCGTAGGCGGGCAGGAAGATGTTGTGCCAGCCGCGCACGCGCTGGCTCGGCTGCCCGAAGACGTGGTCGATCACCGAGAGGTGCTGCGCCTCGACGGAGCGCTGCTTGAGCAGGTTCGCCCCGCCCCACGCCACCGCCGTGAACAGCCCCGCCGCTCCCACGAACGCCAGCCATGAAAAGTGCGCCCGCCCCCGGGCCTTGAGGACCAGGTAGCCCAGCGGCCCGGCGATGACCCAGTACAGCAGGAAGATCACGAACGCCAGCAGCAGCCCCGCGGCGGCCTTGCCCTGCTTGGCGATTTCCTGCTCGATCACCCCGCCGTCGTACACCCGGTCGCGCCGGTTGAGCAGGCGGAACTCCCCCGACCGATGCAGGCGGTCGAGCTCGTCCGGCGGCAGCACGCGGGCGCGACGCCCCAGCACGCGGTTCCAGAAGACCTCCGCGTCCACACCGCGCCGCCCCGCCAGGCGCGGGTTGGCCAGATCGATCCCCACGAGCGTCACCGCCCCGATGCCCACGGGGCGGCGCATGACCACGCACCCGCCCGTCCCGTCCGGCTTGGGTCCCGCCAGCACGCACATCGCGTCCTGCGGGCCGGCCGAGGGCGCGGGCGCGAGGTAGTGCACGGTGGTCCTGGGCTCCAGGGGCGCGTCGGGACGGCTGGTCAGCAGGGGACGAAGCGGCTCGAGGTCGGCGTTCTCCACCGCCTGGTAGACCACGTCCGGGATGATCGAGACCAGGGGGTGGTCGCGGTCGAGCCATGCCTGTCCAACCGACGGCAGGATCGCCACCAGGTGCCCGCCGCGCCGCACCCACTCGCCCAGCGCCTGCGCCTGCGGCGGGGTCAGGTCCGACGGCTGGGCCGACCGGCCCGCGGCCCCGCCGCCGCTCCAGACCAGGGTCTCGAAGGGGGCGTAGCCCATCCAGCGGTCGGGCAGGTCGCCCGGGAGCAGCGAGCGGTACAGCTCCACCTCCTCGTGCCCGGTCGGGAGATAGTCCGCGGTCGCGAGCCTCGACTCGGAGTACTGGTTCAGGCCCGCGGCGATGTTCCCCACCATGGCGATCGCGCCCGCGGTGGAGGGGATCGGCTGGGGCACCGCCACCGCGAGCTGGCCCAGCAGCGCCCCGGCCCGGAAGGGCGTGGCCGCCGGGTCGTCCCCAGGCTGGTCCACCGCCTCGAAGGCCTGGAGCGTGAGCGCCGCGCCGGGAAGCAGGCCGTGGGGGAAGCGGGCATAGAGCCACGCCGACTGGCGCACGTTGGGATTCGGAACCACGGCGCGCTCGTACCAGGCGGTGTCGCCGTCCGGGTCGGGCACCGAGAGGCGCAGCAGGACGTTCGCCAGGCGGTCCGAGGCCGAGAGGAACTCGACCTGCATACCGAACCACTCGCCCGCGCGGGGCCGGCCCGCGACGCCGAAGCGGGTCACCTTGAGCTGGAGCCCGCCCCCCAGCGCCGCGGGCGAATCGGGGGACAGCCCGGCCGCGCCCGTGTCGTCCTGGCCGCGGCACGGGGCCGAGAACACCAGGCACGCCAGCAGGCCCAGCAGGACGAACCCGGGCATGCTTCCCCGGCGCCTGGTCACGCGGGGATTGTAACCGCGGGTCAAGCCGGACCGCCCGCGGGCCGATGCGCCGCCATGGCCAACTTCGGAGTGCCCGAGTACGTGCTCTGCGCCGCGGTGGGGGCGGCGACCGTGATCGCGATCCTGTACACGCTCGCGGCCCAGATCCGGGACTACGCCGCCGTGACCCAGCTCCGCGTGGATACCGAGCGCGTCCGCCGCGAGTTTGCCAAGCGGGCCCGCGGCGCCGACGACGGTGACATCCTCGTGGTCGACGTGGTCGAAGACGAGCCCTGAGCCGGCGACGACGCCGCCCGCCCGCGCGGTGTGGGCGGGGCGGCCCTCGCCCTTACACGCCCAGCAACAGCCGCTCGGGCGCCTCGATCGCGCCCCTGACCCGCGCCAGGAACTGCACCGCCTCGGCCCCGTCGATCAGGCGGTGGTCGTAGGAGAGCGCCAGGTACATCATGGGCCGCACCGCGACCTGCCCGGGCCGGTCCGGGTCCTCCACCGCGCGGTTCTTGATGGCGTGCATCCCCAGGATCGCCGACTGCGGCGGGTTGAGGATCGGCGTCGACATCAGCGAGCCGTACACCCCGCCGTTGGTAATCGTGAATGTCCCGCCCTGGAGATCGTCGAGCCCGAGCTTTCCCTCCCGGGCACGGGTCGCCAGGTCCTTGACGCCCGCCTCGATCTGCGCGAAGCTCAGCCCCTGGCAATCCCGCAGCACCGGCACCACCAGGCCCTTGGGCGTGCCGACCGCGATCGCGATGTCGCACCAGTCGTGGTACTCGATCTCGGCCGCTCCGCCCGGTGCGGCGACGATCGAGGCGTTGACCGCCGGGAACGCCTCGAGCGCCTGCACCACGGCCCGGACGAAGAACGACATGAACCCCAGCCCCACGCCGTGCCGCTTCTCGAAGCTCTCCTTGTGCCGGCTGCGCAGGTCCATCACGGCGGACATGTCCGCCTCGTTGAAGGTCGTGAGCATCGCCGCCGTGTGCTGGGCCTCGACGAGCCGGGCCGCCACGCGTTGGCGCAGCGGCGACATCCGCTCGCGCCGCGGGACCCGCACACCCCGGGCCGGCGCCGACGGGCCCGGGAGCGCGCCCGGCGCCGGGGCCGGGGCCGCGGACTTCGTGCCGGCCGGGGCGCCGGAGTCCGAGCCCGACTCGCGGGGTGTCGCGGGCGGGGCCGCCGGGCCGGGGCTGTCGGCCCCTCGCTGGCGGACCAGCGCGGTGACGTCCTGCTCCCGGATCCGCCCCCCCGCGCCCGTGCCCCGCACGTGGGCCAGGTCCAGACCATGCTCCCCGGCAATCTTCCGCGCCAGCGGGGTGGCCTTGGATGCTCCCCCGGTCGACCCGGGGGCCGGCGTCGCCTCGGCGCCGCCGGAGGCGTGCGCCAGCGCACCCGCGGTGGCGGGGGGCTGGCCGTGCCCGTTGGTGCCGGCGGTTTCGGTGCCGGCCGCCTCCTCGATGCGCCCGATCACGGCGCCGACCGGCACCGTCTGCCCAATCTCCGCGCTCGTCACCAGGCGCCCGCTCGCGGGCGCGTTGATCTCGAGCGTGATCTTGTCGGTCTCCAGGTCGGCGATCGGATCGTCGCGGCGCACCAGCTCGCCGCTCCGCTTGCGCCACGCCGCGATCACGCCCTCGCGCACCGACTCGCCCATTTCCGGGATCACGATGTTGGTCGGCATAGGTTCAGCCCGGTGCTTCCCGCACCCGTTGCGTCCCGACTCAGCCCCCCGCCCGCGCCTTTCTCGGCGCGCCGCGGCCTGGGGATCCGCCCGCCGGCACCCCCGCGCCCGAGCTCGCACGCTCCGCCGTGCCGTTCCCCTGCCCGTGCTGACGCGCCGCCGCCGGCCCCGCGCCGATCGCCCGGGCCAGGATGCTCTCCTGCTCGCGGCGGTCGCGGGAGTGCGATCCCACGGCGGGGGCGGGGGCGGCGTCGCGCCCGATGTACCCCAGCTCGACGCCCAGCCTCGTCCGGAACTGATCGTTCATGAAGAGGAAGGCGCCCATGTTCCGCGGCTCCTCCTGCACCCAGAGCCGCTCGGCCTCCGCCGGGTAGGCCCCGAGCACGCGGGTCAGCTCGTCCAGGTGCAGCGGGTAGAGCTGCTCGATACGGACGATGCCGATGTCCTCGCGGGCCGCCTCGGCGCGCCGCGCCGCCAGCTCGTGGGCGATCTTGCCGGTGCAGAAGATCACCCGCGTCACCCCCCGCGGCCCGCGCGGTCCCGGGTCGTCGATCACCTCGCGGAACCGGCCCGTGACCAGGTCCTCCACCCGGCTGTTCTTCTCGCGCAGCAGGCTCTTGGGCGTCATCACCACCAGCGGCTTGCGGTACCCGGCCCTGATCTGCCGGCGGAGCATGTGGAAACACTGGGCCGCGGTGCTGGGATACACCACCAGCATGTTGTCGGCGGCGCACAGCTCGAGAAACCGCTCCAGCCGCGCCGAGGAGTGCTCCGGCCCCGCCCCCTCGTACCCGTGGGGGAGCAGCAGCGTCATCCCGCTCCAGCGCGCCCACTTGTACTCGGCACTCGCCAAGTATTGATCGATGATCACCTGCGCCCCGTTGGCGAAATCCCCGAACTGCGCCTCCCAGCAGACCAGCATCCGCGGGTCCGCCAGCGAGTACCCGTAGTCGAAGGCCATGACCCCCGCCTCCGAGAGGGGGCTGTCGTACACGCAGAACTTGGCCTGGTTGGTCCGCCCGTCGGCCTGGTCCGGGGTCTCGGCGAGCGGCCGGATGTTGTTCAGCGGCGTGTACGCCGCGCCCGTGCGCGCGTCGCGCAGCACGGCGTGCCGGTGGCTGAAGGTCCCGCGCCGGCAGTCCTGCCCGGAGAGCCGGACGGCGCTCCCCTCGAGCAGGAGCGTCCCGAAGGCCAGCGACTCGGCGTCGGCGTAGCTCAACTCCCCGGACTCCAGCAGCCCGCGCCGATCCTCGAGCAGCTTGCGCAGCTTCGGGTTCAGGTTGAACCCCTCGGGCACCCGCCCCAGCGCCGCGCAGACCTCGGCGAGCATCTCGCGGGGGACTCCGGTCTGGACGGGCTCGAAGCTGAACGCCCCGCCGAACCCCTCCCAGCGCTTGGAGCCCGGGTCGATCGTCGGGTCCGAGGGCCTCACCCGGGCCGACTCCTGCGCCTTCTCGAGACTCTGCGCCAGCCGCTGGCGGATCGCCTCCACGTCGTCCGGGGTGATCACGCCATCGCCCAGCAGCCGCTGCGTGTAGACCTCCAGCACGCCCGGCTTGCCCCGGATCAGCTCGGCCAGAATGGGCTGGGTGAAGGAGGGCTCGTCGGTCTCGTTGTGACCGTAGCGCCGGAAGCACCACAGATCGATGAAGACGTCCTTGCGGAACATCTGCCGGTACTCGAGCGCGAACTGCGCCACCGCCGCCACGGCCTCGGGGTCCTCGGCGTTCACGTGGAAGACAGGGGCCTCGACCGCGAGTGCGAGGTCGGTGGAGTACCGGCTCGTGCGCGCGTCCTCCGGCCCGGTCGTGAAGCCGATCAGGTTGTTCACGACCAGGTGCACGCACCCTCCGGTGGTGTACCCCTCGAGCTGCGAGAGCTGCACGATCTCCGCGACCATCCCCTGCCCGATCACCGCCGCGTCGCCGTGGATCAGCAGCGGGATCACGCGCCGGCGTTCCCGGTCCCCGCGCAGCCGCTGCTTGGCCCGGCAGCGCCCCAGCACCACGCCGTCGACCGACTCGAGGTGGCTGGGATTCGAGGCCATCGCCAGATGCACCACGCGCCCGCCCTTGAGCCGGCGCTCCCCGGAGTAGCCCCGGTGGTACTTCACGTCGCCCCCGGCGTCGGCGAAGCCCGGCTCCCAGTTGTCCTCGAACTCGGTGAAGATCTGCTCGTAGGTCTTGCCCAGGATCGTGTTCAGCGTCGTCAGCCGCCCCCGGTGAGGCATGCCCAGCACGATCTCGTCAACGCCCAGGTTTCCCGCGGCCTCGATGGCCCGGTCCAGCAGCACGATCAGCGATTCGCCCCCCTCCAGGCTGAAGCGCTTCTGGGTCCGGTAGCGATTCCCCAGGAACTTCTCGAAGGCCTCGGCGCGCACGAGCTGTTCCAGCACGTGGGCCCGCTCGCCGCGCGAGAGCGGGATGCGTCCCCCGCCCTCCTCCACCCGCCGGATCAGCCAGTTGCGCTCCGGCTCGCTCGAGACGTGCATGATCTCGATGCCGACCGTCGAGCAGTAGCACCCCTCCAGGAACCCGATCAGCTCGCGCAGCGTGGCCGTCGGAGGCAGGGGGGTCGAGCCCGTGTTCGCCGCCCGGTCCAGGTCGTGCTCCCCCAGCCCGTGGTACCCGAGCGTGAGGCCGGCCGGCCTGGGGCGCTCCCGGCCGAACGGGTCGAGCCGGGCCGCCAGGTGCCCGCGGCGCCGGTACGAGTCGATCAGGTCCGAGACCGCGTGCTGGAAGCGCAGGGCCTCGACGTGCTCCGTCCCGACGCCCTCCCGGCTGCGGTCGGCGGCCTCGCCCCCGCCCGGCGGGGACATCCCCCGTCGGGCCAGGTCGAAACCCTGAAAGAACGATCGCAGGTCGGCGGCGACGGCCTCCGGGTTCTCCCGGAAGCGGGCGTACTGATCGTCGAGATAGGCCGCATTCCAGCCGTTGACGGCCGGCGGAGTGGCTTTGGGAGCGCTCGGCATGCCGGTCCTTCGGGCTGGCGCCGGCCCGCATCAGGCCGCGCCGTTCATCCTAGACGTGATGGATCGGCATGGCCGGTCCCCGGGCTGAGCCCCCCGGGCCCGCCGGTCCGCAATCATCCCTTCCGCGGGGGGATCCCCAGGGCGCCCGGCAGTTTCTGCGCCCGGATCGGCCGCTCACCGGGCCGCCCCGACCGGGCCGGGGCCATCGCGCCCGCCGCTAACATGCCGGCATGCAGATCTACATCGACTCGGCCAGCATCGACGAGATCCGCCAGGCGCACCAGATGGGCGTGCTCGATGGCGTCACCACCAACCCCTCGCTGATCGCCAAGGAGAAGGTCCCGTACGAGAAGCGGCTGGCCGAAATCTGCGAGGTCGTCCGGGGCCCCGTCTCGGCCGAGGTGGTCAGCACCGAGTTCGACGGCATGATGCGCGAGTCCGTGCGCTTGCGTGCCCTCGCCCCGAACATCGTCGTCAAGCTCCCCTGCACCCCGGACGGGCTGCGCGCCTGCAAGGCGATCAGCGAGGACGGCGGGCGCGTCAACATGACCCTCTGCTTCCAGCCCCTCCAGGCGCTCCTGGTGGCCAAGGCCGGGGCCTTCCTGGTCAGCCCCTTCATCGGGCGCATCGACGACATCGCGGAGGACGGCATGGACCTGATCCACAAGGTGCGCACGATCTACGACAACTACGGCTTCGCGACCAAGCTGCTGGCCGCCTCCGTCCGCCACCCCAAGCACCTGGTGGACTGCGCCCTGGCCGGGGCCGACGTGGCCACGGTCCCCCTGAAGGTCATCCAGGACATGCTGCGCCACCCGCTGACCGACAGCGGCGTCGAGAAGTTCGTCGCCGATTACCGCAAGGCGTTCGGGCAGTGACGCAAGGGGCCGCGCAGGGCTACCGGGCCGCCGGGCGCCCCGGGCGTGGCACCCGCACCGTGGCGCCCCCGCCCGCCCCCGCGGCGGGCGGGCGCCCCGCCTCGGCCGCGTAGTCCTGCATCGCCCGCACGCCCCAGTCGTTGGCCCGCAGGGCCGCGATGGCCCGCGCCGCCGCCAGCGCCCCCGTCGCGGTCGTGATCATGGGCACGCCCAGCCGCACCGCCGCCGCCCGGATCTTCCCCTCATCGGTCTTCCATCCCGTGCGCGTCGGCGTGTTGATGACGAGCTGGATGCGCCCGTCGGTCATCAGGTCGATCACGTTGGGGCGGGCCCCCTCGGCGATCTTCTGGAGCACG
>DASPKO010000055.1:0-2801 GCA_035628055.1 Phycisphaerales bacterium
CGCGCGACCTCGGTCACGCCCGTGGGGTTGGCCCACGTCCCGCCGGTCTTGATCTCGGCCTTCACCCGGTCGAGACGCGAGACGCTCCCCACCGTGGTGTAGGTGTACGTGTAGCGCCGCCCGTCGTTGGCGGCGGCGTCGTAGGCCGTGGTGATCCGTCCCGAGCTGTACCCGTTGGTGATGGCCGTGCTGGCCGAGGAGCTGTCGCCAACGTACAGCGTGTTGCCTGCCGGATCGGTGAGCTTCCAGAACTGACCGTTGGTGGTGTTCCCGGAGGTGTTGAAGCCGAAGAACACCGTCTGGTTGCCCGTCTGGTCTGTGTAGGTAAACGTGTCGGGGGTTCCGGTGGTCTTCTTCACCGCGCCCGCGGCCCCGTTCTTCCCCTTGAACTCGGCGCTGTTGTCGGCGATCCGCTTGAACTCCAGGAAGCGGTCGGCGCCGTAGACGATGTAGAGGATGTCGTCGTCCTGCTCGGTGCCGCTGTTGCCGTCCGCGTCGTAGAGGACGATCGCGGGCTGCGAGAGCTGGAACCAGTTCTTGCCCTGGAGCCCGTTGCTGTCGCGGTGCGTGCCCCCGCTCTCCTGGACGCCGTTGAACGTGCGCCCGACCACCCAGCTCATGCCCGGCCCCGGGAGGGCCAGGTCCACGTCGGTCGGCGCGTAGGACCCCGCGGCCAGGTCCACGCCGCCCAGATGGCGGTGGGCGTTCCAGCCCTCCCCCTGCGGCTGTCCGGCGAAGGCCCAGGCGAGGGCGGAGGGGGCTCGCCGTGAGCCGTCGAGCATCACGCCCCGCTGCAGGGCGATCGGCGACACGTCCTGCACCGGGACGGTGCCCCCCAGATAGCTCGTGAGCGAGGAGGTCTCGAGCTGCAGGATGTCGTCGGCGACCACCCCCGCCGTGAGGACGGTGAGCGACAGGGCCAGCGAGAAGGCCCGGGCCCGGGAGGAGCGGAGCGCCGCGTGTGATGCTGTCATGAGTGGCTTCCTGCGAGTTGGAGAGGCCCCGCGTCAAACGAGCGTGGCGACGCAGCGTGACGCGGCCGGCCCGGGCGCGTCAATGCCCATGACGAAAGAAAGAGGAGCGCGGCACAAAGCCGTGTGCCGCGGGGACGGCGGCACACACTTTCTAACAAAGTCGGGTAATCGCGCGCGCCGCGCCGCGCGGTTCTGCACAATTCGCAGAATCTGCGCGCGCTTTGGGTCGCGACCTCTGGACGCAGGCCTCTCGCGCGGTTCTACTCATGACGGGCGCGGGAACGTTGGCGCCCCTTTCGGAGATCTCACCATGCAGTCCCCCTCGCGTCGCGGAACCTTCCTGCCCGTCGTGCTCGGACTCGTCCTCATCGCGGCCCTCGCGGCGCTCGGGGTGCCCTCGCTCCGCGGCGGACGCCAGATGACCGCGACCCCCGCCCAGGTCGCCGACCTGCTCACCCGCGTGGGGCTCGGGGCACCCGAGCTCGCGGCCGCCGGGTGTTCCGCGGCCCAGACCGAGACCGCGATCGGTGCCGCCCGCGATCACATCGAGGCCGAGTACCAGGCCATCTCCGCCGCCGAGCAGGCCTTCGCCCAGCGGCAGCGGGAGCTGGACGCGCTGACCGACACCGTGCGCCGGGGGCTGGCCTCGGAGGCGCAGGTCTCGGGCCTGGCCGCCGCGCTCACGGCCCGCAACCAGGCGGCCTCGGACCGGCAGGCGGCCCTCGATGCCGTCTTTGCCGCGGGGACGGACGAGCTCCCCGCGGAGCGCGCCGCCGTGCTCACGACGCTGCGTTCCCACGCGGCCCGCGGCCTGCCGGTGCAGTACCTGGCCGAGCCGCGCACGGACGCGGAGTGGCTCCGGCTCCGGGAGGCCCTGGCGATCGCGCGCATCGCGAGCGACCGCGGGGAATCGCCCGACCCGGCCGAGTCGTCCTTCCTGGGCACGGTGCAGGCGGCGCCACCACCAGCACCGTCGCTCCCCCCGGGCTGGCGAGGACCTCGCCGGGCACCTTCACTCCGGCCATCTGCTCGGTCCGGGCCGCCACCTGTCCGACGAGGGCCGCGAGGGCCACGGCGCTCAGGTTGCGCACCGGGATCTCCTCCACCAGGACGCCCGAGGTCGGCACGTCCAGGGAGCGGACCAGCTCGAGCACCTGCTCGACGCGGGGCGCCACGTCCGAGACCCGGATCAGCCCCTCGCCGGCGACCTCGGTTACCACGCCCGTCGGCTTGCCGAAGGAGGCGCGCGCGGCCTCGGCGATCTCCTTCGCGGGCCGGCGCGTCACGCGCACCAGCACGCTGCGGAACCCGGGGGCGGGACGCGCCTGGGGCGGGCCCGCGGGCTCGACCGGAGCCAGCGCCGGGGCGTCGGCCAGCTTCACCACGTTGAAGCTGCCCCCGGGGCCGCGCACCGTGGTCAGACCTCGGATCTCCAGCAGCCGGTTGGTCAGGTCCCAGAGCTGCTCGTCCGTGAGGCTCGCGGCGCTGCGGATCGTGGTGGACCCGGTGATGAGCCCGACCTCGTAGTTCACGTCGACGGCCAGACGCTGCGCCGCGAGGTCGACCAGCCGCTGAAGCTCGATCTGGCCGGCCAGTTCGAGCCTCTCGGCCCCCGGGCCGGTCCCGGGCTGGGGCCCGGGCTGGGCGAGGGCGGGCGGGCCCCACGGAAGGATCGCAAGGCAGGCCCACGCCGCACGGGAGTGATTCGAGCGCACGCGGCACTCCCCGGGTCTGGGTCACGCCCCGTTGACCGCCTCGTTCCACGCGGACTGCACCGCGGCGAGGTTGGCCTGCAGGTTGGTGATCGCCGTGGCGGTCGGTGTCGCC
>DASPKO010000056.1:0-2657 GCA_035628055.1 Phycisphaerales bacterium
GACCGCGATCGCCGCGGGGGGCCTGCTCGTGGTGGCCCTGGGCATGGCGGTGATGGACGACGGCGTGCTGGACTCCTCGCGGGTGGTCCTGTGCCTGGCGCTGCTCGGGGCGTGCCTGGGCTTCCTGCCGCACAACTTCAATCCCGCGAGCATTTTCCTGGGCGACGCGGGGTCGCTCCTGCTGGGGTTCGCGACGATTGTCGTGATCCTGACGCTGGGGGACACGGGGCGCACGAACCTGGTGATCGCGGGGCTGATCATCTACTTCGTCCCGATCATGGATACGACGCTGGCGATCGTGCGCCGCAAGATGGCGGGGAAGCGGATCAGCGACCCCGACGACCAGCACCTCCACCACATGCTCCGGCGCGCGCTGGGGGTCAAGGGCGCGGTGCTGGCTCTCTACGCGATCGCCGCGGGGTTCGCCCTGCTGGGGGTGGCCCTCGCGGAGTGGAAGGGGCGCATGGCGTACGTGCTGGCCTTGGTCTTCGCCTCCTTCATCGTGGTGACGGCGATCAAGGTGGCCCGGCGCCGGCAGATCGATGAGCAGGCCGCGGCGTGGGACGCGCGGGCGGAAGGGCGCGCCGAGCTCCCGGGCGAGGCACCGGGCGCGGGAGTCCAGGGGTCCAATGGCCGGATCAAGGACCAGCACCCGGCGCGGGGGGCCAGGGACCGGCCCGAAGCCGGAAGCGGGTGAAGCGCCCCGGAGGACACGGCCGGAACGGGCTTCATGGCCGGCGGCGCATCAATTCGAGCGACGCGCAAAAACCGCCCGATAGAGCGGCAGCCATGACCCAGCTCCCGTCCACTACCGGCACGCGCGCCGATCCCGCCGCGGCGCGGACCATCGCCCTGATCAACCAGAAGGGCGGGGTCGGGAAGACCACGACCACGGTGAACCTGGCCGCGGCGATCGCGGGCCTGGGACGCCGGGTGCTGCTGGTCGATCTCGACCCGCAGGCGCACGCCTCGCTCCACCTGGGCGTCACCGGCGCGGAGTGGAGCGGGGGCGATGGCATCGCCCCGGCGGCGAGTGTGTACGACCTGCTGCTGGACCCCTCCATGGACCCCGCCCAGGCGGTGAGGCCGGTCAGGCCCAACTTGGGGCTGATCGCGGCAGAGACGGGGCTCGCGGCGGCGGAAACCGAGCTCGCGGGGCAGCCGGACCGGCTGACCCGGCTCGGGGCGGCGCTGGCACGGGTTCAGGCCGCGGGCGGGGCGTACGAGTTCGTGCTGATCGACTGCCCCCCGTCGCTCGGGGTGCTGACGCTGGGGGCGCTGGCGGCGGTGCGCGAGGTGTTCATTCCGATGCAGGCGCACTTCCTGGCGCTCCAGGGCGTGAGCAAGCTGCTCGAGACGGTCGCCCACGTGGGCCGGGCGGTGAACCCCCGGCTGAGCGTGACCGGCGTGATCCTCTGCATGCACGAGGCGACGACGACCCACAGCCGGGAAGTGGTGGCCGACCTGGAGGCGTTCTTCGAGGCCGGCCGCTCGCAGGATGTTCCCTGGCGGGCGGCCCGGGTGTATCGCCCGGCGGTGCGCCGGAACATCAAGCTGGCGGAATGCCCGAGCTTCGGGCAGACGGTCTTCGAGTATGCCCCGGGGTGTCCCGGCGCCCAGGACTACGCCGAGCTGGGCCGGGCCGTCGTGGGGGAATGGGACCGGCTGGCGGCGCGCCGGCTCGTGCCGCGCGAAGCGCGGGCTCCGGCGGCCGATATCGAGAGCAAGCCGCTGGCCGCGGTGAGGGCCTAGGTGGCCCGGGAGCGGGGGCGGGTGGCGTGGCGGCGCGCGTTCTGGGCGTACGCGGTGGCGCTGTTCACGGTCTCCCACTGGCCGGCGGCACGCCTGCCGCCGATGGTCATCGAGCGCCCGGATCTGATCGTTCACGTGGCGCTCTTTGCCGGGTGGTCATTTCTGCTCACCCGGACGGGCTACCTTGGCCGTCCCGGGTCGTGGCGGGCCTCCTTGCTGGTGCTCCCGGTCGCCCTGGCCTACGCGGGGATCGACGAGGCCCTGCAAGCGGTCCCCGTGCTGCGGCGGACGGCGGTGTGGAGCGATGCGATGGCGAACTGCGCGGGGGTCATCCTGGGAGTGATGCTGGGCCGCGCCGTGCCGGCGGCGCCGGGGCGAGGCGGGGCGGGTGAGCCGGATCGCGCGTGGGGGACGCGGTGAGCGCGCACGCGGAGGGGCACCCCGGGCGGCTTCAGGGCCCCGTGGTGTGGGTGGTCTCGGTCGCCGTCGGGCTCCTGCTGGGTGTGGGGCTTGGGAGGATGCTGCCCGCGCGTCACGCGGAGGATGGGGCGGGACATGAGCGGTCGGCGGTTTTCGAGACCCGCTCCGACGGGTCCGTCAGCCGGATCCTGGCGGACGGGCGGAGTGTGCCGGCCGAAGTGCCCGAACCGGGACAGGCGGCGCCCGAGCCCGCGGCGGCGGAACCAGCGGGCCACACCGGCCGGGAGGGTGACGGCGGGCACGGGTCCGAGCCCGAGATCCCGCTCTGGCTAGTTGCTCCCTTCGTGCTCCTGCTGGCGAGCATCGCGCTGATGCCGTTCGTGAGCGCCCGGTTCTGGCACCGGCACTACCCGGACGTGGCCTTCTTGCTGGGCGCGGCGGTGCTGGGGTATTACGTGACGGCCTTCGGAGCGCACGGGCGGCAC
>DASPKO010000057.1:0-8300 GCA_035628055.1 Phycisphaerales bacterium
GAGGGCCCGCTGGCGCGGAACCGCTGCGTCGAGGACGTGTACGAACCGGGCTCGACCTTCAAGCCCTTCATGTGGTCGGTCACGACCGACGCCGGACTGGCCGACCCGGACGAGCCGGTCGACACCGAGAACGGGTCCTGGGTGACGCCCTACGGCCGGCCCGTCAAGGACGTGGTGCGCAAGCCCGTCATGACCTGGGGCCAGGTGCTCATCCACTCCTCGAACATCGGCATGTGCAAGATCACGCGGCGGCTGACCGACCGGCAGATGCGCGACGCCGTGCTCGCCTTCGGGTTTGGCTCGCGGACCGGTCTGGGCATCCCCGGCGAGTCGGCGGGCATCGTGACCGCGGCCAAGGCCTGGTCCAAGTACACCCAGACGTCGGTGGCGATGGGGCACGAGATCGCGGTGACGCCGGTGCAGATGGCCCGTGCGTTCTGCGCCTTTGCGCGCACCGGCGCGCGGGCCGGGACCATCCCGCCCCTGCGCCTGACCGCGCTGGACACGAGCTTCCCCGGCCCAGGGGCCGGCGCGGACGGCCCGCGCATCGTCTCGCCCCGGATCGCCGAGCTCACCCGAGACACGATGCGCGGGGTCGCGATGGCGGCGGAGCGCAAGCTCGCGGGGGCGAGTGCGGACGAGGCCCCGCCCCGGTACGAGATGTTCGGCAAGTCCGGCACCGCGGAGATCCCGCTGGGCGCCCCGCCCAAGGGGACGCGCCGCCCGCGCGGGCTCAAGGGCTATTACCCCAACCAGTACAACTCGAGCTTCGTCGCCGGCGCGCCGGCGAGCCGCCCCCGCCTGGTCGTGCTCGTCGTCATCGACGATCCCGGCCCGGCGCGGATCGCGGCCCGCACGCACTACGGCTCGCACGTCGCCTATCCCGTGGCCCGCCGGGTCATGGAGCGGGCTCTCGCCTACCTCGGTGTGCCCCCGGATGCGCCGGCCCCCGATCCCGCGACGAGCGCGGCGGCGGACGGCGCCCCCATCCCCGCCGCCGACGGACGCCTCCTGGTTCAGGGACCCGCCTCGATGAGCCCGCGCACGAACTCGAGGTAGTCGCGCTGCGCCCCGTCGAGGTCCGGGCCGATGTATCCGGCGAACACCGAGAGCCCCACCCCGGGACCGAGCCCGCGCCGCCACGGGGCGCCACCGACGCGCAGACGGCCCGCCGCCGCGTCGGCCACGAGCCGGCCCAGCCCCTCGCGGTGGCGGCCGTTGTCGGCCTCCATCAGGAAGCGGGCCAGCGCCCACGCCTGCGCGTAGTAGCCCAGTGCGTCGGCGGTGGGGGCCGTCGCGCCCGCGCTCCCTTCGCTCTCCAGGATTCCCTGCGGCGAGGCGTTGAGCAAGGTCCCGAGCGGGAGCAGCCGGCCCTCCTGGGCCACGCCCCGGAGTTGCGCCAGGCGCTCGGGGTTGTGCCGCGGGTCGAAGACGGGCCGTTCCCCTTCCCAGCGATGCCCCTCCATGTACGTCGCTAGCCCCTCGTCGAGCCACGGTGGCAGGCGGTGGGCAAAGACGCGCTGCGTGTACTGGTGCCAGCCCTCATGCGCCGCCACGGCGAACGTGTCGGTCCCGGGCTGCGCGTAGATGACCGACCGTCCGCCCCACGCGTACCCCCCGCGCCCGATGCGCCGATAGAGCCCGGCCCGCTCACCCATGAGCTGGACCGTGAGGCGCTCCCAGTCGGCGCGGTCGCCCAGCACGAACGCCTCGAGCCGCTCGGGGAGCGAGGGGGGCGCCGGCAGCGGCGTGACCGCGGCCCGGTAGTGCGCCAGCGCCGCCTCGAAAAAACCGGGCAGCCGCGCCGCCAGGCGCGCATCCTCCGTGGAGATGTAGAGGCGGTAGTGAGGGGTCGTGAGCACGCGCCCGCCACGGGCGCCGAAGGACCAGGGGGCCGAGGACTGGACCCACTCGGCCGGGCCGGGCCGGCCGGTTGGCTCGCGCGCCGGGACGACCTGCGGCGTGCCGGCGCACCCCGCGGCGAGGACCGCGACAGCGAGCGGGCAGCGCCCCGCAGCCAGCCCGCGGCATCCACGCAGCCCGCGCCGCGCCCGCGGAGCAATCGCTCGGTGCGGGAAGCGGCGGGCGAGGTCGGACCGGCGCGCTGGCTCCCCGGCACGCCTCAACCGAGCCGCTCCAGCGCCGCCGCCGCGGCCTCCCGCTCGGCCCGGAGCTTGGCAAGCTGGAGCTTGGTCTCCTCCACCAGGTGCGCCGGCGCCTTGGCCACGTAGCCCGGATTGTCGAGGCGCTTGCTAACGGCGGCGATCGACTTCTCCAAGTCGGCAAGCTGACGGGTCAGGCGCTCGCGCTCCGCGCCCGTATCGAGCACGTCCGACAGGTCGGCGAGGTGGATCGGCGTGCCGCGGAAGACGAACTCGACCGCGGGCCCGGCCGGCGCGTCCGCCCGGATCTGGCCCAGCTCGGCCAGTGTGCGCACGAGCGCCACGTCGGGGCCGAGGGGGTCAGTCAGCTCCGCCGGGGCGTGCAGCGTGACCTTGCGCCGGGGCTGGACCTGGTGCTGGGCCCGCACCTCGCGGATCGCGGTCACCAGCCCGCGCACGGTCTCGAACCGCTCCTCGGCCGCCGGGTCGCTCAGCGCGGCGTCCGCGACGGGCCAGCCCGCGGTCGCGAGCAGGCCGGCGCGCCGACTTGGGAGCAGCGACAGCCCCGGCACGCCGGGCGTGGGGAGCTCGGCGAGGCGCTCGAAGATCGCCTCGGTGATGAACGGGGCCGCGGGGTGCAGCAGCCGGAGAATCGTCTGCAGGGCCGCCGCGAGCACCGCCCGCTGCGCCGGGTCGCGGGCGACGGTCGGCTTGATGGCCTCGAGGTACCAGTCGCAGAAGTCGCGCCACAACAGGTCGTAGAGCGCCTGGGCGTAGTCGCTGAACTCGAAGCGCGCCAGTGCCGTGTCGACCTCGGCGATGCCCGCCGCCAGCCGCGAGAGCATCCAGCGGTCCACCAGGGCCAGGCCCCCCGGCCGCACCTGGGCGTGCACGGCGGCGGCCCCGCCGACGCTCCCGTTGTCCCCCGGAGCGTCCTTGAGGATGCTCAGCGCGAACCGGGCGGCGTTCCAGAGCTTGTTGCAGAAGTTCCGCCCGAGGTCGAACTTCGAGCTGGTGTTCTTGCCCGTCCCCGGGTCGGGAGTCACCGGCAGGCGCACGTCCTGCGTCTGCGTCGTCATGTGCGCCAGGGTGAACCGCATGGCGTCGGCCCCGTGGCTCTCGATGATGTCCAGCGGGTCCACGCCGTTGCCCAGGCTCTTGGACATCTTGTGCCCCTCGCCATCCTGGATCATGGCGTGGATGAAGACGTCGCGGAAGGGAACGGGCCCGCGGCCGCGGCCCATGTCGGAGAGCGCCGAGCTCTCCGCGCCGGGCGCTGAGCCGGGCCATCCCTCGGGCATGAAGTAGCGGTTGAACATCACCATGCGGCTCACCCACAGGGTGATGATCTCGCGGGCCGTGCAGAGCGTGGAGGAGGGGTTGAAGGCCGCGAGGAGGTCGGGGAAGTCCGCGAGGCCCGTGGCCCGGGCCGCGGCGTGCGGGTCCGGCCAGCCCAGCGTCGACATGGGCCACAGGGCCGACGAGAACCAGGTGTCGAGCACGTCGGGGTCGCGCTCGAAGCCCGCGGCCTCGAGGGCCCGGGTCACCTCGGAGTCGTTCTCGTCGCGCACACACATATGCACGACGCTCCAAGCGGCCGGGGCCGAGTGCCCGGCCGCGAGGTGGCCGGAGCCCGTCGGCTCAACGAACACGCGTCCGGCGTTTTGCCAGCCGGCCAGACGGGCGGGCAGCTCCTCACCGGCGGCTGGCGCGCCGGTCCAGACCGGTATCCGGTGCCCCCACCAGAGCTGACGGGAGATGCACCAGTCGCGGATGTTCTCGTGCCACAGCTCGTAGGTCCGGGCATAGCGGGCGGGGTGAAAGCGGAGAGCTGGGCCCGTGGTGGCACCGGTCTCCAGACCGGAGTTGTTCCCGGCGCCTCCCGCACCGATCTGGAGATCGGCGCCACCGGCCAGGGCCTCGTTGGCCGCCTTCGCCATCCGCTCGTCGGTCACCCGCACGTACCACTGGTCGCTTAGATATGGCTCGATCACCGCCTTGGACCGATCCGAGTGCTTCACGCTGTGCCGGTAGGGACGCACCTCCTCGAGCAGCCCCCGGGCCTTGAACTCGCTCACCACGCGCCTGCGGGCCTCCTCGCGCGGCAGCCCCAGGAACATCCCCGCCTCGCCCACGTCGCGCCAGCCGTGCTGGTCGCTGATGCTCGCGTCCGGGGCGAGCACGTTCACGAGCGCCCGACCCGGCCCGCCCGCCGCCCCGTCCATCACCTCCCGGTGGCGCTGGTACAGCTCGTAGTCGTTCTGGTCGTGGGCCGGCGTCACCTTCAGGAAGCCCGTGGCGAACTGCGCCTTGGGGTCGGCCGCCTCCTCGGGCGTGCGCGCCAGCGCCTCGGGGAGCACCACGTAGTCGTCCTCCACGATCGGCACGAGGCGCCCCACCAGAGGGAGCCGCACGCCCAGCCCGCGCAGGCTCGCGGCGCGCGGGTCGCGCGGGCTGACGGCCACGGCGGTGTCGCCCAGATACGTCTCCGGGCGCGTCGTGGCCACCGTGATCCACGACGGCTCCTGGGCCGGCTGGTCCGCGGCCCCGGGGTGCCCGCGCCGGGCGAGGTCCCCCCACGTCACCGGCTCCGCACCGGCCACCAGCGGGTAACGCAGGTAATAAAACGCCGCGTCGACCTCCTGGTCGAAGGTCTCGTCCTCCGCGACCGCGGTGCGCAGCACGGGGTCCCAGTTCACCAGGCGCTTCCCGCGGTAGATGAGCCCGTCCTGGAAGAGGCGGAAGAAGGCCTCGCGCACCGCGCGGGCGCACACCTCGTCCATGGTGAAGCGCTGGCGCGCGAAGTCGCACGAGCACCCCATCGCCTTGAGCTGCGCCGTGATCCGCGCCTCGTACTCGTCCTTCCACGCCTGCACGCGCCGCACGAACTCCTCGCGGCCGAGCTGCTGCCGCGTCACTCCCTCCTGGGCGTGCAGGCGCCGCTCCACCACCGCCTGCGTGGCGATGCCCGCGTGATCCGTCCCGGGCATCCACAGCGTCTCGAAGCCCCTCATGCGGTGCGCGCGCACCAGGATGTCCTGCAGCGTGTTGTTCAGCGCGTGCCCCAGGTGCAGCGCGGCCGTCACGTTCGGCGGGGGGATCAGCACGACGTACGCCCGCGCCTCGCCACGGCGCACGCGCTGCGGGTCGGCGTGGAAGGCTCCCGCCTCGTCCCAGCGCCCGCGCACTCTGGGCTCGACCTCGGCGGGGCGGTACGCCTTGGGGAGCTCACCCCGGGCCGGCGCCGCGGCGTGGGCGGGGGAGGGGGACGGCGCGGGGGCGGGCTCGGGGGGCATCGGCGTCCTTCGGGGCGGTATCCCGGGCCGGACGCGCACGTGCGGCCCGGGTTTGCCGGCGGGCCGATACTCTACGGATGATGAGCGATCCCCAGCGTTTTCCCGTGCTCGGCGCGGGGGCCCGGCCCGTGCCGGCGACCTCGCGCGCCGGGTCGGCCCGCGCGGGGGGCCTGGTGCTGGCCGGTCTGACCCTCGCGCTGGCGGCGGCGGGCGTGGTGGTCCTCCGCTCGGCGGTGCGTGAAGAGCCCGCGGGTACCGCGGCCCAACCGGGCGGGGCCACCATCACGACCGACACCGCTCTCGAGGCCGCCGCCAAGGCGCGACAGGCCGGCGACTTTCGCGCCGCCGACGGCATCCTGACCGAGGCCATCGGGCACGACGCGACGGACGAGCGGCTCCACCTGGCCCGTGCCGAGGCGCTGCTCGCGCTCGGGGACTACGCCGGGGCGTATCGCCAGTACCAGAGCGCGATCGCCCTGTCGGGCTCACAGGGCGCACCGGCCCTGCACTTCCAGGCCGGCACCCTGGCCACCAAGGCCGGGCTTCCGGACCGGGCGGTCGAGCACTACGCGATGGCCATGCAGGGCGACGCGCACAACGCGGACTACCCGCTCTACCTCGCGATGGTCCAGCTCAAGCTCGGCCGGACGGACGAGGCCCTGGCCAATCTGGCCCGTGCGGCCCGTCTCGACCCCGATCGGGCCGAAGCCTGGGGGACCGCCGCGCAGGTCTATCTGGCCCGGGGCAAGGATGAGCTCGCCCTGCAGATGGTCCGGAGGGCGACGGCGCTCGAGCCGGCCCTGGGCCGCTGGCGGCTGGTCGAGGCCAAGGCCCTCAAGCGCTTGAACGAGCCTCAGGAGGCCGCCGCGCTCCTGCTCGGACTGGACGAGGCGCAGCGCCGCTCGCCGGAGATCCTGGGCGTTCTGGGGGAGTGCTACGGGCTGCTGGGCAAGCCCGGCGAGGCCGCCCTGGCCTACGCGGAGGCCTTCGCCCGCGCTCCCGAACCGGAGGTCCGCGCCGCCCTGGCCTACCAAGCCGCGCTCTGGTTCCACCGGGCCGGGCAGCCCGAGGAGGCCGACCGCTTCGCCCGCTCCGCGGCGGGCCTCGGGCACGAACCGGCGCGCCAGCTCCTGGCCGAACGCGGCGGCTGAACCGCGCCTCAGCCGAGGCGCCGGGACATCGCCCGCCCGATGTCGCGCCGCGTCTCGCGCTCGGCGATCGCCTGGCGCTTGTCATGGGCGGCCTTGCCGACGCCGACCCCGATCAGCAGCTTGGCCATGCCGCGCTCGTTGAAGTAAAGCTTCAGCGGGACGATCGTGGCTCCCTTGGCGCTGCTGGCCTTGGCCAGCTTGAGGATCTCGCGCTTGTGGGCCAGCAGGCGCCGCGGGCGCGTCCCGGCCGGCTGGCGCGCCCCCGCCGGCTGGTAGTCCGAGATCGTCACGCCGTACAGGGTCAGCTCCGGGGGCGCCTCCGTGGCGCGCACGTACCCCTCCCCGAGCGAGACCGTGCCGGCCCGCAGGCTCTTGACCTCGGGCCCGGCGAGCACGATGCCCACCTCGAGGGTCTCGAGGATGTGATAGTCGAACCGCGCCCGCCGGTTCTCGATCACCCGTGGCTCGGTGCTGGACTTCTTCTTGGTCATGCCGTGCGCGCCCCGGCCGCCCGTCGCCCCGCGCCCGGGCGGAGCGCTACGTGGCATGTCGCCGGTGCAGCCGGATCGTACCCCGCCCGGTACCCTGTTCTGCCCGGCCGGCCCGGCCCGCCGGGTCCGGCTGTTCCCCCAATCCTCGGAGACCATCACGTGCGCACGCCAGCCCTCTCGGCGCTCCCGTCGCTCCCGGCGCTCCTCGTCCTGGCGGCGGCCGCGGCGTCGCCCGCCCGCGCCGATGTCGAGCCGCACCCCGCGATGCTCCGCTACCCGGACGTCAGCGCCTCGCACATCGTTTTCGTCTACGCCAACGACCTCTGGATGGTCCCGCGCGAGGGGGGCACCGCCACGCCCCTGGCCAGCCCCCCGGGCCCGGAGCAGTTCCCGCGCTTCAGCCCGGACGGTCGGGCCATCGCCTTCATGGGCAACTACGACGGGAACCGGGACCTGTACACCCTCCCGGTCACGGGCGGCATCCCCACGCGCGTGACGTACCACCCCGCGGCGGAGAATCTCACCGACTGGTCCCCGGACGGCACGTCGCTGATGTATTTCGCCTCGGGCATGGTGACGATCCCGCGCCAGACCCAGCTCTTCACGGTCCCCGCGGCGGGCGGGCTCTTCACGCAGGTGCCCGTCCCCTACGGGGCTAACGGGGCCCTCAGCGCCGACGGGACCTGGCTCGCCTACACGCCCCACACCACCGACACACGCACCTGGAAGCGCTACCGCGGGGGCATGGCGACCGACGTCTGGCTCTTCAATCT
Organism: Phycisphaerales bacterium; assembly: GCA_035628055.1. Lineage (GTDB taxonomy): Bacteria > Planctomycetota > Phycisphaerae > Phycisphaerales > UBA1924 > DASPKO01. The sequence goes on from DASPKO010000057.1 coordinate 7,814, forward strand.
CAGGGACAAGACCTCGCGCCGCGTCACCGACTGGGAGGGGACCGACAGCCAGCCGATGTGGCACGGCCCCAACCTCTACTACCTCTCCGACCGCGGCCCGGAGCACCGCCTGAACATCTGGCGCTTCGACCCCGCGGGGGGGACCCACACCCAGGTCACCAAGCTGGACGACTACGACGTGAAGTGGCCCGCGGTCGGGCCCGGGCCCTCCGGCGGCGGCGAGATCGTCTTCCAGCACGGCGCCCGCCTCATGCTCCTGGACCTGCCCACCGGCAAGGCCAGGGCGGTCGAGGTCTCCATCCCCGGTGCCCGCCCCACCCTGCGTCCCCAGGCCGTCGACGCCAGCAAGTTCATCGCCGGCGGGTCGATCTCTCCCGGGGCCAAGCGCGTGGCGGTCGAGGCCCGCGGGGACATCTGGACGCTGCCCGCCGAGAAGGGCTCCCCGCGGAACCTCACGCGCACCAGCGGCGCGTTCGAGCGCGACCCC
>DASPKO010000058.1:0-7324 GCA_035628055.1 Phycisphaerales bacterium
CGTGATCCTGCGCCTCGAGTCGGCGGACCTGGCGGCCCTGCTCGAGTCGGCCCAGGCCCAGCTCCGCGTCGAGCAGGCCCGGCTGGAAGGGGCGCGGGCCCGCCTGGCCCTGGCCGAGACTGACGTGAAGCGCCAGCGCGACCTGGCGAGCACGAACGACATCCCGCGGAGCGTGCTGGACAGCTCCGAGTCCGAGCATCTGCAGGCCCAGAGCGCCCTGCACCAGACGGAGCAGGCGATCGAGATCGCCCGGGCCCACATCCTCCGGGCCCAGAAGGACCTCGAGAACGCGGTGGTCACGGCCCCGATCGACGGGACCATCACGCGCCTGGACGCCGAGGTGGGCGAGACGGTGGTGGTGGGAACGCTCAACAATCCCGGCTCGGTGATCATGGAGATCGCCGACCTCTCCACGATGCTGCTCAAGGCGCGCGTGGACGAGGCGAACGTGGCCCCGGTGCGGGCCGGGCAGCGGGCGCGGGTGTACGTCAACGCCTACCCGGACCGCGTCTTCGAGGGGACGGTGGAGCGCGTCGAGCTCCTGCGCAAGGTGGACCCGACGGACCGGACGGGGTACTTCGAGACCGAGATCCTGATGCACCTGGGGGAGGGCGACCGCCTGTACTCCGGGCTGACCGGCAACGCCGAGATCGAGGTGCAGACCATCCGCGACGTCCTCAAGGTTCCCAGCCAGGCCGTGGTGGACCGGCGCGTCGACGAGCTGCCGGCGGAGGTACGCACCAGCCAGTGGGTCGACCCCAAGAAGGCCTACGCGCGGGTGGTCTACGCGGTGACGGAAGCGGCACCCCCGGCGGACGGCGCCCCGGCGCCCGCCGCGGGCGGGGGCCCGGGCCCTTCTAGCCCGGGCCAGCCGGGAGCGGGCAAGGGCGCGAAGCCGGCGGGGCCGGTCTACACCGTGCGCCCGGTGCCCGTGAGCACGGGGTCGAGCGACCTGACGCACACCGTGATCCTGGGCGGGGTGGGCCAGGGTGAGCGGATCATCGTCGGGCCGTACAAGGCGCTCGTCGAGCTCAAGCCGGGGCAGACGGTGGTGGAGGAGCCGGGCGGGGCCCCCCCGAGCCCGGCGGCGCCGCCCGCGCCCGCGGGAGGCGGCGCCGGGTCGTGACGATCTCCATCCGCCAGCTCGAGAAGGTGTACAAGGTGGGGGTCGAGCGCGTGCACGCCCTCCGCGGGGTGAACCTGGAGATCGGGCGCGGCGAGTTCGTGGCCATCATGGGGGCCAGCGGCTCGGGCAAGAGCACGCTGATGAACATCCTGGGGTGCCTGGACCGGCCCAGCGGCGGGGTGTACCTGCTCAACGGCAAGCCGACGCACAAGCTGCGCGGCGGCTCGCTGGCGCGGGTGCGCAACAAGGAGATCGGCTTCGTCTTCCAGTCCTTCGAGCTCCTGCCCCGCGAGACCGCCCTGGGCAACGTGATGCTCCCGCTGATCTATTCCAGCCGCAACTGGTGGCGGGCGCGGCGCATGGCCCGGCGGGCCCTGGAGCGCGTGGGCCTGGCGGACCGGATGCGCCACCGCCCCAACCAGCTCTCCGGGGGTCAGCGGCAGCGTGTGGCGATCGCGCGGGCCCTGGTCAACGGGCCGAGCATCCTGCTCGCCGACGAGCCCACGGGCAACCTCGACTCGCGCACCAGCGAGGAGATCCTCGGGCTCTTCCACCAGCTCCACGCCGAGGGCCAGACGATCGTGATCGTGACCCACGAGGAGGACATCGCGGGGCACGCCAGGCGGATCGTGCGCCTGCGCGACGGGCTGATGCTCTCGGACTGCACGACAGAGACCGACCCGATCCACCGCCAGTACCTCGAGGCTGCGGCGGCCACCATGGCCCAGCTCGCGGGCTCGGCCTCGGAGAACGGCGCGGGCCCGGGCGCGGGCCGCGCCGCGCCGGGCGTGCCCGCCGAACGGGGCGGCCCCCGGGGCGCGGAGGACGCATGTTCCTGATCCGCCTGGGCTTCCAGACCGTGGTGCTGGCCCTCTCGCAGGTCTGGGCCAACAAGGTGCGCTCGCTCCTGACGACGCTGGGGATCATCATCGGGGTCGCCGCGGTGATCGCCACGGTGGCCGCCACCAACGGGCTCAAGCAGTGGGTGCTCAGCGAGTTCGAGACCTTCGGGGCCAAGAAGGTCTTCATCAGCGGGCACGTGCCCATGAACCTGCGCGGGCAGCAGGGGATCCGCCAGCGGGTGCGGCTGACGGTGGCCGAGGTGCGCGCCATCCAGGAGGGCGCCGAGTCGATCGAGATGATCACCCCGATGATGTTCGGGAGCCACGAGATCGACACCATGCGCGGGGTGCGCCAGACGCTGCTGGTGACGGGGATCTGGCCGAGCTGGCACACCATCGAGGACCGCTACGTCACCAGCGGGCGGCCCTTCTCGAGCCTCGACGAGGAGAACGTGGCCTCGGTCTGCCTGGTGAACGACAAGGCGATCGAGGAGATGGGCCTGCCCCGCGACCCGGTGAACGAGATCGTGCTCATCGGGGGGCGGCGCTTCCTGATCGTCGGGGTCGTCGAGACCAAGCAGCTCGCGGCCATGTTCCCGGGCGGGGGGGAGGCCCAGACCGAGGTCTTCATCCCGCTGGCGGCGGCGCGCAGCTTCGACCCGGAGGCCCGCGTCAGCTTCGCGCTGGCCCAGCTCGTCTCGACCGACCTGGCCGCCGAGGCCCAGGCGGAGATCAAGTTCATCCTGCGCCGCCTGCGCAAGCTCGGGCCCAACGACCCCGAGACCTACGAGGTCGAGGTGCTCCAGCAGATCATCGACCAGTTCACCCGGATCGCCAACGGCATCACCGCGGGGGCGGGCGGGATCGTGGCGATTTCGCTCCTGGTCGGGGGCATCGGCATCATGAACATCATGCTGGTGAGCGTGAGCGAGCGGACGCGCGAGATCGGCCTGCGCAAGGCCGTGGGCGCGCGCCCCGAGGTGGTGCTCCTGCAGTTCCTGGTCGAGGCGGTCACGCTCTGCCTGGTGGGCGGGCTGCTGGGGCTGGCCGTGGGACACGCGATCACGCTGGGGCTGGCGAGCATCCCCAACTCGCCCCTGAAGGACGGCGCCGTGCCGGCCTGGGCGGTGCTGCTGGGCGTGAGCTTCAGCGCCGTGACCGGGATCGTCTTCGGAATGTTCCCCGCCCTCAAGGCCGCCCGGCTGGACCCGATCGTCGCCCTGCGCCACGAGTGACCGAATCACATGACCACCACGACGAACCGAGCCGTGAGGGTGCGCCGGGATCGAGCCCGAGCCGCGGGCCCGCGCCGCGGCGCGCTGGCGCTGGCCGTGCTGGGGGGGCTTGCGGGGAGCGGGTGCTCCGCCCCGCTGGGCCCCGCCGAGAGCGACCGGCTGGAGCGCCGCCTCGGGCGCGAGCGGCTGCACACCATCAGCCCGCTCGACGTCGGGCTGTACGCGCGCCCGGCGGCCGAGCAGCCCCTGGTCGGCGGGCCCGAGCCGGCCACGCTCCCCGCGGACGCTCTCCCTCCGGGCCCCGGAGCGGGGGCACGGGAGCCGGGCGCTCCGGTCGTCCCACCACCCGACGCCGGCGCGCCAGCGCCCGGCGCGCCGGCGCCTCTCGAGGGGATCCCGCGGCGGGAGCTCTCGATCGAGGAGGCCCGAGCGGCGGCGCTCCGGCACAACCTGGACCTCAAGGTGGCGCTGGTCGATCCGGCCCTGGCCGGGGAATCGCTGCGCGCCGAGCGGGCCAAGTTCGAGTCCGTCTTCGTGCCGCGGGTGCGCTTCCGCGAGGCCGATGAGCCGACCTTCTCCACCACCGCGAGCAACCAGGAGGACGCGCTCTCCGGCTCGGCGGGGGTGGAGGTCCCCCTCCGCACCGGCGGGCGCGCCACTGTGGATCTCGAGCAGGGGCTGACGCAGACCAGCAACCCCTTCTTCACGCTCAACACGGCGTACAGCTCGGCGCTCAACTTCTCGGTGAGCCACCCGCTGCTGCGCGGCGCGGGCGTGGAGGCCAACGAGTACTCCATCCGCATCGCGCAGCTCGAGGAGCACCAGGCCGCGGCCCGCACGCGGCTGGAGGTGATCCGCCAGCTCGCCGCGGTCGACCGGGCCTACTGGCGGCTGACCGCGGCCCGCCAGGAGCTGCTGGTGCGGCAGCAGCAGCACGAGCTGGCCCAGGCGCAGCTCGATCGGGCCGAGCGCCGCGTGCGCGCCGGCGCCGCCGCCGAGATCGAGGTGCTGCGGGCCCGCTCCGGGCTCGCCGAGCGGCTCGAGGCGATCATCATCGCGCAGAACCAGGTGCTCGCCGCGGAGCGCGACCTCAAGCGGATCGTGAACCTGCCCGGGCTGGACCTCGCCTCGCGCGCCGAGCTGGTCACCACCACGCCCCCGGCGCCGATGGCGTACCGCTTCGAGGACCCGGCCCGCCTGGCCGAGCTGGCCGTCGGGGCACGCATGGAGATGCTCGAGCTGGAGCTCCGGCTCGCCGCCGACGCGCTCACCATCGGGTTCGAGGAGAACCAGGCCCTGCCCCTCCTCTCGCTGGACTACACCTACCGCATCGCGGGCCTCGGGCAGACGTTCCGGTCCTCCAACGAGAACCTCGCCGAGAACGACTTCGAGAGCTGGTCCCTGGGCCTCTCGGGTGAGGTGCCCATGGGCAACGAGGCGGCCCGGGCCCGCGTCCGGCGCGCCGTGCTGGCCCGGCTGCAGCGCCTGGCGAGCCGGGAGAGCCGCCGGCTCTCCATCAGCCAGGAAGTGCTCGACGCCGTCGACCGCGTCGAGGCGGGCTGGCAACGCATCCTCGCGGCCCGGCAGGCCGCGGTCGCGGCGGCCCGCACCTTCCAGGCCGAGCAGCGGCAGAACGACCTGGGCCTCCGCACCAGCACGGACGTGCTGGACGCGGCGGCGCGGCTCGCCGAGGCGCAGACGTCGGAGGTGCGGGCCCTGGCGGACTACCAGATCGCCCTGGTGGACCTGGCCTTCGCCACCGGCACGCTCCTGGGCCGCGAGCGCGTGGAGTGGGTCAGCGGGCCGCCCGCGGGCCTGCCCGAGCGGTGAAGCCTCAACGTGACCCCGGCCCGGGGGCCGCGTCGCCCTTCGGGGCCGCGCGGAAGCGCCACGGGGCGACACTTCCGTCTCGCCCGATCCGCGCCCCGCACGCCCCGTGCACGTGCGTGGTCAGCCAGCCGGGATGCTCCCGGAGCCGGCCCCACCGGGTGTCGGTGGCGCGGCGCGGGCCGGTGGAGGCGATCAGCACGCGCGGCCCGACGAGCGCGGCCAGCTCGGCCGCGGCGTCGCTGAAAGCCCCGTGGTGGGGGACCTCCAGCACGTGTGCGCCGAGAGCGTCGCGGCGCTCCGCCAGCAGGCTCCGGATCGCCGCGTGCTGGATGTCGCCCGTCAGCAGGACATGCCGCGCCCCGGCGGGGGTGGGCACGCGCACGCGGGCCACGAGCGAGGCGTCGTTGTCCGCCGCGGGACGGAATGACGCGGGCGGCCAGAGGAACTCGAGCGTCGCCGGCCCGAGCTGGACCCGGTCGCCCGCGGCCACGCCGACGACCTCCACGCCCAGGGCCCGGAGCCGCCCGAGCAACCGCGCGGCGGGCCCATCCGGCCTGGTGGCCACCGACTCAAGAAACTGCGGCGGCACGAGCACGCGGCGCACGCCGAGCACGGGGGCCGCCTCGGCCAGGGCCGAGTAATGGTCGAGGTCATCGTGCGTGATGACGACGGTCGGCACGTGCCAGGCCCCCAGGGCCCGGGCGGCCCGGGGCACGAGCCGCCGGCCGGCGCCGGGGTGGAGCGAGCCGCAATCCCACATGAGCATGTGCTCGCGCAGCGGCCCGTCGCGGACGCGCAGGATGAGGCACGATCCGTCGCCCACCGCCAGGGCGTCGAGGCGGGCCAGGCCGCGCCACGACAGCGCCGGCCCGAGCGCGGTCTCGATGCCGAGCCAGAGGCCAAGGCCCGCGAGAGCGGTCGCGCCGGGGAGGGGACGCAGGGCCACCAGGGCCGCGACGAGCGCCGCCACCGCGGCCGCGGCGAGGGGCGCACTGATCGGCGGCATGACCAGGCCCGACCCGGGCAGACCGTCGATCCACCCGACCACCGCGCCGGTTGCCTCGGCCAGCCAGGCGATCGGCGCCGCGAGCGTGCTCGCGGCGTCGGGCCAGAGGGCGGCGACCACGATCAGCGGATACCCGGCGCACAGCAGGAGCGCGACCACCGGCGCCAGCAGCAACGTGGCCGGGACGGCCAGGGGGCTGAACTGGCCGGTGTGGTACATCACCACCGGCGTCGCGACCAGCCAGCACAACACCGCCGCCGTGGCGGCTCGGGCGGACCGGTCGCCCAGCACGCGGAGCGACACGCCGAGGGTCGTTCGCGGCGCCGCCCGGGGCACCAACCGCGTGCGCGCCGAGCCCACGAGCCGCTCATGCACCGGGTCGGCCCAGAGCAGGAGCGCCGCGACGATGCCCAGCGAGAGCTGGAATCCCAGCGACCACAGGTCCAGGGGACGCCAGATCAGCAGGCCAACGCCGATCCACCCCAGGACCCCCACGCGGTCGTATCGCCTCCCGGCGGCCTCGGCGACCACAAAGGCCAGCACCATGACAGCGGCGCGCCACACCGGGGCCTGCGCCGGTAGCGCCAGCAGGTACACGCCGATGACGCCGGCCAGGACGATCGGCTCAAGGCGGCCGCGGTCGCCCAGGGCACGGACCACCACGCGCACCAATCCCGCGAGAACCACCAGGTGGAACCCGGAGATCACCAGCAGGTGAACGATGCCCAGTCGTGTCATCGAGGCCGACAGCTCCGCCAGCGCGTCGTCCTGCACCCCGAGCAGGAGCGCGCCCAGCATCGGCCCGGCGCCCCCGGCGTCTCTCAGATCGACGGGCGGGCCGCCGGGGGGGCCGTCCTCAGGCCGGTCGGTCGCCCGGGCCAGGCAGGCCCGGGCCCCGTCGCGCACGCGCGCCAGGACCCGGGCCGCGGCGCCGCGGAGCGCGGCGGCGGGGCCTGGCTCCCAGTGCACGGGCTCGACCAGGCGCGGCGACGGCACCGAGAGATTGCCCGCCCGCCCCGACTGGGCCGCCCAGAGCCGCCCATCCGGCTCGCCCGGGTTCAGCGGCGCCGCCGGGGTCGACAGGAGCCCGGTGAGCCGGACCGGGGTTCCCGCGCCGGGCAGGCGGCCGGCCCCGGCGACGTAGGCCGTGACCCGGCCGACGCACGGCTGCCATCCCGCCGCGTCCTGCGCGCGCCAGACCCGCACCTCCAACCGTGTGGCGACTTGGCGGCCCGGGGCGGCGAAGGCGCCCATGCTCGCGGGGGCACGCTGCGGCGTTGCCAGC
>DASPKO010000059.1:0-6510 GCA_035628055.1 Phycisphaerales bacterium
GAGGGTCTCCTGCGAGAGGTCCCGGACGGTTTCCGGACCTATCCGTCCCCGGCCCCACTTGGTGAGCTGGGCCCGCAGCACCGGGCCGAATGTCTGCCACAGCTCAAACCAGGCCGCTTGGTCGTTGTTCCGCAGCCGCGCAATGAAGTTGGTCGTCAGCGAGTTGAGCACCGTTGACCCTTGGCGTTCCGGCTGCGGCGCTCCGGCCCCGTTCGGGCCCATCCGGGCGGGAAGGCCCCGCGAGCCCTGAATCGGGCCTGGACCCAGCGTTCTGGGCGCCGCGTCCTCACGGGAGACGGGCTCCCGCGTGCAAGCGTATCACGCGTCCGCGTCCGGACCCGTCCGTACGGCCATTCCCGCGAACGTCCGACCCGGCGGGCGGGGCCTTCCCGGGGCGTGAAATCCGCGCCCGGGCCTTCCCAACCAAGTGCCGACACAGCGCCGCGCGGGCGCGGGCGGGCCGCCGGGCATCGGGCCCGGGGCCACGGCCCGGGGGGACGGCGAATCGTTCACACACGGGCGCATGCGCCGAGGAGAACACACATGGCACTGACCAAGACGCTGGTAAGGGTGGGGGTCGTCGGGGGCATCGTGACGGTGGCCGCGGTCGCGGTCGCCGGACCCCACCGCCTGTGCGCGGTGGTCGGGCAGGCCCGTTCCTCCATTAACGAGACGATCGACACCGCGGTTGGCGATCCGGTGGCCCTCCGCGCCCAGCTCCGCGACCTCGAGGGCCAGTACCCCAAGCGGATCAGCGCGGTGCGGGCCGACCTGGCCCAGCTCCGCGAGCAGATCGGCCAGCTCCGCCATGAGCAGGCCGTCGCCGCCCGCGTCGTCGCCCTCGCCCAGAGCGACCACCAGACCCTCACCGCCCAGCTCGATCGGGCGGGCGAGGCCCTGATCCAGACCGCCTCGTACGACTCGGAGAGTCCCGAGGTGGTGGTGGTCTTCAAGAGCGAGCGCCTGCCGGTGGCGGCCGCCCGCGTCAAGTGCGAGCAGATCATCGCCACCGAGAACGCCTACTCCCAGCGCGCCGCCGACATCGAGCGCGACCTGGGCTACCTCACCCAGCAGGAGAGCCGCCTGGCCTCGCTGGTGAACAAGCTCGAGACCGAGCGCACGACCTTCCAGGCCGAGCTCTGGCAGCTGGAGCGCAAGGTGGACGCCGTCGCCCGCAACGAGCGGATGATCCAGATCATGGAGCGCCGCCAGGCGATGCTCACCGAGCACGAGCGGTACCGGGGCACCAGCCTGGACAATGTCAAGACCAAGCTCGGCGAGCGCCTGGCCGCCCAGGAGTCGCGCCTCGAGTCCCTGGCCGGCACCACCCAGCAGGAGAACTACGAGCAGCAGGCCAAGCTGGAGATCTCGCGCCAGGCCCTGGCTCCCCGGGTCCCCGCCGAGGCCGACCGCCCGGCCCGCCCGGCCAAGCACATCATCGAGATCCATCCGCAGGAGGGCCCGCAACCCGAGCCGGCCCCCGCGGTAGAGAAGAGCGCTGAGAGCCTGGCGTCTCGCACGCCGGCCCAGCGCTGACCGAGGCGGGCCGGCTCTCCTGTCCGGACCCGCCACGACGACCGGTCAGCACCTTCGCGGCCGCTGCCACCACCAGCCGGGTGGCAGCGGCTTTTTTATTGCTTGCCGGCCCCGCCGTTACCCCCGGCCCCGGGGCGCACGAGCCGCGAAGCGCCAGCGAGCGGTCATTCCTAGGGAGCCGCCGGTGGCGGAACCGCGAGCGCCAGCGAGCGGTCGCTCCTAGAGAGCCGCCCGGGGTCGCACGAGCCGCGAGCGCCAGCGAGCGGTCAGTAACCCCGAGAGTCTCAGGGCCGGGCGGACCATAATTGCAAAGGTGGCGCGCCAGCGCCCGCGGGGCGCCTGCCGGTGGGCCGCGGGAGACCGCTTCGAGCGCCCGCGGCTCATGCGCCCGTGCCGAAGGCCGCCCTAGTACTTCCTGAGCACGCTCCGCACGATTCCCTGCACCCGCACGTCGCGGGTGATGATCGGCTGGAACTCCGGGTTGGCCGGTTGGAGCCTCACCCGGTCCCCCTCGCGGTGGAAGGTCTTGAGGGTCGTCTCCCCGCTGGGAAGCAGGGCCACGACGCGGTCGCCGTTGTTCGCCGCCTCCGTCCGCTCCACCAGCACATAGTCGCCGTCGAGGATTCCCTCGTCGCGCATCGATTCGCCCGTGACCCGCAGGGCGAACATCGCCCCCACCCGCCCGCTCCGCGGCCCGACGATGTCCATCAGGTCCAGCTCGTCGCGGTCCTCCACCTTCTCGATCGGCAGGCCCGCGGCGATCTTCCCCACGAGCGGGAAGCGCAGCGGCCGGTCCTCGTCCGGGACCGCGACGCCCTCAGCGATCGACAAAGAGCGAGCTTTGTTGGGGTCGCGCACCAAGGCGCCCTTTTTGATAAGCGCCTCGACGTGCTCGAAGACCGTGACCTTGCTCACGCCGATCTCGTCGGCCAGCTCCTGCATGGTCGGGGAGTAGCCATGCCGGAGACGACAATCCCGGATGAGCTGAAGGATGCGGAGCTGCTTGGGCGTGAGATTCATGGATGGGTCCTCGCGGATCGGGCTGGAAGGAACGGGAACTCGGGTCCGGGCGGGCGGGTGTGCCGCCGACGCGCCGGTCGCGGAGAAGCCTAAAGAGCGACCCCAGCGCCTCGGCCTGGTGCTCCAGCACCCGCTGGGCCCCCAGGAGCGCCGCCAGCGTGCGCGCGCCCGCCGACACACACACGCGGTCGCCCTCGTGTTCGGGGCGCAGGCCGGCGGCCGGGCCGGCCCGGTCGGTCAGGGCCGCCAGGCGACCGCCCCAGCGGCCCCCTGAGTGGCCCTGCCCCGGGTGGTTGCCGACCGACTCGACGCACATCGGAGAAGGCCCGCCGCGCACCGGCGCCTCGCCGTGGCGGGGCGTGAAGGGCCGCTCGCGCCGCGGCTGGCGACCGTCGCCGGCACCGGCCGCAGGGTGCGGCGCCATCTCCAGGCCACGGTCGGAAGGGAAGAACGCGTCGACAAAGTCGCCGCCGGGACCGAGCTTGACGAGCGGTTGAACGGGGCCGGGCATGGGGCTGTCCTTCGCGCGGGGCGCGTGGGTCAAGCCGGGTTCCACCCATTGTGTTTGAATCCTGCCGGTCCACGACAGGTTGTGAGTAGCTCAGCTATCGGCCGGTCAGAAGAGGAGTGTTCAAAAGCCCACTCGATTTGTTCGGTAGACGATAGCCGATCATCGACCACACGCAACCCCGTCGCGTAAGTTTTTTCACCAGAACGCGGGATCGCGTCCCGGCGCAGTCCCCGTCGCGCACGCGCCGCGATCGGGGCGCGACACGGGGTCACTGCGCCGCCACGCACTACCATCATCGCATGACCACCCTCGACCCAGGCCCGCGCCGCGCGACGGGCCGAGCCGTTCCCAGCGGCGATGCGTCCCCGGCCGCGGGCGCGGCTCATCGCGCCGACCCCTTGGCCGACGGACTCCTCGAACTGCTTGGGCGCGAGGACCCCGAGATGGCCCGGCTGATGGGGCAGGAGCGTACCCGCCAGCAGCAGACCCTCGAGCTCATCGCCAGCGAGAACCACGTCTCCCCGGCGGTCATGCACGCCATGGGGTCGTGGCTGACCAACAAGTACGCCGAGGGGTATCCCGGGGCCCGGTACTACGGCGGGTGCGAGTTCCACGACCGGATCGAGGACCTGGCCCGCGAGCGGGCCAAACAGCTCTTCGGGTGCCGCTTCGCCAACGTGCAGCCCCACTCGGGCGCCCAGGCGAACATGGCGGTCTTCATGGCCCTGATGGTCCCGGGCGACACGTTCGCCAGCCTGGTGCTCAAGGACGGCGGGCACCTGTCGCATGGGATGAAGATCAACTTCTCGGGGGCGTATTTCAAGCCCGTGCACTACCCGCTGCACTACGACCGGGCCAGCCCGCAGCACGAGCGGATCGATTATGAGGCCGTCCGGCGCGTCTGCCTCGAAGCCAGGCCCCAGGCGATCCTCTGCGGCTACTCGGCCTATCCACGCGTCATCGACTTTGCGCGCTTCCGCGCCATCGCCGACGAGTGCGGCGCCCTGCTGGTGGCGGACATCGCGCACATCGCCGGGCTGGTCGCCGCGGGCGTGCACCCCAGCCCGTTCCCCCACGCCCACGTGGTGACGACGACGACGCACAAGACGCTTCGCGGGCCGCGCGGCGGCCTGATCCTGACCGACGACGCGGAGCTGGCGAAGAAGATCGACCGGGCGGTCTTCCCGGGCGTGCAGGGGGGGCCGCTGATGCACGTGATTGCGGCCAAGGCCGTCGCCTTCGGCGAGGCGCTGCGCCCCGCGTTCCGGGCCGACCAGGCGCAGACCGTGGCCAACGCGCGCGCGCTGGCGGCGGGGCTGGGGGCGCGCGGCTTCCGCATCACCTCGGGGGGCACCGACAACCACCTGATGCTCGTCGATCTGCGCGCCAAGTCCGAGGCGCTGACGGGCGCCGACGCCGAGACCTGGCTCGAGGCCGCGGGCCTCGTCTGCAACAAGAACGGCGTGCCGGACGATCCCCGCCCGCCGCGCGTCACCAGCGGGCTGCGTCTGGGCACGCCGGCGGTCACCACGCGCGGCCTGAAGGAGCCGGAGATGGCCGAGCTGGCCGGCTGGATCGACCGGGTGCTCTCGGCCGGCGGGGCGGGCGGGACGACCGAGGCGGTCCGTCGGGACGTGCTGGCGATGTGCGCGCGATTCCCGCTCTAGACGCTGGCGCAGGGGCTCAGCACCCGCCCTCGGCCAGGGCGGCGAACCACGCGGAGAGGAACGCGGTGATGTCCGCGGTGGTGATGCCGCCGAGATTGTTGATGTCGGACCGCAGGTTGCGCCCGGGGATGTCGGCGAACCAGTTCGACAGGAAGGCGCTGACGTCGGGCGTGCTCACCAGGCCGTCGCCGTTGGCATCGGCCGGGCAGGCGGCGGGGGGGGTGACGGTCCAGGTGCCGCGGGCCGGCAGGTTGCGCACGGTGCGCGTCACGGTGCCGCCGGGCCAGCGGACGACGAGCTCGTCGATCGCCTCGTACCCGCCGAGCCCGAAGTGGGCGACGAACTCGCTCTGGGACTTGTAGCTGTCCCCCGCGACGATGGAGCGGATCTGCCACGTCGAGCCCGTGCGCACCTCGATCAGGGCGCCGATGGCGTTCCGGTTGGCCCCGGTCCCGACGATCCGGAAGCGCGCCCACGAGGCGCTCTGGTTCGTCTGGTTGATGTAGAGGCGGACCCGCCCGGGGCCCTGGAGCTGGTAGAAGTCGCTCGAGAGCGCCAGGTCCATGTCGCCGTCGGCGTCCACGTCGGCGATCGCCGTCCCGAAGCTGTACCCGTTCAGGGCCAAACCCAGGGGCTGGGCCAGGTTCGGGCAGGGCCAGTTGGCGGGCGAGCCGGGATTCCAGTACATGCGGTTCGGGGCGGCCATGTTGGCGACGTAGAGGTCGAGCCTCCCGTCGTTGTCGATGTCCACGAAGCTCGAGCCCCACCCGGTGGCGTAGGAGGCGACGCCGGCCTCGACGGCGCGGTTGAGGAACGTGCCGTTGGCCTGACTCATGTACAGGTAGTTCTGCGCCGGGGTGTTGGTGACGTAGATGTCCTGGAAGCGGTTGTTGTCGAAGTCGCCCAGGGCGATGCACATGGCGTCGATGCACCCGTCGGTCCCCGAGGCCGCCGAGACGTTCACGAAGCCGGCGGGCCCGTCGTTGCGGAAGAGGCGGTTGCGGTTGAAGCAGGCCGAGGCCCCGTGGTCGTTGGAGATGTAGAGGTCGACGTCGCCGTCCTTGTCGTAATCGAACCAGGCGGCCTGGAGCGTCTGATCCTGCCCGCACGAGACGCCGAGCGGCCCCGCGACCTCAGTGAACGATCCACCCCCGTTGTTCCGGTAGAGCCGGTTCGGTGTCATCGAGAGCCCGAACGGCGGGAGCGGGTCGTTGCTCAGGGTGCGATTGGCGACGTACAGGTCGGGATAGCCGTCGCTGTTGTAATCGCCCCAGCAGCTCGACATCGCGGCGGCGCGCTCGTTGAGGCCCAGGGCCGGTGCGATGTTCACGAAGACGTAGTTGCCGTCGTTGCGCAGAAAAACGTTGGGCTCGAACCAGCGCGTGATGAAGAGGTCCATGTCCCCGTCGGCGTCGAAATCCGCCGAGGAGATCCCCGCCATGCTGCTCAGCGCCAGGTTCACAGACCGGTCGGTGAAGATGCCCTGCCCGTTGTTCTGATAGAGCCCGAGGACGCCCGCCGGCCGCAGGGCCACCAGATCGGCGTCGCCGTCCGAGTCCAGGTCGACGAACGCGACGCCCTGACCGAAGCCGGGAGCTTGGCTGAGGCTCTGGAAGTTGATGCCGCGGACCGCGGCCTCCTCCGTGAACGGGACCGTGGGCTGGGCGACGGCGACCGCGGACGCCGTCAGAACGACGGCCAGCGCGGCATGGGCTCGCGTGCGCATGGGGACCCCTCGCGATTTAGGAATCGAACTAGTGCTCCACCCTACCACAT
>DASPKO010000060.1:0-31720 GCA_035628055.1 Phycisphaerales bacterium
TGTAATTCGTCTGTATCCGAAATGTCTCCGAAGAGGCATGGTGCTTGCTCGTCGCAACGCCGCTGCAAGATTTCAGGTGACTACGCAAGCCTCAGGTAGTCAGTCCGACACGCACTCGAACAAGGATATATAGAGATGACGACGGCAACTCACTCAGGTCTTATCAGGGGTCGGTTCGCGCGCGCGTTCGCGCTCTGTCTGCTGGCGCTGGCGGCGACGCTCGCGCAGTCGCGCGGGCCCTGGCCCAGGAAGCCCGCGTCTACTTCATGGACGAGCCCTTCGCCGGGGTCGACGCCGCCACCGAATCGGCGATCGTCGACATCCTCCGCCGGCTTCGCGCCGAGGGCAAGACCGTCTTTTGCGTCCACCACGACCTCCAGACCGTTCCCCAGTACTTCGACCACGTCATCCTGCTCAACACCCGCGTCGTCGCCGCCGGGCCCGTCGCCCAGACGTTCACGCGCGACAACCTCCGCAGGACCTACGGCGGGCGGCTGACGCTCCTCGAGGAGGCCGCCCAGGCCGTCGCCCAGGCCGGCACCCCCACGGCGGCATCCGGGGCGGCGCCGCGCGCCGTGCTCCCGCTGGATCCCGGCCCCGGAGGCCCCGCGTGACCGGCGCCGCGCCCGCCGGCTTCGATTGGCCCTCCGCCCACGACGCCCTGCGCGTCCTGACCCTGCGCGCCCACTACAACTCCGTCGTGGTCGTGGTGGCCTCGGCCCTGCTGGGGCTCGCGGCCGGGGTCGTCGGCACCTTCGCCCTCCTGCGCCAGCGCGCCCTCATGGCCGACGCCCTGGCCCACGCCACCCTCCCGGGCATCGCCACGGCCTTTCTCGTCAGCGTCGCCCTCGGCGCGCCGGGAAAGTCCCGGGCGGCCCTGCTCGTGGGCGCCACCGTCACCGGCGTGCTGGCCGTCCTGCTCGTGCAGTGGATTATCCGTCACACCCGGCTCCGCGAGGATGCCGCGATCGCCGTCGTGCTCGGGGTCTCCTTCGCCCTCGGCATCGTGCTTCTGAGCTACCTGCAGAGTCTCCCGACCGGCACCCAGGGCGGGCTCAATCACTACATCTACGGGCAGCCCGCCGCCATGAGCCGCCAGGACGCCGCGCTCATGGGCGGCGCCGCCCTGCTCGCCACCACCCTGACCGCACTGCTCTTTCGCCACCTGCGCCTGGTCTGCTTCGACGACCGGTTCGCCGCCTCCATCGGCTCGCCCGTCCCGATGCTCGACCTCCTGATCATGACCCTCGTAGTGCTCGTCACCGTGATCGGGCTCCAGGCCGTCGGCCTCATCCTGGTGGTCTCGCTGCTGGTCATCCCTCCCGCGGCGGCGCGCTTCTGGACCGAGCGCCTGGGGGTGATGGTCCCCCTCGCCGGGGCCATCGGGGCCGCCGCCGGATACCTCGGGGCCTCGGCCTCGGCGCTCGGCCCCAGCCTCCCCGCGGGCGCGGTGATCGTGCTGACCGCCGGGGCGCTCTTCCTGGTGAGCCTGCTGGTGGCGCCGCGCCGCGGCCTCCTGCGCGCCGCCGCCCGGCACGGTGCGCTCCGGCTCGCCGTTGCCCGTGACCACTATCTCCGCGCCGCCTACGAACTCGCCGAGCTCCGCGGGTCGGCGACCGAGGCCCCCCTCTCCCGCACAGACCTGGCCAGGGTGGCCGGGCTCTCCAGGCCCGCGCTCGCCGCCCTGACCGCCTGGCTCCGGCTCCGCGGCGACCTGCGGCGCCTGCCTTCGGGCGTGGCGCTCACGCCCCGCGGCGCCCGCGCCGCGCTCCGCCTGACCCGCAATCACCGCCTGTGGGAGGAGTATCTGCTCGCCCACGCCGACATTGCCCCCTCCCACGTCGACCGCTCCGCCGATCGGGTGGAGCACATCCTCTCGCCCGCCCTGGTCGCGGAGCTCGAAGCCACCCTGCGGGGCGCGGGCCGCCTGCCCGGCGACGGGCCCACGCCCAGCCGCCACCCCCTGGCTCTCGGCGCCGCGGTGCGCCCAACGGACCCGGCCCCGTGAGCCCCGCCCTGCGCCTGTTCCTCGAGCTCGACCTCCCCGCGATGCTCTCGGCGACGCTGGCCGCGGTCACCTGCGCCCTGCTGGGCAACTTCCTGCTCCTCCGCCGCCTCTCCCTGCTGGGCGACGCGATCTCGCACGCCGTGCTCCCGGGACTCGTGATCGCGTTCATCGTCACGCAGTCGCGCCACCCCGTCCCCATGCTCCTCGGTGCCGCCGCCAGCGGGCTCGTCACCGTCCTGCTCGTCGAGCTCCTGCGCCGGCTCACCCGGCTGGAATCCGGTGCCTCGATGGGGGTCGTCTTCTCCATCCTCTTCGCGCTGGGCGTGGTCCTGATCGAGCGCCACGCGCGCGACGTGGACCTCGACCCCGACTGCGTCCTGGCCGGCGCCCTCGAGACCATCACCTGGACGCCCCGCCCCGCCCCCGGATCCGTCGCCGGCTACCTCGCCGCGGACGCGCTCGCCCAGGCCCCAGGCGCCCTGCTGGCCCTGCTGGCGTTCGCCGCCCTCGCCGGCCTCTTCGTCGTCGGCTTCTTCAAGGAACTCCGCATCGCGGCCTTCGATCCCGCCCTGGCCTCGGCGCTCGGCCTGAGCGCCGGTCTCACGAACACCCTGCTCATGCTCTTCGTCGCCGGGGCCGTGGTCGTCTCGTTCCAGGCCGTCGGCTCGATCCTGGTCATCGCGATGCTCGTCTGCCCCCCCGCCACGGCGCGTCTGCTCACCGATCGCCTGGGGCGCCAGCTCGCGCTCAGCGTCGCCCTGGCGGTGATCGCGGGCGTCGGCGGCTACTTCCTTGCCGCCTTCGCGCCCCGGCTCCTCGGGACTCCCGCCGCTCTCAACGCCGCCGGGATGATCGGCATTGTCTCGGGACTCCTGCTCGGCCTCGGCGTGCTCGCCTCGCCAAGCCATGGCGTTCTCGCCAAGCAGGCACGTCTCGCACGGCTGCGCCTCTCCATCCTCTCCGAGGACATTCTCGCCCAGCTCTACCGGGCCCACGAGGCCGGCGAGCCGGTCTCCACCACGGCCCTCGCCCCGACGCCCCTGGGGCGCCTGGCGCTTCGCTCCCGGCGCCGCGCCGGCCAGGTGACGGACGATCCCGAGCGCCCGGGTCTCACACCCGAGGGGCTCGAGGCCGCGCGCCAGGTCATTCGCTCGCACCGCCTCTGGGAGACCTACCTCGTCCAGGCCGTCGGACTCCGCCCCGATCACGTGCACCGGACCGCCGCCCAGCTCGAGCACCTGGGCGCCCCGTCCCTCGGGCCTCAGGCCGGCCGCACCGGCACCCCGCTCACCGACCCTCAGGGCAAGCCCATCCCGCCGGGGCCGTAAGCCCTACCGCTCCTCGCGCTCCGCGGTCAGCCGGCGCATCGCGGTGATCGTCTGCTCGCTGACGTGGTGCTCGATCCCCTCCGCGTCGATCTCCGCCTGCGCCGGCGCCACCCCGATCACACGCAGGAAACGCAGCACCACCTCGTGACGCTCCCGGGCCCGCTGGGCCAGCAGCAGGCCGCTCGGCGTCAGCGTGATCGGGCGGTACGGCCTGGTGCTCACCAGCCCCTTGCGCTTGAGCCGGGCCACGATCCGGCTGACGGTCACGTGGCTCACCCCCATCATCACCGCCAGGTCGCGCACGCGCGCCTCGCCCCGTTCCTCGGCCAACTGCGCGATGGCCTCTACATAGTCCTCCCCCGTCTCGTCCTCGTGCGCCGCCCGCGTGCCGCTGAACCGCGCCGCCTGAGTCTGCTCGCCGCGCCGGCGCGCCCGCCCGGTCTTGGCGGGCCCGCGCTCGTCGCCCCGCGCCCGCGGGCTCACCACCGCGACTCCACGTCGCGTGCCGTGCGCCCCCGCACCCGCACCAGCTTCTCGGCCGCGCTCTGCCCCGCGATCACCTCGACCTCCCGCTCCTTCACGCCCAGCTCCTCGGCGAGCAACCGGCAGAGGGCCGCGTTGGCCCTCCCCTCTTCCGCCGGGGCCGCCAGCCGCAGCTTCAGACGATCGCCCAGCCGCCCCGCGACTTCCGAGCGCCGGGCCCCCGGCACGGCCTTGACCGCGATCACGACCGCCCCGAGCGCGTCCGTGGCCATGCTCATGCACCGTTTGTACCACAGGAAAGAGGCCGGGCGCGCCCCACCCCCCCCCCCGGTTCTTGGCCGATCCGCACCCGCCAAGTCATATTTAGAAAACCCCGTGGCGGGATCGGGCGAAGTTATCACTCCCGCCGACGCGTCCCGATCCCCTGGAGCAACCGATCACGATGCCCCGCCCCGCCTGGAACCTCCTCCCGGTCGCCGCCGCGGCCCTCGCCAGCCTCGTGGCCGCCCCCGGCGCCCGGGGCCAGCTCGCCGAATCCAACGTCCTGGTCGTGTACGACAGCCGCATCCCCGACTCCCTGCTCGTCGCCGAGCACTACGCGGGGTCGGCGAAGGTTCCCGGCGGCTCCGGCCTCGCGCCGGGCCGGCGCCCGGGCGTGCGTGTGGTGGACCTCGCCGCCCTCCCGGGCGGGGGGATGTCCCCGCCGGCGACCGACATCTCGTATCCCGACTTCATCTCTCGCTTCCGCAATCCCCTGCGCGCCCATCTCACCGCCCAGGGAATCAGCGAATCGGTGCGCTGCCTGGTCCTGACCAAGGGCCTCCCGCACCGCGTGATGGACCACGACAACTTCTTCATCGGGGACAACCCCTCCGGCATGGGCGGCGAGTTCACGTCGGGCGACGCCTCGGCGGCCTCGCTGGACATCGAGCTCGCGCTGCTCTGGCAGAATCTCGACCAGGGCGAGGTGGGCGGATTCGCCGATTCGCGCGCCGATGGGATGATCGTCAATCCCTACGCCCGCCAGACATTGCCCGTCCATGCCTGGCCCAGCGCCTCGATCCGCACCGCCAAGTCCTTCATCGCCGTCCCCGGGTGGACCGGCGGGATCTGGCAGACCGCGGGCGGCGGCGCCACCCGCCTGACGCCCGGCGACATGTACCTGGTGACCCGGCTGGACGGGCACACGGTGGCGCACGTGAGCGCGATGATCGACCGCGCCGCGCTCCCCGCCATCCCCGTCGACGCCGAGAGCGCCGCGATCGTGCTCGACGAGAGCCTGGCCAACGGGGTCGCCGACGCGGGGGAGAACGGGGAGCTGGACAACCAGGGGCCCCCCGCGCTCCGCGCGGGCGACGACTTCGAGCTCACACGCGACCGGCTCCTGGCCGATGGCCGCATGCTCCCGGCCAACCTCCGTTACGACCAGAGCGCCGGCGCCGCGAACTTTCTCGTGGGCCCGCTGCTGGGCTTCGATGGCGAGGGAATGGTCCTCGCGGCCCCGGTCGTGCTGCTCGGGCACGAGGGAAACAACCACGCCGGGCCCAAGCCGGGCGACGGTCCCGGGCCCGACCCATCCGCCGGCTCGCTCTTTGCCGAGTCGTTCAACTACGCGCCGGGCGCCATCTTCAACACCATCGAGTCGTACAACTGCCGCGCCTTCGGGGGCCTGGGGACGATCATCGGGCAGGAGCAGGCCGCGGACTTCCTGGCCGCGGGCGGCACCTTCGCCCTGGGGAACGTCTGGGAGCCCTTCAGCATCTCGATCCCGGACAACAGCGCGCTGATCTCGAACTTCCTGCTGGGGCGCCTGACCTGGGCCGAGGCGGCCTACACCGCGCTCCCCGCGCTCTCCTGGCAGCAGGTCGTCCTGGGCGACCCACTGGCCCGCGTGGTGCTCTCGCGCCACGACCTGACCCTCGACCAGGCCGTGGGCGCCGCCGACCTGTACCGCTGGCACGAGCAGCCGGCCGCCGGCGATCTCAACCGCAGCGGCCTCGCCGACGACGCCGATCGTCGCCTGCTCGAAGCCGCGGTGCGCGGGCACGAGGCGGTCTTCCTCGCCTCCGGGCAGCGCTAGCGAGCCCCCCGAAAACCCGGACAAACCAGCCCAAAACGACACGGGGCCGGCCCCGTGCGGGACCGGCCCCGTTTTCATGGTCGGTGGCGCTCCGAGGCCCCGGGCTACGCCGCCCGTCGGCCCCTTCCCCTCTCTCTCACATTCCCCCGCCCATTCCCCCGCCGCCGCCCATCCCCATGCCGGTCCGCTTGCGGGTCGCCTTCTTGCGAGACGCCTTGCGTGCACCCTTCTTCGCGGTCTTCTTCGAACCCTTCTTCTTGCCGGCCTTCTTCTTGCCGGCCTTCTTGCGTGCTTTCTTCGCCATGTGAATCTCCTCGAAAGTGAACAGGAGCCTCTGCGAGAAACTCGGGCGGCTCTGGAGCGCCACGCTCGATGCCGCCGAACTGAAACTTCTATCGGACTCGAACCATCACCCTCTTGAGCAAACACTTCACCCGGGTACCTCTAACAGGCGGGAACACTCCATGTCAAATCACGCGCGCGTCGCCATCGGCCTCTGCGGCGCCTCCGGCGCCATGGGCTCGCGCATCCTCGCGCTGGCGCACGCCGACCCGCGCTTCGAGCTCGTCTCCACCCTGACACGCGACGGCGCCGGCCCCTCCCAGGCGCCGCGACCCGCCGACGTCGTCGTCGATTTCTCTGCGCCCGCGGGCACGCGGACCGCGCTCGCCTCCGCGCTCCGGACGCGCTCGGCCCTGCTCGTCGGCACCACCGGCCTCGACGAGGCGCTCCACGCCGCGCTCCGCGACGCCGCGGCCCACATACCCGTCCTGGTCGCCCCCAACACGTCCCTCGGGATCGCGGCCGTCGCCGCCGCCAGCGCCGCCCTGGCGCGAGCACTCGGCCCGGGTTTTCACTGCTCGATCGTCGAGGCCCATCACGCCCGCAAGAAGGATGCGCCCTCCGGCACCGCGCTGCGTCTCGCTCACGCCCTGCGCGCCGCCGGCGCCCACCTGCCCGACTCCCAGGTCCTCTCGATCCGGGGCGGGGACGTCGTGGGCGAGCACACCGTCCGCTTCGCGGGCCCCGGCGAGTGCATCGAGGTCGTCCACCGCGCCACCACCCGCGACCTCTTCGCCGCGGGGGCCCTGCGGGCCGCGGCATGGCTCGCCGGCAAGCCCGCGGGTTGGTACGCCATCGAGGACGTCATGGCGGGGTGAGACCGCCCCCCGGGAGCCGGGCTCAGGCCGGACCGGCCCGCAGGAGTTCGCTCGGCCGCGACTCGGCCGCCGGAACCGGCGCCGTGGGCGCCCCGCGCTTCGCCTCGAGCGCTGCCGAGGGCCTGCCCGGATTCGCGCCGGCCTGCTCACCCCCGCCCGCGCGCACCGCGCCCCCCTCGCCCACCTGCTCGAGCTTCACGCTCACGCGCTTCGAGACCCCCCGCTCCTGCATGGTCACGCCGTAGAGCTGGTCGGCCGCCTGCATCGTGCGCTTGTGGTGCGTGATCACGATGAAGTGGCTCCGGTCCAGGAAGCGCCGGATCACCCCGCAGAACCGGTCCACGTTCGCGTCGTCCAGGGCCGCGTCGACCTCGTCCAGCACGCAGAAGCAGCTCGGCTTGCTCCGGAAGATCGCCAGCAGCAGCGCCACCGCCGTCATCGTCTTCTCGCCGCCCGAGAGCTGGCTGATGCTGCGCGGCTCCTTCCCCGGCGGCTTGGCCACCACCTCGACCCCGCTCTCGAGCCAGTCGATCTCGTCGGTCTGCACCTTCTCCCCGTCGACCTCGCGGACCACGCCCATCAGCTTCACCTCGGCCCGCCCCCCGCCGAAGAGCTGGCGGAACATCCCATCGGGCCCGGCAAAGTTCCGCTGGATCGTCTCGAAGACCTCCTGGAAGCGCGTCCGGCTGGCGTCGTTGAGCTGCCCGATCAGCACCGCGAGCTTCTCGCGGGCGGCGTCGATGTCTGCCACCTGCCGGGCCAGCTCCTCGTTGCGGGCCGCGAGCTGGGTCTCCTCCTGGATCGCCTCCTGGTTCACGCTGCCCAGCGCCCGGATGCGCTCGCGCAGCTCGCCGACGCGGGCCTCCCCCGCCGACGGGTCCACCCGCGCCACCCCGCCGTCCGCGAGAAGCTGCGCGTACTCCACGTGCTCCCAGGCCAGCTCCAGACCCAGGTCTTCCTGGGCCCGCTCCTCGAGGTTCTCGCGCTTGATCTCCGCCTCGCGCTTGGCAACTTCCAGCGCGTGCCAGTCGCGCTCCACCGTTCCCGCCCGTTGCCGCGCCGCCGTCAGCGCCTCCCCGATCCGGGCCGCGCCCTCCTCCAGCTCGGACCCGCGCGCCAGATGACTCTCGAGCTCCTCCGCAGCGGACGCGCCCGCGCGCCGCGCCGCGTCGATGTCCCCCGCGCACTCGCCCAGCACGCGCTCATGCTCCGCCGCGGCGGCCTCGCGCCGGGCCATCTGCTCCCGCATCTGCGCGGCCCGTCGCCCGGCCTCGTCGGCGGACGCCTCCAGCCGACCCCGCTCGCGCCGCGCCGCCGCGAGCTGCTCGCTGGCCCGCCCGGCCTGCACCCGGGCCGCCGTCAGGGCCTCGCCTGCTCCCTCGGCCCGAGCCTGCGCGGCCCGGACCTGCTCCTCGAGCCCCGCCGCCGCCGCCGCGAGCTCCTCGTGCAGCCGGCCCAGCGACTCGAGCCGCGACCGCAGGCGCCCCTGTTCGGCCCGGGCCCCCTCCAGCCGCGCTCCCGCCTGGGCCGCTTCCTCGGCCAGCGCCGTGCTCTCCCGCGCCAGCCGGGCCACGTCTCCGGTCGCCCGCTCCAGGGCCGCCTCGCACGAGACCACCGCGCGCTGCGCCAGCGCCACCTCGGCGCGCAGCGCCCGCGCCCGCTCCCCGTGCCCGGCCGCCTCGGCGTCCACCGCGGCCAGCCCGGCCCGCTCGGCCTCCAGCGCCGCCGTGAGCCCTCCCAGCTCCACCTCCAGCCGCGCGAGCTCCCCACGCCGCTGGAGCACACCCGCGCCCTCGCTCACCGCGGACATCGGTCCCGCGAGCACCCGCCCGTCGGCGTCGCGCACCTTGCCGTCGCGGGTCACGAGCCGCGCTCCCAGGCCCGCCAGCGGACCGGCGCTCAGCAGGAGCGCGCTGTCGAGGCTCTCGACCAGGAAGGTCCGCCCCAGCAGCACGTCGAGCAGGGCCTCCACCCCCGGCGCCTCCCCCCCGGCCGACGCCGCCGCCCGCACCGCGCCCCGCAGCGGCAAGACCCGCCCGCCGCTGAGCGCCACGAGGTCGGCGAGCGCGTCCCCGTCCAGGGGGCGGGCCGGATCGGTCGTCCCTCCGCAGCTCAGGATCGCCACGCGACCGGGGAGCTCGGCCAGCTCCTCCTCCAGCGGCATCCCCGCCCCCCGGGCGAGCACCAGGCCCTGCAGATCGGCGCCCAGCGCCGCCTCAACCGCCGCGGCCTCCGCCCCGTCGGCCTCGATCAGGTCCGAGAGCACGCCCGCCAGCCCGGCGAAACCGCGGCCCGCCTTGCGGCGCTCGAGCACGTGACGCACCGCCTCGCCCAGCCCGGCGTGCCCGTCGATCATCTCCCGAAGCGTGCCGCGCCGGCTCTCGGTCCGCATCGCCCGCTGCTGCAGCCCGTTGAGCCGGGCCACCAGGCCCTGCCGGTCACCGCTCAGGCGCTCGGCGGCCGCGTCGGCCCGGGCCAGCTCGGCGGCGAGTTCTTCGGCCCGCGCCGACGCCTCGTTCAGCCCCGCGACCGCCGCCTGACGCGCTTCCATCGCGATTCCCTGCTCCGCCCGGACGCGCTCGGCCTTGGCCCCGAGCGCCGCCGCGTGGTCGCGCAGTTGCGCCAGCCGGCGTTCCTCGCTCTCGAGGGAGGCGCCGAGCCCGGCCCGCTCGCGGTCGACGCTCGTCGCCGCGGCGCGTCGCTCGGCATGCTCCGCTCGAAGCTCCGCCGCCTGTGCCGCCGCCGCCGCCCGGGCCTCGCCGAGCTCGCGCAGGCCCGACTCGGCCGCCGCCACCCTCTCGCCGAGCGCCCGGATCTCGTCCTCCTGCCGCTCCGCCGCTACCCCCAGCTCCGCGCGCCGTGCCTCGACGCTCGCCAGATCCTGCGTCTCGGCGGCCAGTTCCCGCCGCGCGCCCTCCAGGGCCCGCCGCGTCAGCTCCTCGCGCTGCTGGGCCACGCGCTCGGCGTGCCGGGCCGCCTGCGCTCGCCCCTCGGCCCCGCGCAGGGCCTGGGCCGCCTCGGCACGGGCCAGCTCGGCCTCCTGCTTGGCCTGCTCGAGCTCGCCCACCCGCGCCTGCGCGTCGCGCCGCACGGCCTCGAGGCCCGCCAGCCGGCTCGTCAGCCCCGCGAGCCGCGACCGCAGGTCGTCGTACTGGTCCAGCGCCAGCACCGTGCGCAGCGCCCGCAACTCCTCGTCCAGGGCGAGGAACTGGCGCGCCTTGGCCGCCTGGCCCTTCACCAGCCGGAGGCGGCGCTCGGTGCCGGCGAGTTGCTCACGCGCCTGCGCCAGGTTGGCCACGGCCCGCTCGAGCTTCCGCTCCGCCTCCACGCGCCGCTGCCGGTAGCGGGCCACCCCCGCCGCCTCCTCGAAGATCACCCGCCGCTCCTGCGGCGAGCTGGTGAGCATGGCGTCGACCTTCCCCTGCTCGATGATCGAGTAGGCGTCGGCCCCGATCCCCGTGTCCAGGAAGAGCTCCCGGATGTCGCGCAGCCGGCAGCGCTTCGAGTTGATCAGATACTGGCTCGTCCCGTCCCGGTACAGCCTCCGCTCCACCTCCACCACGTCGGCGTCGAAGGGCAGCGCCCGCCGCCGGGCGCCGCGCGCCGCCGCGGCCCGGTCGATGACGACCTCCGCCTCCTCGTCTCCCGGCCGCGACCCGGGATCATCGTGGGGCCGGTCCCACGACTGGCCGGCGCCGTCGGCATCATCGGCCCCGCGCCGGCCCCCCGCCTCCGGCCCCGGGACCACCGGGTTCTCGAAGGTCAGCGCCACGCTCGCCAGGCCCAGGGGCTTCCGCCCCGCCGAGCCGGCGAAGATCACGTCGAGCATCTCGGTGCCGCGCAAGCTCTTGCTGGACCGCTCCCCCAGCACCCACTTGATCGCGTCCACCACGTTGCTCTTGCCGCACCCGTTCGGACCCACGATTCCCGTCACCGGCTCATCGAACGTGAACTCGGTCCGGTCGGCAAAGCTCTTGAACCCGCTCACCGTCAGCTTCGATAGACGCATGTCGCGGCAACCTCCTGTCGCCTTCCCCCCGGGACCACCTTCATCGTCCGCGCCGCTCCCCCGGCGAGAGTCCCGCGCGGCCGGAACCCTCAGCGCGCCCCGCCCGGAACCGGCTCCGGCCCCTCACCGCCCGGCTCGGGCACGCGCTCGCCCCCGGGCCGCGGCTCGCGGCGTGTGATCGCCAGCGCCACCCGCCGCGCCGGGGCGGAAAACTTCAGGGGAGCCACCTGCTCCAGCAGGGCCGCGTCCGGCCCCTCCTCGGCACCCGCCCCCACCGGATCGCCGCTCACCAGCGCGCCCGGCACCGGCGCGAAGACCGCGCGCTTGCTGGGAATCTGGTTCTCCAGGTCGTCGCTCGAAAGGAACACGAAGGCGATCGTGCGCAGCTCCTCGCGCCGGATCCGCTGCACCTCCTCGCGCGGGCCCGTCACCGTCACGTCGTGCAGGTACGGGTCCAGCACCTCCACGTCCCACTTGCCCGTCTCCACGGGCGGCATGGTCACCCATACCGGAACGCTGCTGAGCGTCAGCGTCTCGATCCGCTTGCGAACCCGCAGCGTCACGCTCACGTGCTCGTCGAGGACCCGCACCAGCGGCCGGCCCGCCAGGCCCGCGGGAAGCTGCACCCGCGCCTGCCGGATCGTCTGCGGCGCCTGATCGCTCAGCGAGGCCGCCTCCGCCGGCGAGATCACCGCCGTCGCGGCCGTCTCCGGGCCCAGCGCCGCCGCCAGCTCCTCGGGAAGCCGCACCCGCACCGTGGTCGGCTCCACGCGCACCTCACCCTCGACCTCCACCATCGAGAGGTCCGCCTCCACGGGCAGTTCCCGCACGACCAGCCGGACCAGTTTCACCTCGACGATCGCCGGCACGCACTCCAGCACCGCCACCTTCGTCCGCTCGATCTCCGGGGCCGCCTCCAGGGCCGCCCGGAGATCGATCTGATGCGTCCCCGGCGTCGCCGGAACCCCGCCGCGCCCCAGCACGATCTCCACCGGGCCCCGCAGCGCGGTCTCGGCCTCGTCCATCGCCGCGGTCGGCCCCTCGAGGCGCACCCGCGCCGACTGATCCCACTCCGCCGCCGTCCCCTCCACCGCCAAGTCCTCCGCCTCCGCGAAGACGATCCGCACCATCACCTGGGCGGTGCGCAGGCTTTCGGCCTCCGACCACGTCCAGATCAGCACCGAGACCAGCACCACCAGCAGGCCCGTCTTCACCGCCGCCAGCAGCCGCGGACCGTTCATGCCCCACCGACCCGCGGCGGCGCCGCCGGACCGCTTGCGCGCCACCCCACCCCGCGCCGCACCCGCCCCCGCCTCCTCGCGCCGTCATCCCCCACCGGCGCGTCGGACTCGCCCGCCTCGTCCCCGACGACCGTGAACCCGCGCACCAGCAGGGCACGCAGCTCCTCCGGACCCACGCCCCGCCGCAGCGCCCCTCCCTCCGCCACGCTGATCGCCCCCGACTCCTCGCTCACGACGACCACGACCGCGTCCGACTCGCGCGAGACGCCCACCGCCGCGCGGTGCCGTGATCCGAGGGTGGCGTCGGGCATCTCCTCGGGCTCGGCCAGGGGCAACTGCACGCCCGCCGCCTCGATCCGGTCGCCGCGCACCACCACCGCCAGATCGTGCAGCGCCGAGCCGGGGAAGAAGATCGTCTGCAGCAGCCGGGCCGAGAGCTCGGCGTTGATGGTCGTGCCCCCCTCGACGATCCCTCGGAGGCTCACCTCGCGCTGGACCACGATAATCGCCCCGAACTTCGCCTTCGCCAGGTACGCGCACGCCTCGACGATCTCGTTGACCAGGGCCGCGGTCCCCCGGGTCGCGCGCCGGAAGATCGGGGCCTCGCCCAGGCGGATGAACCCGCGGCGCAGCTCCGGCTGGAAGACCACCACCAGGGTGATCGCCAGCAGCGTCATGAAGTTCTCGTACAGGAACGTCAGCCGCTGGAACGACTGTCCCCGCCCCAGGATCCGCACCAGCAGCGTGGCCGTGAGCAGGACGAACAGGATGCCCTTGAGGGCCCCCGCGGCGCGCGTGCCGCGCACGAACTTGAGGACCCCGTACACGACCGCGCCGATGATCGCCAGCTCGATCCCGACCTGCCAGAGCGGGTACGCCCCGAGCCGGTCCATGAGCTGGAGAAGCCGGTCGATCATTGGCTGGAGCGCTCCACCGCCGAGTGTACCCGGGCCCCCCGCCCCGACCCGCAGACTCCTCGAGAAAGGACCGGGAGCCGATACCATCGCCCCGCGCATGCCCGCACCGGTCCCAGCCCCCGCCCGGCCCCCCCGCGCGCGCCCCGCCGGCGCGCGCGACCGAGCCCTTGCCTCGGAGCTCTCCCGCTGGTTCGCCCGCAGCGCCCGCCCCCTCCCCTGGCGAACCACGCCGCGCGACCCCTACCGCTCGCTCGTGAGCGAGCTCATGCTCCAGCAGACCCAGGTCGCCCGAGTCGTCCCGAGCTTCGAGCGCTTCGTGAGCCGGTTTCCCACCCTCGCCCACCTCGCCGACGCCGACTCGCAGGAGGTCATCGCCCTCTGGTCCGGCCTGGGGTATTACCGGCGCGCCCGCACGCTCCAGGCCGCGGCCCGCACCCTCGCCGCGCCCGGCGCACCTCCCACGCTCTTCCCCACCACCGTGCCGGCGCTGCGCGCGCTGCCCGGCATCGGGCCCTACACCGCGGGGGCCCTGGCCTCGATCGTCTTCGGCCGACCCGAGCCGGCCGTCGACGGCAACGTCGCGCGCGTCCTGCTCCGCCTCCACGCCCGCCCCGGGCCGCCCGCCGACCCCGCCACGCGCCGCTGGCTCTGGCGCCGCGCCGCCCAACTCGTCCGCGCCGCCCCGGACCCCGCCGCCTTCAACGAGGGCCTGATGGAGCTCGGCGCTCTTATCTGCACCCCCAGGTCGCCGGCCTGCGGCTCGTGCCCGATCGCCGCCGCCTGCGCCGCCCGGCGCCGCGGCGCCCAGGACAGCATCCCCGCCCCCAAGCCCCGGCCCGTGCGCACGCAACTGCACTGCGCCTCTGCCCTCATCACCGGGCCCGCCGGCGTGCTCCTCGAACGCCGCCCGCCGCGTGCCGGCCTCTGGTCGGACATGTGGCAGGTCCCCACCCTCGAATCCGCCGCCCGCGCTCCCTCCCTCCGCCGCCTGGCTCAAGCGGTCAACACCGCCCCCCCCACCGGGCGGGCACCACCCCCGCTCACCTTCACGTGCACGACCTCCAGCCGCGAGGTCCACTTCCGCGTCTGGCGGCTCGAGGCGCCCGCCACTCCGCGGCGCGGCCAATGGGTCGCGCCCGACGCGCTAGCGGGCCTGGCCCTCTCGTCGCCGCAGCGGCGCATTCTCGCATCGCTCGCTCGGCGCCCCGATACCTCGACACCCTGACACCCTGACACCTCGACACCTCGGCACCTTGACACCTTCCGCCCCGTCCCCCATCCTGCGCCCGTGCGCTACGCCGTGGTCATCCCCGTCTACAACGAGGCCGGGCTCTTCCCCCTCATGCTGGCGCGCCTCGACGCCACCCCGCCCCTGGTCGCCCCCGACGGTCGCCCCCTCGAACGCCTGCTCGTAGTCGTTGACGACTTCTCCACCGACGCCACCCGCGAGCTCGTCCGCGGCCTCCGCGGGCGCCCCGACACCCGTGTGGTCCTCCACGATCGCAACTCGGGCAAGGGCGCCGCGGTCCGCTCCGGCTTCGAGGCCGCCCGGGCCGCGCGCTGCGACCTCGCCCTCATCCAGGACGCCGATCTCGAATACGACCCCGCCGACCACGACCGTCTCGCGCGCCCCATTCTCGACGGGCGCGCCGACGCCGTCCTCGGCTCCCGGTTTCTCGGCGAGACCCACCGCGTCCTCTACTACTGGCATTACGCCGCCAACCGCCTCATCACGACCCTGAGCAACATGCTCTCGAACCTCAACCTCACCGACATCGAGTGCGGCCTCAAGGCCTTCTCCGGGCCCGTGCTCGAACGCCTCACCATCCGCGAGGACCGCTTCGGCGTCGAGCCCGAGCTCGTCGCCCGCCTCGCCCGCCTCCGCCTTCCCCGCGACGCGGGCCCGCCCGCCGACCGCCCGGCGCGCATCTTCGAGGTCCCCGTCAGCTACGCGGGCCGCACCTACGAGGAAGGCAAGAAGATCACCTGGCGCGACGGCCTCCACGCGGTCGCCTGCATCGTGCGGTACAACCTCTCCCGGTAACTGGCGCCCACCGGCTCGACGGCTCGCGCGGAGCGCCGCCCGCCGCCCGCCACCATCCGCCCGCCCGCTCCGCGCCTCGCGGGATGTCACATACCATCCGGCATGAAGTGGTTCTGGGCGCTCATCGCCGCCGCGGCCCTCGGGGCGATCGCCCTGCTGGCGCTCCGGGCCGGGCCCGAGGACTCCCCGCTGGGCGCGGGCACGACCGGCCCCGCGCGCCCGTCCCCTGCCGACGCGGCGCCGGCGCACGTCCCCGTGCCGCCCTCCACGCTTCCCGCGCCCGACAGAGCCCCGCCCAAGGGCGTCGCTCCCGATCCCACGCCGGCACCCGCCGCGCCCCTTCCCGCCGAACCGGCCCGACCCGCCCGGGCGCCAACCGAGCCGGCCTCGCCCGAGCCAGCGGCGCCGGGCCCGGCTCCGACCCCTGACCCGACTCCTGACCCGGCGCTCCCGGGCACGCCCGACCCGGCCGCTCCGAACCCCACCGCCGCGCCGACCGCCTCGCCCCCGGCGACTCCGGACCCCGCGCCCGGCGAGCCTCCTCCCGGCCAGCCCGCGCCCGGCCAGCCCGCGCCCCCCGGCGACGCCAAGCCCGCGCTCAAGGTCACCGAGCGCGACGACGGCACCCTGCGCGTCAACGATCGCTTCGTCATCACGGGCGCCGGCACCCCCGAGAACCCATATGAGATCCCCTGGGAGTTCCTCGCCAGCGCCCAGGAAACCTATCGTCCCCGGCTGGGCCAGAAACTCCTGCCGCCCTGGCTCGATCTTATAAACGGCAAGCACGTGCGCATCACGGGCTATATCGCCTTCCCCATCGTCGCCCAGGAGCCCGACGAGATGCTCATGATGCTCAACCAGTGGGACGGGTGCTGCATCGGCGTCCCTCCCACGCCCTACGACGCCGTCGAGGTCAAGCTCGCCAAGCCCCCCGTGGGCGAGGACCGCCTCGCGGCCTACGGCTCGGTCACGGGCCGCTTCAAGGTCGATCCCTACCTGGTCAAGGACTGGCTCATCGGCCTCTACACGATGGACGCCGCGACGCTCAAGATCGAAGACTGACCGGGCCGCCTCCGCGCGTCACCCCGCTCCGGACCGGGCGGTCGTTGCCCGCCCGGCGCGGAGGCTCGAAATTATGTTTATCTGAATGTTGAGGATTTGCATGGCGCGCTCCGCGCCCGCCCGGGTACGCTGCGCGGTGAAAGAAGCTCACACATGAGACTCTCACCCCTCTCGGCCCTCCTCGCCCCGTTGCTCCTCTTCTGTCTTAGCCCGGGCACCGCCCTGGGCCAGGACGATCCCGGAGCGGACGTCGTCTACGTCGCGGTTGAGTGGGACGAGGGCGACTCCCCCGAGAGCTGGAGTCTGACTGGTTTCAAGTGCGTCGACGTCTCCCTCGGCTGCCCCGCGGGCACCGTCTTCGTCGATGCGCCCCTCGGAAACGTCTCCGGCTGCACGCCCGTCGGGGGCAGCCCGCCCACGAGCTGTGATGGTCAGTGCACGATCTGTTCCGGGCAGAACATCGAGGGCCGCCTCTGCAAGAAGGGACTGCCCATCGAGACGTGCGACTCCGCCGGCTCCGGCGCTCTGTTGAACTGTGGGAAACAGGCAAGAGTGAACTGCGGAACCGGCGGCACCAACGCCGGGCCCAACGGCTGCAGTTGCCCGCCCCCGGCAGACTACCCACCCAACACGGACTGCAAGGTGCAGCAGTGCCAGTAACCAGCGGCCTCGCCGCACTCCTCGGCCTGCTCGTGGCGTGCCGGCCCGGGCCGCCGCTCACGCCACCCCTCCCCGCGGCGCCGCCGCCCGCAGCCACCCGCGCCGAGACTGCCCGCGACCCCCGCGCCGTCGCCCTGGTCGCGGCCCTTGAGGCCTACCACAACTCCGTCCGCAGCTTCGAGTGCGAGCAGTCGCTCTTCCAGGCGCCCGCGCCCGGGCGCTGGCTCCGCTCCGATTCCCGGCACATCGGGTTCGACGACCTCGGCCGCTGGTTCGTGCGCTCGGAATATAGCACCGCCGACCGGGAGGCCGGCACCCTCGGCGTCACCCGCGGGTACCGCTTCTACGACGGCGAGCGCCTCTTCGGCATGGACCCGGTCCTCATGCGCGGCGTCGTCAAGGACGACGACAACGACAACCACTACGTCACCTCCCCCCCCCACCTCCTCGGCCGCTACGTCGACTACGAGCACTGGCGCCCCCTCCACGCCTTCCTGGGTGACGCCGAGTCCCTCGCCTACGAGCCCCCCAGCGCCGCCGAGCCCTGGCCCCTCGTCCGCGCCCAGGTCCGCCTGTTCGGGGCGCCCCACACTGTCGAGGTGCGCGTCGATCCCGTGCACGGCTTCTCCCCGCGCCGGATCCGCCTCATGGCCCCCCTGGGCGACCCCCAAATGGTCCTCGAGACCCTCCGCTACACGGAGGTCAGCGGCGTGCACCTGCCCTCCGTCGGGCTCAGCCACCACTACATCCGCTGGATGATCGAGCGGCGCTCCGAGGAGCTGGCCCGCGTCGAGGCCGACCGCCCCAACTGGCCCCTCGCCGCCGACCTCTCGGGTCCGCTCGGGGCCCTGGACGAAGCGACCCGCGCGCAGATCTCCGAGGCGGTCCTCCGCCTCCGCGTCTCCGGGCCCTGCCCCCGGGAGCCGTCGGTTGTGTACGCGCCCGCCGGCGCCGCCGATTCTGTTGGCGCCTACGGGCCCAACGTCATGGTCTGCAACTACTCCATGGCCAACCGCCCCCTCCCCCCCGAGGCCTTCTGGCTCCCCATGCCCCCCGGCAAGGAGATCTACGACGGCTATCGCGCCCGCCGCTCCACCTTCGACCAGGCCCGCCCCTACCCCGATCTCGTCCCCGCACGCCCCGCGCGCCACGACCCGACCGCGCCGGACGACTCTCCAACCCCAGGAGCCGGAAGTTGACTCGCGCCCCCCGTCACCCACTCACCCGGGTCGTCGCCGCCCTCCTGGCCCTCGCCGCCGCACCCTTTCCCAGAGCCGGCGCCACCCCGCCCCCGCCGACCAGCGCGCCGACCGCGAACCCCGCCCCCTCCGTCCGGCGCGGGCAGCTCTCCGTCCTCAAGCTCGTCAGGGCCGACCGGGAGAGCGTCGGCACCGTCAAGGTCGGCTCTCTCGCCCAGCGCACGCTCACCTTTTTCAACACCGCCACCGTTCCCGTCTCCATCACCCTCCAGTCCAAGACCTGCGGCTGCCTTAGCGCCTCCCTCGATCGCCAGACCGTCCACCCCGACCAGATTGTTACGGTCACCCTGGCGGCCACGGTCGCTCCCAGCCTCGGCGAGCAGGTCCAGTCGGCCCGTTTCGCCGTCACCTGGACGGCCCCCGACGGCGCACCCGCCTCCGAGCAGGCCGTCTGCCTCGTCCGCTACGGCGCCGACCTGTCGTACATGGCGATGCCCCAGGTCATCAGGCGCACCGCCATCGCGGGCGTCCCGGTCTCTCATGGCGTCTGGCTGCGCTGGCTCGACGAGGGCGCCGCCGAGGCCTTTGTCGCCGCCAGCGCCACCTGTACGGTGCCCGGCATGAGCCTCGAAGGCCCCCTCGAGACGCCCGGCTCGCCCGACGTCCGCATGTTCCAGATGGCCGGCACCCCTCTCGCGCCCGGGTTCTACCCCGGCGAGGTGCGCCTCCGCGTCGCGCGCCCCGAGCCCAGCGAGCTCGTCGTCCCCGTCAAGCTCACCGTGCTCCCCGCCTGGTACTCGGAGCCCGGCGGCGCCGTCTTTGCCGGCGCCTCGGTCCCGCTCGATCTGCGCCTTTCGCCAAGAACCCCCGCGGCTCCCGCGCCCGCGCGCGTCACACTCCGGGGCGAGGCACCCTTTACCGCGCGGCTCGCCACCACCGACGGCGGCGCCGCCGTCGTCCGCCTCGAGCCCACCCGGCCGCTCGACCAGGCCGAGATCGGCTCCGCCCGCCTGCACGTCTTCGCCCAGAGCGGCGCCCTGCTCATGGACCTCCCGGTCGCGTGGTTCGGCCCCGAGGCGCTCGGCTCCGCCACGAGCACGCCGCCGCGCTGAACTCGCCCGGGCCCCCGCTGCCCGCGGCTACGCTTGCCGCCTATGCCCATCCTCGTTGACGCCGCCACCCGCGTCATCTGCCAGGGAATCACCGGCGCCTTCGGCGCCCAGCACACCCGCGGGTGCCTCCACTATGGCACCCGCCTGGTCGGCGGCGTCACGCCCGGGAAGGGCGGCACCCGCGACGACAACGGGCTCCCGATCTTCGACACCGTCGAGGCCGCCGTCCGCGAGACCGGCGCCACCGCGACCATGATCTTCGTTCCCCCCGCCTTCGCCACCGACGCCATCCTCGAGGCCGCCGACGCCGGCATCCGGGTCATCTGCGCCATCACCGAGGGCGTCCCCGTACAGGACATGATCCGCGTCCGCGCCCTCCTCGACGATGCCAACGGCGGCACCGTCTCCGCCCGGAACGACCCCGGCGACGGCCCGCGCCCCGGGGCCCAGGCCGACCACGCCGCCGCCAGCCCGCAGCGCTCCGCCTGGGACCGTCTCATCCTCGTCGGCCCCAACTGCCCCGGCGTCATCACGCCCGGGCCCAGGTCCGGCACCGGTTCCTCAGCCCAGGACCCTCACACCCGCGCCGGGTGCAAGATCGGCATCATGCCCGGGTACATCCACACCCACGTCAGCGAGGCCCGCCTCGGCAAGGCCGTCGGCATCGTCTCCCGCTCCGGAACACTGACCTACGAGGCCGTCTGGCAGACCAGCCGCCTCGGTCTCGCCCAGTCCACGTGCGTCGGAATAGGCGGCGACCCGGTCCGCGGCCTCAACCACGCCGACTGTCTTCGCCTCTTCCAGGACGACCCCGACACCCATGGCGTCCTCATGATCGGCGAGATCGGAGGAAGCGACGAGATCGAGGCAGCCGAGTTCATCCGGGCCCACGTCACCAAGCCCGTCGCCGCCTTCATCGCCGGGCGCACCGCACCCCCCGGCCGCCGCATGGGTCACGCCGGCGCCATCATCGGCTCGGCCGGCGACACCGCCGACGCGAAGATCAAGGCCCTTCAGGAGGCCGGTGTCTCGGTCGCCCTCAGCCCGGCGGACATGGGCTCGGCCATGCTGGCCGCCATGGGGGTGTAGCGGCTCGCTCGGGCAACCGGTCACACCGGGCCCGCGTCCGGCGCGGGCGACACAAAACTGACATGACCCCGTTTGTCACTTCACAAATAAGTGCCGCGCGCTCCCCCCGCGAGACGATCCCGTCGCCCGCGTGTTCACACGGAAGGCACGCGGCTCGACGTCCCGCTTGACAAGACCCCCGCCGGTGGTAGCGTGGCCCCGATGCCCGCGACGGAGGCCGTGAAGCGGCCCAAACGAATTCACGAGGTGGTAGCCGGATTGGGTTTTCCCAACTGGGTAACCGCGGCGGACGCCGATGTCATTTCGTGGCCGCCAAACCTCTTCGCGATCGCGATGATCCTGCTGCGAGACTCCGGCGCCTATCTCAACGTCGCCAAGCCCCCTGCCGAGCTCGGAGTGCTGGAGATCACCGCGGGACAGTGGCAGGAGAAGGTTCGCAAGATCGGCAAAGAGTGGAGTCTCGACGCTCACAAGATCCCTTCCCCGGTCGTGGCCGCATGGGCCATCGTCAAGACGCATGCCGAGCTCTCGCTCACGGCCATCCGGGCCCAGGACGAGCTGTGGAAGACCCTGCTGTTTCTCGCCGCGGTCACGGACGAGGCCTGTGCCGGCGTGGGTGTCCTGGGCCGGCTGGAAGACCTGTGGGAGAGCCTCGAGTCCATCGAGCATCTCTCCGTCGACCAAGCCGTGGCGGCGGTGGAACGCACCGTCCAGTACCGCGCCACGCAGCGGCTCATTTCATGGTCGAAGGCGCACGAGCAGGACGAGAAGGTCTCGCTCGAGAACGCTTCAACGCTCTGCGACGGCATCCACCAGTCGCGCGCCATCGTGCTCCCGAAGATGCGCACCCCGCAACGCGGCATCTCCATCCGTTCTCTCAGTCACAACCTCGCCCTGTTCACGGGCTGCGACGTGGCGCCGGCGTGGTTGGTGACCCGCGACGGCGCTCGCCTCGAAGGCGCAGGCGCCACCCGCCGGCGCCGGACATTCAACGTCCTGGTCTACCCTCATCCCTTCCGGATCGATCCCGTGCAGTTCCGCCCGATCAAGGGCCATGACGCGACGTGCGCTCGAATGGCAAGCCATTGCGGCCTCTTTGAATACGACGCGCGCGAGCATGAATCGACGCTCGGCGGTCTGAACCGGATCCTCGACGGCACCGATGCGAGCGTGGGTCGCATCGACATGGTGGTCCTCCCGGAGATGGCCGCCAGCCGGATGCAGGTCGACAAGGAGTGGCGCCAGGGAACGCCGCGGGACGTCCCCGTCTTCGTCTGTGGCGTATGCGAACCGCCAACCGACACCCAGCTCGGCAGAAACTACGCGATGGTCCGGTGCCCGGCGCCGTCAGACAACGACGACGCGACCGTCGAGGTCTTCGAAGCCACCCAGCACAAGCACCACCGTTGGGCACTCGACGACGCGCAGATCCGAATGTACGGGCTCAGCAGGGGCCTGGATCCCGGAACCTTGTGGTGGGAAGGGATCCAGCTTGATGAGCGCAACGTGTACTTCTTTACATTAGACGAAGACTATATCTTCTCGGTCATGATCTGCGAGGACCTCGCACGCCCAGACCCGGTTGGTGAGCTGGTCCGTGCCGTGGGCCCGAACCTGGTGGTGGCGCTGCTGCAGGATGGTCCCCAGATCTCGCAGCGCTGGGCGTGCCGCTACGCCACCGCGCTCTCCGACGACCCCGGCTGCTCTGTTCTCACGGTAACGAGCCTGGGCATGACCCGCCTCAGCCGGCCCGGCGACTTCCGGGCCGAACACGCGCGGAAAGTGGCTATGTGGCGCGACCAGGTTACCGGGTTTCGCGAGTTCGCGCTTCCGGAGAACGCTCACGCGCTCGTCCTCACTCTCACCGAGACATCGGTCCGAGAATATACCGCCGATGGCCGTGATGATCGCGAGCAGGCCGGGTGCCTGCGCCTCGGGGGCGTGCACTTCCTTGACGCCGAGGGCCGCTGCGTATAGTGCCTCCCGAGAAACGGGGAGCGGTTGAAGTGCGTATGGTTCTGGAGCCGATACCACGGTACCTTTGCTCGCGAGGAACGATGTCGCTCACCAAGCACGGCAACTCAACGACCACAGCGGCTGAGGCGCTCCGTTCCCAGATCCAGCAATGGATTCATAAGAAGGCCGAGGTCAGGACCAGCCAGCCCCTTCACCCGGCAAGCACCTGCCCGCCCTCGCCGCAGCGGCCCGCCTCTCAGGCGCCGCGCCCCATCGGCCCCTGACGCGCTCTCACGCCGCCGACAGGCTCGGGCCCAGGCCGTCCCCACACGAGTGCCTTGTCGTATCCCCAGCATTACGGCTCCGCACTCCTGGCCGCCATTGCCGAACCCCGCCCCCCTTTGCCTCGCCCGGCTCTGGTGAAGACGGGCCGCGCAACCGGTTTGGGCCCGGCCTCCCGGTGCCAAAACTGTCGGCGATCCGGACTCACGGCCCCCGCGTGTAAACTCCTCGGCGCCGCTGCGGGATCGGGTTCTCCACCCCGCGCGGCCGCTCGGAGACCTCGCCAGGATGGCGCACACGACCCCGCAGCCCCCCGCGACCACCGGCGCTACCCCGCCGCCTCCGCCCCCCGCGGACGGCATCCCCCCCGAACGCCAGTTCGTTCATCTGCACCTCCACACCGAGTACTCCCTCCTGGACGGCGGCAACCGCATCGACCGCCTCGTGGACCGCGTCAAAGAGCTCGGCATGACCGCGGTCGGCATGACCGACCACGGGAACATCCACGGGGCCGTCGCCTTCTACACCGCCTGCCGCGATCGTGGCATCAAGCCCATCCTGGGCGTCGAGGCCTACGTGGCCCCCGGCGACCGCCGCGACCGCACCTACACCGGCGTCGCCGACGGGGGCTATCACCTCGTCCTGCTCGCCGAGAACGATACCGGCTGGCAGAACCTGCTCTATCTCTGCAGCGAGGCCTACCTCACCGGGTTCTACTTCAAGCCCCGCATCGACCGCGAGCTCCTCGCCCGCCACTCCGCCGGCCTCATCGCCATAAACGGGCACCTCGGCAGCGAGATCGGCGAGCACCTCCTGGCCTTCGAGCGCACCAGAGACCCCAAGTGGTGGGACAAGGCCGTCGAGTCCGCCCGGTGGCACGCCGCGGCCTTCGGCCCGGGCGCGCCCGAGCGCACGGACCAGCAGTCCCCGAGAGCGCCAGGGCCCGCCGGCCCGGTGGCCGTCGCGCCCTCGCCGCCACGCTTCTACATCGAGCTGCAGCACCACGTCCCCGAGCAGAACGTCATCAACCCCCACCTGGTCCGCCTGGCCCGCGAGCTGGGGCTCCCGCTCGTCGCGGACAACGACGCCCACTTCCTCCGCGCCGAGGACCACGACGCCCACGACACGCTCATCTGCATCTCGATGGGCAAGGCCAAGCAGGACCCCGACCGCCTCCGCTACACCCCCGAGCTCTACGTCAAGTCGCCCGCGCAGATGCGCGCGCTCTTCGAGTCCGACGCCTTCGGCCCCGCCGGCGCCGAGGCCTGCGACAACACCGTCCGCATCGCCGAGCGCTGTCACGTCACCCTGCCCCTGGGAGCCAACCACGCCCCCATGGTCCGCGTGCGGCGGCGCGGCTCGGGCACTTCGCCCTCGCTGGGGTCCCTGGAGGCCACGGCGCCTCAGTCCCTCGAGGCCGCCGGCCTCCCTCACTGGAGCGAACCCCGTTTCGCCCGTGATCTCACCGCGTGGTACCGCGATTACTCGGAGCAGTTCGAGGTCCTCCCCTTCCGCCTCGACGACGCCGCCGACGAAGCCCACCGCGCCGCCCAGCTCGCTGCGGCCAAGCACGAGTGCGACACCGCCCTGCGCCTCCTCGCCGAAGCGGGCCTCGTCTGGCGCTACGGGCCCGGCATCACCGCCCCGGCCCCCGGCGGCCCCCACGCCGCCACCCCCGCCGCCGAGATCCGCGCCCGCCTCGATCGCGAGCTCTCGATTCTCTGCGACAAGAACATCGCCGCCTACTTCCTGATCGTCTGGGACTTTGTGAGCTGGGGCCGCTCCCAGGGCATTCCCGCCCTGGCCCGCGGCAGCGGCGTCGGCACCATGGTGGGCTACGTGCTCGGGCTCTCCAACGCCTGCCCGGTGCGCTACGGCCTCCTCTTCGAGCGCTTCACCGACCCCGACCGCAGCGAATACCCCGATATCGACATCGACCTCTGCCAGGACGGACGCGCCCGCGTCCTCGGGCACGTCCGCGCCAAGTACGGGCACGTCGCCCAGATCATCACCTTCGGAACCCTCAAGGCCCGTGCCGCCGTCCGCGACGTCGGCCGCGTCCACGGGCTCCCCCTGCCCGACACCGACCGCCTCGCCAAGCTCATCCCCGAGCAGCTCGGGATGACCCTCGACGACGCCCTCGCGCAGGAACCCGACCTCCGCAAACTCTACGACGCCGACGACCGCGTCCGCGCGGTCGTCGATACCGCGCGCATCCTCGAGGGCCAGGCCCGGCACGCCAGCGTTCACGCCGCCGGCGTCATCGTCGCCACCCGCCCGCTCCACGAGGTCGTGCCCCTCTACAAGCAATCCGGCGCGGGCGAGCATGAGATCGTCACCCAATGGGATGGCCCCACCTGCGAGAAGATGGGCCTCCTCAAGATGGATTTCCTGGGTCTTCGCACGCTCACCGTGATCGAGCGCTGCCGCCAGATGATCCGCGCCGGGCTGCCCGAGCAGGCCATCTGGGCCGCCGTCGGCCGCGGCGCGGAGTACCCCGGCCACGCGGCCGCCTCTCAAGATGGCCGCGCGCCCGGCGCGCCCCCCGCCGCGCCCGGGGCTCCCGAACAGCTTGACACCTCGACACCCCACCCCCTCGACCTCGACCGCCTCTGCTTCTCCGATCAGCGCGTCTTCGAGCTCTTCCGCCGGGGCGATACCACCGGCGTCTTCCAGTTCGAGTCCCCGGGCATGCGCCGCCTCCTCCAGGACATGCGCCCCGACCGCCTCGAAGACCTCATCGCCGCCAACGCCCTCTTCCGCCCCGGTCCGATGGATCTCATCCCCGACTACAACCGCCGCAAGCACGCCCAGGACGCGGTCCCCACCGTCCACCCCATCGTCGACTCATTCACGGCCGAGACCTACGGCGTCATGGTCTACCAGGAGCAGGTCATGCAGATCGTGCATGGCCTCGGGGGCATCAAGCTCCGCGACGCCTACTCCCTCATCAAGAACATCTCCAAGAAGAAGCACGACAAGATCGAGAAGGAGCGTCCCACGTTCGTTGCCGGTGCCCAGCAGCAGGGCCTCACCAAGGCCCAGGCCGAGGACCTCTTCGAGCTCATCCTGAAGTTCGCCGGCTACGGCTTCAACAAGAGCCACTCGACCGGCTACGCCATCGTCGCTTACCAGACCGCCTACCTCAAGACCTACTTCCCCAATCAGTACCTGGCCGCCTTCCTCACCTACGAGAGCCAGGCCAGCAAGGTCAGCGACTGGACACCCTACCTCGAGGACTGCAAGAAGACCCGCTTTGCCGATCTCGACGGCGCCCCGCCCCACCAGGGCGTCGAGGTGCGCCCCCCTGACGTCAACCTCTCCCAGGCCGACTTCGCCGTGGTCTTCGAGCCCGGCGAGCCCCGCACCGCGCGCCACGGCCACATCCGCTTCGGGCTCAAGGGCATCAAGGGCGTCGGCGACAAGGCCATCGAGTCCATCGTGCGCGAGCGCGACGGCGGCACCCCCGCGGCCCGCGGCACGCCCAAGCCGTTCTCCTCTCTCTTCGATTTCTGCGAGCGCGTCCTGTCGGGCCAGCCCGCGACCGGGAGCGGCGGCGCCGTGCTCAACAAGGCCACACTGGAGGCCCTCATCAAGTCCGGGGCCATGGACTCGCTCCATGGCCGGGCCGCGCGCTCCGCGATGACCGCCAGCCTCGAGGCCGCGGTCGGCGCCGCCCAGAAGGCCGCCGCCGACAAGGCCGCCGGCCAGGGAGGGCTGTTCGGCCTCGGCGCTCCGCCCGCTGGCGCGCCCGCCCCCCCCGCCGAGATCCACCTCGCCAAGGCCGCCGCCTGGACCGAGCTCGAGACCCTCGCCAAAGAAAAGGAAGCCCTGGGTTTCTACGTCTCGAGCCACCCGCTCCAGCGCTGGGCCGCTTGGTCCGGGATCTTCCGCACCGCCCAACTCGCCGACCTCCCGCAGGCCAAGCAGGATCAGCGCGTCGTCGTCCCCGCGCTCGTTCAGTCCGTGCGCACGCTGATCGTCAAGAGCGGCCGCTCCGCCGGCCAGAAGATGGCGATCGTCACCTTCGAGGACCTCACCGGCTCGGTGGAGGCCGTGCTCTTCTCCGACTGCTACCTCCAGTTCGATCAGCTCCTGCGTCCCGACGAGATGGTCTTCGTCCTCGGGCGCGTCGATCACTCCCGCGCCGGGGGCCGCGGCGCCGACCGCGCCCCCGCCGACGCCCAGCCCCAGGAGGCCAAGCCCCAGATCGTCGTCGAGCGCATCGTCCCGATCGACGGCGTCCCGCTCTCCCCCGGTCGTCTCCGCCTCGTCTTCGATTCCGCCCGACTCAACGGGGGCGGCGCCGCCGCCCTGGCCCGCGCCCGCGCCCTGCTCGACGGCGCCCCGGCCGCTCCGCCCCCGGGCCAGAGTCTCGCGCCGGGCGGCGCGCCCGGCTCCGCTGGCGACCCCGGTCCGGCCGTGGTGCCGGTCCCCGACCTCCTCCCTCCCGCCTTCCCCCTCCAGCTCGTCGTCGACACGGGGACGGACTACGTCGTCCTCGAGCCCGACCGCGCCCTGCGCCTCACGCTCTCGCCCGACGTCGGCGCCGAGCTGGTCGAGCTGCTCGGCCCCACCGCCGTGCGCGTCATCGGCGGGCTCGCGGTCGAGGTGCCCGGCTCACGCCCCGAGCGTCCCTGGGCGCGTCGCAAGCCCGAGCTCGCCGCCTCCGGCCGCCGCTAGCCACCCCAAGGGTCGGTCCTCCGCCACCGCTCCGCTGCCTCACTCATCACCCACGAGCTCGAGCGCCGCCCGGGCCCGCCCCTGCGCCCAGCGCTCCAGCGCGGCGGCGGCATCGGCATCTCCACGTGCCCGCGCGTGCTCGGCCTCCGCCGCGTACCGCCACGCCGCCGCCACGCGCACCAGCAGCGGCGCCTCCAGGTCCGCCATGCGGCAAAGCGCGAGCAGGCGGGCCGCTCCCTGTTCTGGCGGAGCC
Organism: Phycisphaerales bacterium; assembly: GCA_035628055.1. GTDB lineage: Bacteria > Planctomycetota > Phycisphaerae > Phycisphaerales > UBA1924 > DASPKO01. Next base: position 27,567 of record DASPKO010000060.1, read on the forward strand.
GCTTCGCGCTCCGCGGCAAGGCGCACCGTCAGGCGACCCAGCGCATCGTCCCGGCGCTCCTCGATGAGCTGGCGAAGCGCCGCTTCGTCCCGCGCCAGCAGCGCCGCCGTCGCCGCCGCTCCCCGTGCTCGGACGCGCCCGTCCACCCGTTCCCGCACCGCGCGATCCCACGCGCCCGGGAGCGCGTTCGCTCCCGGGCCGGCACCCCCGGCTCCGCCGGTCACGATCGCGGCCTCCCGAACCATCTCGAGCGCGGCCCGCACCCCGGCCGTCTCCCCGGGCATCGTCCCCTCGCCGGTCCACAGCTCGAGCGCCCGCTCCCGGCTCTCCTCCGCCCGCCGCTCGAGCTCCGCTCCCCGTCCGCCCGTGACCTCCGCGAGCGCCGCGGCATCCGCCCTTCCGGCCCCCACGTCGAGCGCGGCCCAGGCGCGCAGCTCATCACCGAGCCGGCGCAGCTCCGCCAGGCTCTGCGCGCGCAGGGCCGCGTCCCTCGCCCCTTCGCGCCCCAGATGCGGACCCAGCCGCAGGACCCGCGCGCCGGCCCGCCGCCGCTCTGGCTCGCCCAGCGCCGCCAGCCACCGGCTGATCTGCTCGACGCCGGCGAGGTCGTCGAGCGCGCGCCGGCGCGCCGCCAGGGCGCTCACGACCGCCGGCCGCGTCATCGGGTCCCCACCGCCCCGCCCCGCGACCGCCTCGCGCGCCAGCTCGGCCAGCACCGCCAGGGCCTGCTGGCGTGTCCCGTCGGCCTCGCGCTCGAGCGCCCGCCACGCCAGCCGGGTCTCACGCTCGAGCGCCCGCTCCGCGTGCGGGTCAGGACTCTCGCCGGCCAACTCGGCGAGCCGGCGCACCGCCCCGACCGCCGGCGCGCCGAGGCCCGGCGCCGCCGCCAGCTCGTGGATCGCCTGCCGGAGCGCGCGCCCGCTCCGGGCCGTGCCGCTCGCGCGCTCGACCGCCGCGACGGCCGCCCCCAGGCCCTCGACGACCGCGAGCTCCTCCAGACCCCGTGTCCGCTCCGCCGGCCGGCGCAGAACCCCCGCGGCGCCCGCCAGCCGGGACCACAGGGCCGCCCGAGCCCCCGCCGGAACGCTCTCCGGCACGGCGAGCACAGCTCGCGCCGCGCTTACGACGGCCTCGCGAAGCCGTGCGGTCTCTCCGTGGTACGCCCGGAGCCCGGAGAGGCGCCGCAGGTCTTCCTCCAGTTCCCGCAGCGCGGCGCGGGCACGCTCGATCTCCGCCGTCACGGCCTCCCCACCGGACGTTCCGGCGCCCGCCAACGCGTCCACCAGCTCCCGCTCCGGGCCGATCTCGGGACTCCCCGGACCGCCGGGTCCCGCCACCTCGATCAGCACCGCCAGCTCGCGGCGAAGCCACCGCGCCACCTCGGCCTGGTCGTGTGGAATCGCGACCAGGCCCGCGCGCCGCGCCAGCACGGCGCACGCGACCGCGAGCCCGTCATCCCCCCCGGGCTCGGCGCGCGCCGCGATCGCATCGACCTCGCCCATCGCCCCGCTGAGCATCGCCCCCGCCAGCACGTGCCCGCACCCCTCGAGCCCGAGCTCCTCCCCTCGCCGCAGCAGCGCCGCCGCCATCCGCCGGCACGCCACGCGCAGGCCCGTCGCATCCCCCTCGTCCCCGACGGCCCCGGCCTCGTCCTCCAGCCGCGCCGCCTCGGTCTCCAGGCTCTCGGCCCACGCCAGCACCGCCCGCCCGTCCCCGGGGCGCGGCGCCTCGGCCACTCGCAGGTCCAGGAGCTGAGCCCGCGCCCCCCCGTCGGCGCCCGGGGGCCCGAGCACCAGCACGGCTCCCATGAGCGCGCCGCGGACCCGGGCCCGCGTCGGCCCCCGCGCGACATGACTCCAAGGCCGCGCCCGCGGGATCATCATCGGGTCCACCGGTTCACGCTCGCTGCCTCCCTCGGCCACGCTCCAGACGCTCTGACCGTCGCACCCTCCGGCCGCTCCCGCCGGAGTCAGGCGCTCTCACCCCGGGCGCCCGCGAGCGCCCGCGCGTAGACCCCCTCGAGTTCCCGCACCATGCGCTCCGCGCTGAACCGTTCCCGGCACAGCTCGCGCCCGCGCGCCGCCAGCGCCGCCGCCTCCTCGCGGTTCTCCCTCGTCCACCGGAGCGCCGCGCCCAGACCCGCCACGTCGCCCCCGCGCACCAGCCGCCCGGTGCGCCCCTCCACGCACGCCTCGCCCGTGCCGTCCACGTCGTATGCCACCACCGGCACGCCGCACAGGAGCGCCTGCGGCACCGCCCGGGGGAGCCCCTCGCGCGCGCTGGGGTGGGCCAGCACGTCCATGGCGCGGATCATCCCCGCCACGCTCTCGCTCGGGACCATCCCCGTGATCGTCACTCGCTCCGCGACGCCCATCCGCCGGGCCCGTTCCTCCAGCCGCCCCCTCCACCACCCGTCGCCCACCCACAGCAGGCGCCACGCCACCCCGCCGCGCAGCTCCCCGCCCAGCGCGGTGAGCACGTCGTCGTGCCCCTTGTGTTCCGCCAGCCGCCCGACCGTCCCCACCACAAACTCATCGGCCCCGATCCCCAGCCGCGCGCGCACGTCGGCGCGCGTCGCCCCCGCCTCCGGCTCCAGATACCGCTCCACCTCCATCCCGGAGTACACCGTCACGTACTGCCCCGGCGCGCCAATCCCGCGCTCGCGGAACTGGCGGGTCATCGCGTCGGCGACGCTCACGATCACGTCGCACCGCCGCGCCGCCGCCCGCTCCACGGCCGCGTACAGCCCGTTGCGCGCCCGCCCCGCGACCCGCCGGGCCACCGAGCCCTCGACCGGCATGAAGGGTGGCCCGTGCACCGTGTGCACGATCCCGCACCGCCACCCCGGGCCCCGCGCCCGCGCACGCTCGCGCTCGCGCCACGCCGCCAGCCGCCCCAGCGCCCCCGCCTTGCTCGAGTGCGTGTGCACGATGTCCGGCCGCAGCTCGCGCACGAGCCCGCCCAGTCGCCCCAGCGCCCGCCGGTCCGCCCGCGGCGCGATCTCCCGGCGGAGGTCCGCCACCACGTGCGTGCCAATCCCGGGCTCGCCTCGCGCCGCGCGCGCCCGATTGAAGGCCTCCACGCGGCCCAGCATGCTCCCCTCGGGCCCGTAGATCGGCCCGAACGCGAGGTGCACCTCGTGCCCCAGCCGCGCCTGCCCTTCGCACGAGAGCACCGTGTTCTCCTGGGACCCGCCCAGGATCAGCCGGGTTGAGACGTGGAGGATGCGCACGCCTCATCGTTATATCGGATCCACTCCAGGCACAGGCCCCGGGCCGGCAGCGTCGGCCCCGCCAGCCGCCGGTCCCCAGTCGCTAGCGCCCGCCGCACCCGCTCCGGGTCGATCGCCCCCCGCCCCGCCTCCACCAGCGTCCCCGCGATGATCCGCACCATGTTCCACAGGAACCCGTTCCCGCTCACGCGGATCTCAACCCGCCGCGCCCACGCCTCACCGCCCGCCGGACTCGCGCATGCTCTCCCCGGTCCTGGACCCGGCCCTGAAAGGTCCCCGCGCCACCCGCCCCAGGAGTCCTCCGCCAGGTCCCTCTCGAGCACTTCACAGCAGTCCACCCGCCGCACCGTCGTGCTCCGCCCGTGCCCCGCCGCGGCGAAGCCCGCAAAGTCGTGCGTCCCGACCAGCTCGGCCGCCACGGCGCGCATCCGCCCGAGGTCCACCGGCCGCCAGAGCTGCTGCACCCGTGCGCGCTCCCACAGTGGCCGCCGCTCGGACACCCAGAGCGTGTAGGAATACCCCTTGGCCACCGCCCCGCCGATCGGCTCGAAGTCTTCGCGTGCGGGCGAACAGCCCACCACCAGCACGTCCTCGGGCAGTCGGGAGTTGATCGCCCGTACCAGGGGCCCCGTCCCCAGCTCCGCCCGCCACCCGCGCCCCCCCCCGCCCTCCGAGCACGTGAACGCCGCCACCTGCCCGCGCGCGTGCACCCCCGCGTCCGTCCGGCTCGCGCCCGTCACCATCACCGGCTCGCGCACCGCCAGCCGCACCGCCCGCTCCACCACCTGCTGCACCGTGCGCCGCTGCCCGCCGCACTCCACGCTCTCGTTCCCCGCGCCTCCAGCGCCCCCACTCCCGGCCGGCACGCGCTGCCGCTGCCACCCGTGGAACCCCGAGCCGTCGTACGCGATCGTCAGCTTGT
>DASPKO010000061.1:0-2985 GCA_035628055.1 Phycisphaerales bacterium
CCACTGGTATTTCGAGCTCAAGGACGCCGGGGCCGTCATCTCCTGCGTGATGTTCGCGACCGCGGCGCGCCGCGCCGGCTTCGTGCCCGAGCCGGGGCAGGAGGTCGTGGTGGGTGGGCGCGTGGAGTTCTGGGCCAAGACGGGCAGGACGCAGTTCTACGCCGAGACGATCGAGCCGGTCGGGGCCGGGGCGCTGGACCTGAAGTTCCGCAGGCTGTGCGAGGAGCTGCGTGGGCTGGGCTGGTTCGCGCCCGAGCGGAAGCGGCCGCTGCCGGTCTTCCCGCGGCGCGTCGCGGTGATCACCAGCCGCAGCGGCGCGGCCCTGCAGGACGTGCTCGACACGCTCCGCCGGCGCTGCCCGGCGGTCGGGGTGGTGCTGCTGGACGTTCGCGTGCAGGGGGAGCGGGCCGCGGAGGAGGTGGCCCGGGCGCTGGGGTGGGTGAGCCGCCACCACGCGGCCCACGGCGTGGACGCGGTGGTGCTGACCCGGGGAGGGGGGAGCCGCGAGGACCTGTGGACCTTTAACGAGCGGGTCGTGGCCGAGGCGGTGGTGGGCTGCGCGGTGCCGGTGGTGGCGGCGATCGGGCACGAGACGGACACGACGATTGCCGAGCTGTGCGCCGACGAGCGGGGCGCGACGCCGACCCAGGCCGCGATGCGGGTGGCCCCCGACGCCGGCGCGCTGCTCGAGCAGGCCGGGGCGCTGGGGGCGCGGCTGGCGATGCTGATGCGGCGGCGGGTGCGCGAGGAGCGCGAGCGGCTGCGCTCGGCGGCGCGGCACCCGTGCTTCAGCGACCCGCGCGCCTGCGTGAGCGCGGGGCGGCAGAAGCTCCGCGAGGGCGCCCGGCATCTGCTCGGGGCCGCGCGCGCCCGGCTCGGGGGGCAGGGCCGGCGGCTCGAGCAGCTCGCGGCGCGGCTGGAGCGGCATCGCCCGGCCGCGCTCTACGCGCGCCGCGGCGCCGACGTGGACCGGTCGGCGCTGGCCCTGCGGGCCTCGATGACGGCGGCGCTGCACCGTGCGGACCTGGTCTCGATGGGGCAGCGGCTGGCCAGCGCGGTGTCGGCGGGGCTCGCCCGCGCGGCCGACCGGGCCGCCGCGGCCGGGCGGGGCCTGGAGCTGGTTGGTCCCGTGAGCGTGCTGCGCCGGGGCTTCTCCTGCACCCTGGCGGCCGATGGCACGGTGATCCGCTCGGCCGAGCAGGTCAGCCCAGGGGAGGTGATCACGACACGGCTGGCGGTGGGTGAGATCACCTCGGGCGTGCTGGCCGCGGGCGCCTCGGCGCGGCTGGACCGGGCGGTGGAGCGGGCCGCGCAGGCCGGCGCGGCCGTGCGCGCGCCGCAGCCCGCCGCGGGCACGCCGCCCCGGCGCTCGCGCCGGCGGTGGGCGCCGCGCGACCAGATGGACCTCTTCCCCGGGTGAGGACCCAGGGGGGACGGGGCGGTGCCCGCCTACATTCCGGGCGTGGAGCAGGCGCAGGACCGTGCGAGCGGGACGCCTCAGGAGCCGAGCTTCGAGCAAGCGCTCGAGCAGCTCGAGGCGATCATCGAGCGGATCGAGCGGGGCGAGGTGGGCCTCGAACGCTCGCTGGCGGAGTACGAGCGCGGGGTCGAGCTCATCAAGCGCTGCCGGGGCATTCTCAAGCACGCCGAGCAGCGCGTGGAGGACCTGACCAGCCGGATGCTCGCCGACGAGCCGGGAGCGGGCGGGTCCGGGCCGCGCGGGGCGTAGGGCGGCAAACCGCCGATAGTGAGGGCGCTCGGGTCCCGGCGCCGCTCGCGCGGGGGCCCGGCGGCAGGGGAGGCGCCGGCGCGCAATGCCCGACTACGAGGTCTATCGCCTGCTGCTGCTGGCCACCTGGGCCGCCTTCGTGCTGGCCTTCGGGGCGTGTGTCGGGTCGCTGATCAACGTGCTGGTGTACCGCCTGCCGCGCGGCCTGAGCGTGGTGACGCCCCCCTCGCGCTGCCCGGCGTGCGGGACGCGGCTGACCTGGCGCGAGAACATTCCCGTGCTCGGATGGCTGCTGCTCCGCGGAAGGTGCCGGTTCTGCCGGGGGGCGATCTCCCCGGAGTACCCGATCGTGGAGGCGGTCACCGGGCTGCTCTTCCTGCTGATCTTTCTCGCCTGGTATGTGGTGCCGGCCGAGTGGCTGGCGGTGCGGTGGGGCGCGTGGGAGCTCTCGGCCCGGCCCGAGTGGGCCATGAACGACGCCCGGCTCACGTGGCCGTACCTGGTGGCGGTGCTCCTGCTCGTGGGCTCACTGATCGCGATGACGCTGATCGACGCGCGCACCAGCACCATCCCGCTGGTGCTCCCCTGGTTCGCGGCGGCGGCCGGCGTGCTGGCTCACCCGCTGCACGCCCTGTGGGTGGGGTACGCCGACCCGGCCGGGCAGCTCCGGCACACCGCGGACGGATACCGCTGGACGATCCCGACGCCCGGGCCGTCTGGCTGGTGGTGGATCGGGGCGTCGCTGGGGGGCATGGCGGGGCTGGGGGCCTCCTGCCTGATGCTGCGGCTGGGGCTGATCACGCGGAGCTTCGCGGACTACGACCAGTGGGAGGCGTCGGTGATGTCCCCTGACGCCGGCGCGGGCGTCACGACCCACCCGACCGCCGACGCAGAGGGCAGCGGCGGCGCCGCTTCGCCTGCGACGGGCTCCGAGGGGACGACAGCGGTGGCAACGACGGCGCCACGGGCCGAGGCGTCCGGTCCGGGCCCGGGGCGGCCCGAGCTGTGGGTGCAGTATCCGCACGCGCGGCGCGAGATGGTGCGGGAGCTGGCGTTTCTGGCGATGCCCGTGCTCCTGGGCCTGGCCGGGGGCTGGCTGGCGGCGCGGCTGGCTGGGGGTGGGCTGCCTGGGGGAGTGCTGGCTCCGCTGTGGCTCGAGGCCCTGGCCGGGTCGCTGATGGGGTACCTGGTCGGGGGTGGCGTGGTGTGGGGGTTCCGGGTCTTCGGGTCGCTGGCGTTTGGCAAGGAGGCGATGG
>DASPKO010000062.1:0-44202 GCA_035628055.1 Phycisphaerales bacterium
AGGATGGGAAGTTGCGCCAGCCGTGGTCGGAGGGGCTATGCCCCGCCGTGCCACGACGTGCCCCGGAAGGCCCCGGAGTTGGCACGATTTGGTCACCAATCTATGCGGCACTTCTCCGGCCCGGGACGGTCCGCGCCGCCGACGCTGGGCAGCGAGCGCACCGCCGCGGCCAGGGGCAGCGGGCCTTCGTCGGTATAGACCTCCGCGGTCAGGCGGATGTCGCGGTGCCGCATGATCCGCTGCGCCACGGCCATCAGGACGCTCGACGCCGCGAGCATGGTCCCCAGGGAGTGACGCAGGGAGTGCAGAACGACCTTTCGTCCCCGCTGGTCGGATTGCTTGATGCTGGCCCGGTCGAGGTCGACCCGGAACAGCCACATCGACGGGATCTGCTCGAATACCAGGTTGCCATCGCCCGCACGTTCTGAGCGCCAGGTCCTCAGGGCGTCGGGGGCACCTGGTATGAGGTCCGATCCAATCGCGGGAGCCGGGCCACCAGCCCCGCATAGAGCCGGTCGCCGCACCCCGCTCTCACGCTGCCGAGCCGCGTTCGTGCGGCCTCGCCAGCGGCAGTGGGAGGGCGGCAGCCGCCTCGCAGGGGAATCTTCAAAGACCCGAGAAGCCAGGTCGGAATGCGGTATGAGACACAGTGAGACGACGGCGGCTGACCCGTACTTCACCTCGCGTGAGTACCGCGTCCGTCTCCGCTCCGTGGTCGCCACGCACACCTACCGGCAGCTCGCGGCCATGGCCGGAGTCAGCCCCGAGACGATCCGCCGGTTCCTGCGCGGCGACCGGCCCACCGCGGTCTTCCTGGCCTGCGTCTGCCTGCACTTTGGCATCAGCCTCAACTGGCTGGTCTTCGGGGACGGACCGGAGGACTACGAGGAGGCCACCAAGGGCCTCGGAACGAGCACCCGGCGGCCCAGCGACGCGTCGCTGCAACGGCTCGAAGAGCTCCTCCAGTGCGTGCACGACCAGGTCGGGGCCGCCCAGCGGCTGCTCTCCGGGGCCCGAAGCCCGGCCCGCGGCCGGGACTACGAGGTCGTGGTGCGCACCCGGCGGGGACGGACGCCTCGGGCGCCTCCCGAGAAGTGAAGTAAGCCGAGAAGTTATCGAAGGTCGCGAAGGAGCTCACGCGTGCCCTGCTGGGCCCGCTCCAGGCGGTCGAGGTCGTCGAGCGTGTACACCCGGTCGAACTGGCGCGTGCCGCCGACGGTGGCGTCGTGGACGTAGTCCTGCACCGCGGTGACGTTCGAGTTCTCGTCCCAGCTCGGGCGCTCGTCGAAGAAGTCCCGGTCGGGCCCGAGGACCTTGGTCCAGGTCCACTTGGTCGGGCGGTTGAACCGGTCCCAGTTGCTATAGGTGGGAACGGTCCCCGGGGCGGCGCCGTTGTGGATGCGGCTGTACACGTCGGGAACAGTGTATTTGGTCCCTCCAGTACGTCCACGACCAGGTCGGGGCGGCGTCTGCTGACCGGGGCCCGGAGCAGCACTCGGGGCGGTGACTACGAGGTCGCGGTGCGCACCCGGCGGGGACGGGCGGCGGTCCACCACGGACTTAGGCATGAGCCAGTTGATCTCCTGCGCCGTGCGCGCTCCCAATAGCGCCTAATACGACCCACATTCCGAACAGGCGTGACCAGCCTGAGCCGGATAGCCGCACCGTCGGCAGAGTCCCCGCTTCACCCGGTACATTCCTCTCGCAACTGGGACCAGCGTTCCCATCGCCGCAACAAAGATTGCGCACAGGGCAACATTGATGGCAAGGTTCAACCAGATCGGACGCAAAGGAATGACAACTGGCCTACGAGCACTCTCGCCATGGTGCGGCGCAAGCACTATCCCCCCCAGCAAAACTCCAGGGGGCCTTGTCCCAGCTGCGACTGAACTCACACCATACAGCCGGCAGTGGAAAACCCCGCGCGTCCTCCACAGCTTGGAAGGAGGCGCGCGTTTGATCGCTTGGTGGACTCAGCCGACGCCTTCCCCAATCTGGAGATCGGACTCGGCTTGTGGCCCTAGACTCGGCAACCATTGCCACTGTTTTCTCGTAGTTCGGGTGATCCCGAGGCGCCAACGCCAGCGGATGTGACGGAGACCACACCGTTCGAACACCGCCCGCAGCGTAGTACCAGTTTACCAACCAAGTATTCAGTTCCCTCGAAGCGATAGAGGCCTCGGACTTAATTCGTAAGCGATCCGCCAGAGCGGATGAAATCACCACCATTGCCACCTGGGCAACCGTTGCAACCGCCACCGACGCCAGGATACGTCGAACCCATGTCCGGGTTATATACATTATCGCAGTTCCGATCACTTTGAGCCCGACAGCGCCTCAGGATGTTGCGTGCGACCTCTTTGCAATGCTCAAACGCGCCCGGTGTGAGCGCGCAGTACATGCACACCGCACTATTATAGTCGTATTGTACTTGACAAAGGACGCACGGGTATTCCCCGAAACCTCCGAAGCGGCCGCCACCTGGAGGCAGGGACCAGTCAAGATCACCCGTATTTCCATTGCACGGTGGTCCGCCTGGAGATCCTGGAATGGGGTCGCGCGGCCAGGGATCCCCTGGGTTCTCTCCCGGAGGCCCGCCTGGACCAGGTTGTTGAGCAAGACACTCCGCTAGTGCTAGACCCGCATCGGCGAATCGGTTCCAAGCGACCACGTGCGCAGCAACGGCCACCATGCAGGCGAGCGCACCGATTGGCGTCACTACTCTCGGACCCGCACAGGCGACAATGACCCCGGCCGCCGTCAGCTTGAGATACGCCTTGGCGGCGTCGTATTCCGCACGTTCGCTTTCACAAGCCAAGCCAAACGGATCACGCGCCGTTAGGGCCCTGCCCGCGCAATATGCGTACAACCCCAGCCCATCCACATATCCCAGCGGATCGCGCTGCAGCCACCTCCCCTGGGTCGGGGTGTAGTACCGGTGCCGCACCTCGTAATGCAGCACGACATCATCCCAGCGATACCCCCCGTAACCGAAGAAGTTCCTGACGATTCCAGGGCTGCTGAGTATTCCCAGCCCGTTCGCGGGCGCGTTCGTCTCGTTGTCGTAGTTCGTGAGGTCTTTGGAATCGACGACCCCATCGAATAGGGCCGCGTCGGTGCGCACGTCGTACCCCGCGCCGATCCCGTTAATGCGGGTGTCGAAGGCCGTCCGGTCCGAGGAGTCGACGGTCCCGTTCTTGTCCATCTCCTTGAAGGGTACCAGGTAGGGCTTCCCGTAGGCCGTGTGCTTCACCGACCTGGTTGTAGAGACCGAGCCGCGAGCACCGCGAGTCGGGTGAGATGGCGCCGGGACCGTACGAATGTGCGTCGGTCGATCACGTGGTCCCGTCTCCGTTGCGCGCGGCGCCACACTCTGGACATGGTCCCGAGCCGGTACGCGGATAGCCACATTGTCCGCACAGACCCGCGCGGCGACGACTGGCCGCCCGCAAATGCCTCGCAGTCCATAGTGCTGCCCCCACAATGGTCGCGTGGGAGAGCACGTTCACTGCTAGCCCGAATGGATCACAGCAGTATGGTATCAGCCATGGGAATTCTCGCCGGCGCACACCGCACCGCTCTCGCGACCCCGGTACCAGGTAGCCTCGCATGCACCGAAGCGGAAGTCCGGACTCCACCAAGATGAGCCCGTGAGCACCTATTCGGCTCAGTGTGCGCTCAATTCTGTTGGGCAGTTCCCGATGTGGGACGGGCTCCGGAAGGAGAGGGTCTCCGCCTGAGGGATTGTAGGAACCACTCGACGGCTCACCGGGTGGACCAACATTCCATACTGACACAAGAAGTCCGCGGTCAACATACCACGGCCGTTGGGATGTGCCATCGATGCTCAGCCGTCCGGGTCTGATAGCGATTGTCGGTGCGAGGATAACAAGCACGACGGAGTCGACGACAACGAGGACTGCTCCGAAGAGCACCGTCCACAGCACAGCCCTTGCCCTTAGCCGCAACGAGGCCATTGTGTACATCCGGGGCCGAAACCCGCTCTTCGATATGTTCCAAGCGATCCGAGGCGGTCAGACGTATTCCCACCGTTGCAGCGGCGGCGCGCTTCTTCCAAGAAGGTCTCTAGCTCCCGCTGGCGCCGTCGTATGGCCTCCCTGCAGGCCTCGTTCTGACAGTCTGCCAACGGTCCATCTAGACAGCGCAGCTCCAGTGAGGCGCATTCCAGTTCTCGGCACCAACATCGTCTGCTGCCAGTGTCCGGCCACGGACACCGTTGACGGAGATGGCAATGCTCGTGCTGCGTAACGCAGAAGACAATGCCGTCGCGACCGTCGACGCCTGGATAGAGCCGGCGAATGGTATTGGTACAGATGCAGCAGCGGTGTTGACGCCCGTCCACGCACCAAGTGTGTCCGAACCCTGGCTCGCGACATTTTAGCAAGCATTGCTGCGTGAGCGGGTCGGATGGGTCTCCATCCTCACGTCCACACGCTTGTGCTAGCAAGCCTAATGGATCTATAGCAGACAACGCTCTTGAACGAACGTATTGATAGGTGTTTAGACCTTCCACGTATTCTGCCGGATCACGCTGCAGCCACCTGCGCTGGGTGGCGTTGTAGTGGCGGTGCCTGACCTCGTAGTGCAGCACCACGTCATCGCGGCGATAGCCGCCGTAGCCGAAGAAGTTCCTGACGATCCCGGGGCTGCTGAGGATGGAGAGCCCGTTCGCGGGCGCATTCGTCTCGTTGTCGTAGTTGGTCAGGTCTTTCGAGTCCACCGTGCCGTCGAAGCACCCGGAGTCGGTGCGCACGTCGTACCCGGCCCCGATCCCCGTGATCCGCGCGTCGAAGGCCGTCCGGTCCGAGGAGTTCACCGTCCCGTTCTTGTCCATCTCCTTGAAGGGGATCAGGATGGGCTCCCCGTAGGCGGTGTACTTGGTCCACTCGATGACCAGGGGCAGGGTGGCGCTGCTGCCGTCCCGGATAGCAACCGACACGTCGCTCCGCCGGTTCCGGCAGAGGTAGACCGTGACTTCCTTGGTCGAGTCGCTCTGGGTGGTCCAGCCGGTGGAGAAGTCCGTGTCGCTGCGGAAGACCTCGTCGATGTACGACGAACCTCCAAAGCCGTCCTGTCCGGCCGCGCCGAAGAAGCTCACGCGCTTGGGATAGGCGTCGATCGTGCCCCCGCCGGTGGACCTGATGATCGCCACCTGCTGCCACTTGTCGTTGTTGAGGTACAGGTACCGGGCGTCGTTCGAGTCAACGTCGTGGTCCCCGTCGGCGTCGTAATGCCGGGCGATCTGCTGGCCCAGGCCGTTGTAGCGGTACTCGCTCAGGGTCGCCCCGGCCTGGGTCTTGACCTTCACCAGGCGGTTCCAGGCGTCGAAGACGAAGTCGTAGAGCCCGTCGTCGAGCACGTTCCCCTTCTTGTCGTAGTCGAATGTGTACTCCACGGGGTTGCTGGAGTTGGTGTCCCGCGTCAGGATCTCGTTGGCCTGGGAGTGGGTGCGGGTCTCGTCGAGCTCGCCCGTGTCGGTGAAGTCGGCGTCGCCGTTGAGGTTGCGCCGGTAGTTCACCCAGTTGCCCAGCTGGTCCAGAGCCAGGGCCCCGCCCGAGGTCCGCCACTGCTCGTCCATGGTCTGGCTGGAGAGGGCCGAGCCACTCCAGTTGCCCTGCTGGGCCCGCTCCAGGCGGTCGAGGTCGTCGAGGGTGTAGGCCCGGTCGAACTGGCGCGTGCCGGCACGTAGGAACCGGATGCGGTCCGTGGTAGATTGACAGGGTGAAGCGGGCCGCACCCCAGGATATCGAAGCTCCGGCCGCCGGGCCGGGCGGGGAGGACGACCGCGGGCCGTCCCTGGTTCTGCGTGCGGCCTCGGCGGCGAGCACCCAGGCGGCCGCCGACCTGCTCCCCCTGGTCTATCGCGAGCTGCGCGTGCTGGCGCGGAGCCGGATCGCCAAGCTCCCGCCGGGCCAGACCCTGCAGGCGACGGCGCTGGTGCACGAGGCGTACATGCGGATCGTCGGGAGCGCCGACCCGGGGTGGAGCGGGCGCGCACACTTCTTCGCGGCCGCGGCCCGCGCGATGCGCAACATCCTCGTGGACCTCGCCCGGTCGAAGGGGGCCGGCAAGCGCGGGGGAGGTCGCCGGCGGGTCGTCCTCGACGGGTCCGCCGGCGTCGGGACGGGCTGGGAGACCGACCCGGACTACGAGGCGCTGGACCGGGCGTTGAGCGAGCTGGAGCGGCTGGACGCCCGCAAGAGCGACGTGGTGATGCTGCGCTTCTTCGGGGGCATGACCACGGCGCAGACCGCCGCCGTGCTGGGCGTGTCGAGCCCGACCGTCGAGCGGGACTGGGCATTCGCCAAGGCTTGGCTGAGGCGGCGGCTAGACGAAGCCCCGGAGTGCGGCCCGGATGAACGAGACGGATCGCCAGGTCGTTGAGGGCCTCTTCCACGAGCTGCGGGCCCTGGCGCCGGCCGCGCGGGCCCGCGCCCTGGAGCTGCGCTGCGCGGGCCGGGCGGGCCTGCGCGTCGAGGTGGAATCGCTGCTGGGGGCTCACGACCGGGCGGGGGACTTCCTGGAGGAGCCCGCCGGACCGCTCGTGCTCGAGGCGGGCCGCCCGCTCGAGCCCGGATCGTTCATCGCCGGGTTCCGGCTGATCCGTGTCATCGGGTCGGGGACATTCGGGGTGGTGTACGAGGCCGAGCAGCAGAGCCCAGTCCGCCGTCACGTGGCCCTGAAGCTCCTGAGCCGGTCGGGCCCGGGAGACTTCGGGGCCAGGTTCGAGCAAGAGCGGCAGACCGTCGCGAAGCTCGACCACCCGAACATTGCGCGACTCTTCGACGCGGGCGGGGGCGAGATCCCGTACTTCGTGATGGAGCTGGTCCGCGGGGAGCCCGTGACGGACTATTGCGCCCGGCGCCGCGCGGAGACCGGCACGCGTCTGGCCCTGTTCCTGCGGGTGTGCGCCGCCGTCCAGTACGCGCACCAGCGGGGGGTGATCCACCGGGACCTCAAGCCCGACAACATCCTGGTCGCGGAGGTGGACTGCCACCCGGTGCCCAAAGTCATCGACTTCGGCATCGCCAAGATTTCCAGCGAGCTGGCCGAGACGGAGCTGCACCTGACCAAGGCGGGCGAGCTGCTGGGAACGCCCGGCTACATGAGCCCGGAGCAGGCCCGCTCGGCGCGCGACGCCGACACACGCTCGGACGTCTACTCGCTCGGGGCCGTGCTCTGGCACCTGCTTTCGGGCTTTCCCCCGCTGATCACCGAGTCGTGGCACGGGGGATGGCGCGGGCCGGCGCCGGGGAGGCGGCCGTCGTCCTCGGTCGCGGGACGGGGCGCCAAGCGCTCGGGGAGGATCCCGCAGGAACTCGAGTGGGTCGTGGACAGGGCCATGGCCTTCGAGCCGGACCGGCGCTACGCCTCGGTCTCCGAGCTCGTCGCCGATGTGCGGCGCTACCTGGCGCTCCAGCCGGTGGAGGCCGGCCCGCCGAGCCTCTCGTACCGCGCCCGGAAGTTCGTTCAGCGGAACCGGACGCCGGTGGCGGCGACGGCGGCGGCGCTGTGCGTGCTGGTCCTTGGGTCGCTGGCCATGACCGCCCTGTACTTCCAGGCGCAGGCGGCCGAGGCTCGGGCGCGCCGCGTCGCCCAGACCAACCGGTGGGTGGCGTACGCGGCGACGATCGGAAAGGCCGCGGCCGGGCTCGAGAGCGGGGCCGTCCTGAGCGCCAGCCGCGACCTGGAGTCGACCCCGCCGGACCTGCGCGGCTGGGAGTACGAGTATCTCGCGGGGGTGGCGCTCGGGGGGCTGGTGGAATCCAGGGAGGCCGGCGAGCAGGTCTGGGCGCTCGGCGCCGATCCCGGGAGCGGTGCGATCGCCGCGGGCCTCGCCTCGGGCGACCTGCTTCTGTGGACGGGACCCGACGCGGCCCCGGCACGCCTCAGCGGGCACCAGGAGGCGATCAGCGCGCTGGGGTTCGGCGATGGGGGGCGGCTGCTGCTCTCCGCGTCGGCCGATGGCCGCACCGCGGTCTGGAGCGTGGGCGGGACCGGGACCACTCTCCTGGAGGGTGGTTCCGGGCGCGCGGCGATCAGCGCGCGCGAGCGGGTGGTCGCGTACGCCAGCCCGGAGGGCCAGGTTCACGCGGGGCGGCTCGGGGCGATTGAGCCCCTGGGCACGACCGAGGCCGGGACGGTCTCGGCCGTGGCGGTGAGTGCCGATGGGCGCCGGGTTCTGGTCGCCAGGGCCCGGGGTGACCTCGAGCTGTGGGACCTGGCCGAGCGGGACAGAACCGACCTGGGACAGGCCGACGGTGGCGCCCACGCCGCGGCCCTCTCGTCAGACGGCGCGATCTTTGCAGCCGGAGGACGGCGCGGGGTTGTGGTCGTTGGCGACGGGCGTTCCTTCCGCCTCATTAGCGTGGGCGAAGGAACGACCGTCCGGAGCCTGGCGTTCAGCACCGACGCGCAGCTCCTGCTGATCGGCGGCACCTCGGGGACAGCACACGTGTGGCGCGTCGGTTCGTTCGCAACCCCGCGCCTGGTCGGGGCTCACGCCGGGCGCATCGAGGGCGTCGCATTCACGGCCGGCGGCTCCGTGGCAAGCGGGTCCACGGATGGCACGGTGCGGATCTGGAATCTCGACCCGGACGGCCTCTGCGAGCTGAGTCAGCACCACGGCGCCGTCGTCGGCGCCTGGATCTGTCCGGGCGGCGCGTCCGCGGCATCGGCGGCCTGGGACGGGCGCCTGCGCCGGGTGGACCTGGCCACGGGACGGGAGACGGCTCTGCGGGTGGAGCCCGCACGGATCACCTCGTTCGACGGCAGCGCGACGCGGCTGGTCACCGGGGCGGGCCGCCGCCTGGCGGTGTGGTCGTGCGGAACGCTCGCGCCGATCGCCGGCAGGACGTACGCCTCGGCGGTGCGCGCGGTCTCGGTCTGTCCGGAGACGGACGCGGTCGCGGTGGTGCTGGCCGACGGCTCGGTGCGGGTGGATTTCATGCTTGGGGCGACGGGGGAGGCGCCCGAGCCGGAGCCGGTGGCGGTGATGGCCGACGCGGCCGTGGTGGCGCTCTGGCGCCGTCACCTCGCGGTGGGCAACCGGGCGGGGGAGGTGTGGGTCCTCGAGCGCGCCTCGGGCGGCTGGCGGCGTGTTCATGCGGGATCGAGCGGGGTGACGGCGCTGCGGTTCGGGCGCGACGGCACGGCGCTCGTCGCCGGGCACGAGGACGGCGTGATCGCGGTGATCGACCCCGAGGCCCGCCAGGCCACGAGGGCCTTGGGTCCCCCGGCCCCGCGCGTGCTGGCCCTCGCGGTGACCCACGACCCGCTGCGGGTGGCCGCGGGATACGGCGACGGAACGATCCGCGTCTGGGCTCCCGAGGCGGGGATCGAGACCCTGGTCTTCCGCCCGGGCGCGGGCGAGGTGAGGTGCCTGCGCTTCGGGCCGGGCGCCTCGCTTGTGGCAGGCTTTGCGAACGGCGCGGTCCGTTTCTTCGGCAGGCGCGGGCTTCAGTCCTCGCACCCGCAGCCCCCGCCGGAGCTCTCCTCATCATTGAAGACGGAGAACTGAGCCGGCGGCGGGGCTGGCCTCGTGTCCGTCTCGCCGCGTGCCGCGCGCAGCGAGGCGCCCTCCTCGCACTCGGTCTCGAGCCAGCGCCGATTGATCGGGTCCCACTGGTAGTAGCCGCCCTTGCTCGTGCGCCAGCAGCACTTCAGCTCGGTCGCCCGGTTCATCACGGTCCGGGCGGCGACCCGAAGCTTCTCGGGCGGCACGGACACCTCGACCCCGACGGCCCGGAGCTCCTCGAGCACCATCTCCATCAGCAACCCCATCGAGACCCGGTTCGTGTTGGTCAGGCAGTCCTCTGGCAGGGGCGGGGGATCCGGATCATCCTCGGCGGCGCGGAGCGCCTCGCGTGTCGGCTTCATGGCAATACCTCCGTGAGCTGGCTCGTGCTGCTGGTCGGACCTAGTCAATACGGAAAACGACCTCGGACCCCATCACGCGCCGGGGCCCGCTGATGGATTGGGTGGAAAAATTCCGGACTGGGTGGAGGACCTGGGGGTCCAACCCCGATGCCGAGCTGCCTGTCCCGAGTCTGGTCGGCGCCCGGGTCTGCCCGGCGCGCCGCGCGGCGGTGCCTTGCCAAGGTGGCCTGGGGGTACGCGCCGCGCGGGGCCGTGCTGCTGGGGCCGTGCCCGGGCGACGCCGACCTACTCCTGCGGGCGCTCGCCGAGTGCGGAGAGGCGGAGCCGCGCGGCGAGGAGCTCCGGCTGCGTACGCCCGGGGGCGTCCGGGTCAGGCTCATCAACCGCTCGTCGCGCCGGGCCCTGGACCAGTTCGCCCTGCTGGCCGGGGCGCGCGCCCAATGCATCGTGCTGGTTCTCGCCTCTCACGCGCTGCGTGGGACGAGCCCGGCGGGGGAAGAGTCGGCGCGCCGCCGCGTGCAGGGCTTCTTCCGGGCACTGCACTTTGCGACAACCCCCGCCACCGGTCCGGCGACGAGCCCGGCACCCGGATCGCCAACAGGTCCGGCCGCGAGCCCGGCGAAAGGCCCCGCCCCTGGGGTGCCGGTCGGCGAGCCGGGCCAGGGGGACGCGCACCCCCGGGTGCTCATTCTGCTGGTCGAGGCGCCCAGCCTGTGCTCGGACCCCGGCGCGGGGTCCGACGCCATCACGCCGCGCGCCCTGCAGCGTCTCGGCACCGACCTCTGGACGCGCCTCGTGCCGATCGGCCCGGGCGCGGTTGCTCGCCCGGCGGTCGGGGCGCTCAAGGTCCGTCTCGACCGTGAGCTCAAGCTCGTCAAGCTGGCCGCGGCCTCGCCCAGGCTCTGCCCGGGGGGGCGCTTTGTCGGCTGGGCGGAGGTCTTCGGCGGCGAGTGGTAGGTCCGGAGGGTCGCATGGGCTTGTCCAAGACCCCGATCAGCGTGCGGGCGCCGGCCCCGGCGACGGTCAAGGCCGTTCGGCAACGCTTCTTCGAGACCGAGGCGGTCAGTGCGCGGCTCCGCGCGGTGGTGGCGGCCTATCACTACAAGGAGCTCGCCAAGCTCCTGGGCCTCAGCGGAGAGTCGACGCGCCGCTATCTCATCGGCGATCCGCCCTCGGTCGAGTTCGTCATGTGCGTGGCCCTGAACTTCGGCGTAAGCCTGAACTGGATTCTGCTGGGCCGCGGGCCCATTCACCTGGATGAGTCCGAGCCGCTCCCGCCGACGCGGAGCTACAAGGACGTGCTGCTGGAGCGCGTTGCCGGGGCCGTCGACCAGCTCCACGAGGACGTCGTCGCGGTCCAGGGGCTTCTGGCCCGCCGCGGTGAGGTGACCCCGGGCGACATCGAGGTGGTGGTGGGGCTCGTCAAGGGGCAGGCCTTCCGGAGCCGCCAGGACGATCGCCCGCCCCAGGAGCGCCCGCGGGCGCAGCGCAAGCAGGAAGGCTCGCCCCACCTCGGGTCGGCGCCGGAGCTGGACGACACGCCCCGCGGGTCCGCCGCCGCCGGCGCGCACGAGTGCCGCCCGCGCGGCCCGGTCCGCTCCCGGCGGGACTGACTCCGTACCTGCCTCGCCTGGGGCAGCCGGAGCCCTTCCGAGCCCGCGGTGGCCCGAGCAACGCCCCGAACCCGGCGCCGCGACCGCCAGGGGGCCTTGGGTGCGCCGGCGCGTCCGGTTATGCTGCGGGGACGGCGGACCCCAGCCGCGCCGAGCCCGCCCGATGCCGCGGCATCCCGGGCAGACGCCGGGAACCGCACGCGAGAAGAAGCTATGAATACCCCCGCGTTTCGAACCCGTGCGCAGCGGCTCGGCCTCGCGGTCGTGGGCGTGCTGCTCGCCTCCCGGGCCGCCCTCGCCCAGCCCGACTACAACCGCTTCGTGCAGGGCGTCACGTACACGCCCTCGGCGGACGGATCGTCCGCGCAGGTGTCGGCGCTCGTGGGGGTGCGCAGCAACCCGGACGTCGTGCGCGACCTCTCCCTCTCCGTCGCCATCACCGTCAATGGCACGGCGCTGCCCGGCAGCGGGAGCGTCGAGCGGATCATCCTCGGACCCGGCATCCCCAACCCCCCCGGGCCGGCCGTCTGCGACGCGTTCTGCGCCATGAGCTGCACCGCCGGAGTGTGCTTCTGGCTCGACCAGGTCATGTGCTTCTGCGACACGCTGACCGCGTTTACCACCAACGTCGGCGGCGGGTACTACCGCGTCACGTTCGCCGCGCCCGCGCTCGTCCCGGGCGACGTCATAACCGCGAGCGTCTTCGCCGCCCCGATCCCCGAGGCGCTCCCCGAGCTCGAGGGGAGCGACGACTGGGCCGCCATCAGCGTGACGCCGCCCGCCCACAACCGTTCCGTTCACAGCGTGCACTACCTCCCGTCGGCGGATGGCGCGGGGTGGGACGTGGTGACGATCGTCGGAGTCGAGGGCGATCCCGCGGGGCCGCGCGACCTGAGCCTGGCTGTGGCGGTGGCGGTCAACGGGACGCCCCTGCCCGGCAGCGGGGGCGTGGAGCGGATCGTCGTGGGCCCAGGGATCCCGACCGTGCCGAATGGCCCGGCCTACTGCCAGGTGTTCTGCGTGATGAGCTGCGGGCCGGCGAGCGTCTGCATCCCGCTCAACGAGATCATGTGTCTCTGCGACACGCTGACCAACCGCACCGTCAACCTGGGCGGGGGCTACTACCGCGTCACCTTCACCGTGCCCGCACTGTCGGTGGGGGATGTCCTCGAGGCCGCGGTTGGGGCGGCCGAGGCCGTGGGCGGCGTCCCCGAGATCGACCCGACCGACAACCTCGTGGTACGGAGCGTGACGCCGCCGGCCTACAACCGTGCCGTGCGGAGCGTGAGCTACGCGCCCTCCGCGGACGGGACCACGGGGACCGTGTCGGCGGTGGTGGGAGTCACGAGCACACCCGACGCGACGCGCGATCTCAGCTTCGCGCTCGGGGTCACGGTCAACGGCTCGGTGGTGCCCGAGAGCGGAACGACCGAGCGGATCGTGATGGGGCCGGGGATCCCGCAGGGCCCCTTGCAGCCGGCGATGTGCAGTTTCTTCTGTGCCGCCAACTGCCCCTCGCCGGCGTACTGCACCCCGATCGACGAGTTCAACTGTCTGTGCGTCACGCTCACCGAGCGGACCACGCACCTCGGGGACGGTGAGTTCCTGGTGGCATACCCGGTGCCGGCGCTCGCGCCGGGCGACCTCGTGGTGGCGACGGTCTTCCCCGCCCCCGTTCCCGGAGCCCTCTCGGAGGTCGATGCCAGCGACGACTGGATCGCCCTCAGCGTGCCGGCCCCGCCCTGCCCGGCCGACTGGAACGGGGACGGGCTCGTCGGGACCGGCGACATCTCCGGATTCCTGGTGGCCTGGTTCGGCGACCTGGCAACGGGCACGAACCTGGCCGACTTCAACGCCTCCGGCGCGACCACCACGGCCGACATCACCGCGTTCCTCGGGGCGTGGTTCCAGGCGGTCGCCGCCGGCGGTTGCTGAGCGTTCGCCTCGGCGGCCTAGGTCGCCCGGGATGGGCACGGGGCCTGACACGGACACCACAACGCGCTGGACACCACAACGCGCCGGACACCACGACGCGCTGGCGGAATCTTTCGCCGTGATCCGCCTGGCGCGGGCCCGGGCCGGAGGGACCTGCCCTGCGCTCGGGCTCCGTTCGCCCGGCACGTTTCTTGCATGGGCCCGGCGGGCACAGCGGCGCGCCCGGGGCTCCCCGGCCTGTGCGGGCCGCGGCTCCACGTTCCCATCCATTCCGGGCCAGTTCTGTTCCAAATCTGGAGGTCCGATGCCGTTCCGACGCGTCTGCTGTGTCGTGGCTACATCCCTGCTCCTTGGGGCGGGCGCGGCCGCCCAACCGCCGGTGTCGCCGCTCACCCTGCTTCCGGGCGATGCCGTCCCGGGCCCGGCGCCCGGCGGCCAGGAGCGGCCGGCGGCGGCGAAGGGGAGTGACCAGACATTCGTCGTGTGGTACGAGCAGACCGAGATCCGCGGGGCGCGCCTCGACGCCGGCGGCCAGGTCATCGACTCGTCTCCCATCCGCATCGCCAGAGACCGCATCGGGCCCAACGCCGCCCTGCCGCGGAATGCCACCCGGTCCCCCCAAGTCGCCTGGAATGGGGAGAGTTGGCTGGTCGTCTACCCCGGTGAGACCGTCTCGGCCAGCGGCCTGTACACGACCACGTACATCTTCGGCGTGCGCGTCGCGCCCTCGGGCGCCGTCCTCGACCAGGCGCCTATTGTCATCCGCACCTCCGAGGAGGTCGACCCGGACAGCAACAACCCGCCGGAGTGGCCCGCCGTGGCCGCGGGGCCGGACGGCAACTGGACCGTGGTCTGGTCCGAGTCGGCTGGGACCTACGTGCGGGTGCTTCGCGCCCACCGCCTCTCGCCCGCCGGCGTCAAGCTCACCACCACCCCGCTGACGCTCACCAACACGGCCCAGTACGCCGACGCGGGCCAGCCGGAGATCGTTGGCCTCGCCGACGGGTTCCTGCTGAGCATGCGCTTCGGGACGATGTACGGCGACAACCACGACATCTGGGGTCGGCGCTACGACACGCAGATGACCCCGCTGACGCCCGCGTTCTTCAACGTCGGGTCCGGGGACGCGCAGCGCTACGCCGCGGCGCGCCCGGCGGCCGGGGGCGCCGACGCGCTCATCGTCGCGCAGTCGACCGCCGGGGCGCTCTACGGCTTCCGGCTTCCGGCGGGCGCGCCGACCCCGGCCAACGCGGCGGGGCACCTCCTCGCCTCCGCCGCGGCGGCGCGCGAGTTCGGCGCGGGCTTCGATGGGCAGTCGTGGGTGCTGGGTCACGTCCAGCCCGGAACGAGCAGCAACACCCTGCTGGTGCGCCGGTATAGCGCGGCCCTGGCGCCGGTGGACCCGGCCCCCCTTACCGTCCCGCCCGCGCCCGGGTTTGCCAGCGCGCCATATTCCTTCGGACCCGCGGTCGCGGAGCTGGTGGGGGGCGGTGCCAAGGTCCTCTGGCACGACAACGCCGTCCCCGCCGACTACAACGTCTGGGGCTCGCGGCTCATGCCGGGCGCGCCCCCGCAGCCGCGCGAGCTGGTGAGTGTCGAGGTGCCCACGCAGAGCGCCGGCGGGGTGGCGACGCGCCCCGACGGGTCGGGCGTGCTGGTTTACTGGAGCTCCAGCGCGGCGGTGCAGCGCATCCTCGCGCAACGCTTCGACAGCGCCGGCCAGGTTGTCGATCCCGAGCCCGTCCAGGTCGCCGCCTACACGTTCCCGAGCTCCGCCGGGGTCCCCACCGTCGCGTGCAACGGCGCCATGTACATGATCACGTGGCCCTCGGGAAGCAAGGCCTGGGCGCGCCGGCTGCTCCATGACGGTGCCTTCCTCGACCCCGCCCCGGTCCCGGTGCTCCCGGTCCAGGACCTCGAGGTGGTCAACATGCTCTCGGTGGAGGTGAGCGCCATCGGCGACACCTTCCTCGTGGCCGGATACTCGCGGCAGAGCTTCAACCGCCCCTACCTCCGCTACGCGCGCGTGCGGGGCTCCGACATGACCGTGCTCGACCCCACGGGGCCCAGCTTCGACCTGCACACCAACCAGCTCGGCGGCTTCACCACGCCGCAGATCAGCCCCGTCGGGACCCCCGGGGCCCAGCGCTTCTTCGTCGTCTACACCGACTTCCCGCCCGCCGGCGAGAGCGGCATCGATTTCGAGCTCATCAGCCCCGACGGGACCCGCGGGCACGGCACCGTGGCCCCGGGCCAGAGCGGGGCCTCCAGCCCGACCGTCGCCGCCATCGGCGATGCCGCCCTGGTGGTCTACCGTGAGGACGGTCCTGATGGTCGCGACCTCTTTGCGCGCCAGTTCACGAGCCAGGGCATCGCCCTGACCCCAGAGACGCTGGTCCTCAGCGCTCCCGACTCGCAGGCGGCGCCGCGGCTGGTCTCCGACGGCGACAGCTACTTCCTCGCGTGGTCGGATTACCGGCACGAGAGCGGGCAGAACCCCCTCGAGCCCTCGCGCGCGGACGTCTGGGGCGCCCGCCTCGACGCCTCGGGTGCCAGCCTCGACGGCGTCGGGTTTCCCGTCCACGTCAGCCCCGAGAGCGAGGGCGCCCCGCGCCTCGGCGTGCTGGGCGACGACCGCTACCTCGTCTTCTACTCGGCGCTCACGCCCCAGTATCCCAATGTCTACCGGGGCGGCACCCGCGTCATCGGGGCGGGGGCCTGCCCGGCCGACTTTGGGGGCGACGGTTCCGTCACCACCGCGGACGTCAGCGCCTTCCTCAGCGCGTGGTTCGCGGACGTCGCCAACGGCTCGCTGGATGCCGACTTCGACGACTCGGGTTTGACCACCACCGCCGACATCACCGCGTTCCTCGGCGCGTGGTTCGGAGCTATCGCCGGCGGTTGCTGAGGCCGAGCGGTTGCCACTCACGCACCGCAGCCAAACGACCGTAAGCGACACCACCCGCGAATGCTCGAAGCGGCCGCGGGCGCGCCAATTCGAGAAAGGCGTTTCCTAGTTCCCGGCCGCGCGGGTAGGCTGCCCTGCACCGGCTACGGGTTGGCCGGCCCAGCGACGCCACGAGGGCTCGCTCGCCTGCGCCCGACACCGGCCGGAGTATTCGCCATTGCTTCTATACAGCGCTCTGCGGCTTCCCTCGCCTGATCGCCAGCGCACACTCTCGCTGTGGCTAGCGGCCTCCTGCTGGTTCAGCGGTCTTCTCGGCGCCTCCTCGCTGGCGCGGGCGCAGACTCCGATGCCCCCCGACCTACAGGTCCTCCCCGGGTACCTGAACACGTACACCGTCAGCGGGGGTGCTATCCGATTTCCCACTGGCGTAGGGAACGGCGGGATGGGAGCGTTGCACTTCTACGCGGGCGGCGGTCTTCAGACCGAGCCCGATGGCACTCAGTCGCAGCAGGTGATGCAGCGGGTTTTCAACAACGCTGGCGGCTTCACCGATCGGCTTGCCGGTCGCCATGTGTACCACGCGGCCCACAGCGACCTGCACTTTGACGGCTGGACCGAGTACCGGCTGCGCGTGCGGCCGCCGGAACAGTCCGTTGGCCCCGTGCTGCGGTCCAGTGAGTACACCAGCTTCTGCGTTCTTGATCTCACCCACTGGAACCCGGGGTTGCCCGGCTCTCCTCCGGGGGGGGTCTACGGCTCGTGCGGGCCGGTTTTGAATGGGCTCTCGGTGGGATGGGCCGACATCCAGGCGTCGGGGCTCGCGGGACAATCGATTGATCTCACGGGCATTCCAAATGGGACCTACTGGCTGGAAGCCGTGGCTGATCCGCGGGGCAACCTTCTCGAAACCAACGAGACGAACAACACGCTACGCGTGCCGGTCGTCCTGACCTCGCAGCCTCCTACTGGCCTGCGGGTGCTTTCCTCGAGCCCTTCGGGCACGGCCCTGCCCCCCGTGTCGTACGTTGATCTTACGTTCAATCAGGGAATCAACGGCTCAACGTTCACCGCGGCCGACGCGGCCCTGGTCGGGCCCGGCGGCACCATCGACGCCTCTGCGGTCAGTCCCGTGGACGGCAACGTCACCTTCCGCGTGAGCTTCCCCGCGCAGACGGTCGCCGGCACCTACGCCGTGTCCATCGGTCCCAACATCTTGAGCACCGGCGGGCAGGCGATGGACCAGGACGGAGACGGCACCCCCGGCGAGCCGGCGGACGTGTATGGCGGTGTCTTCGTCATTCCGGGCTTCCGCGGGCTCCTCCACACGCCTCTCGGCACCGTCCCCGGCCCAGTCTCGAATATCGAGATCACGTTCTCCCGGCCGATCGATGGCTCCACGTTCACGCTCGACGACTTGGTGTTTGGGTATGGCTCAATACCCATCAACGCGACCTCGGTCGAGGTCATCGAGGGGAATACCGCGCGCGTGACCTTTCCAGAGCAATCGACCTCCGGTACCTACACGTTGGTCGTGGGGCCGGCCATCCGCGACACGGAGGGTAACCTGATGGACCAGGACTCCGACGGCGTGAGCGGCGAGGCGGACGATCGGTACAGCGCGGCCTTCACGATCCGATCCGGGACGGGGCCCATCGGACCCAACAGCTTCGGCTACCGTGCCATCAACACGCCGGGGGACGCGCTTCCTGTGCTCGCCGCGGGCGCCGCGGGCGTCGTCATGCTCAGTTTCTCCAACGCGGACGACGGCTTCGCCGCCGTTGGCTTGGGAGTCAATCAGTTCAACTTCTATGGCGCGGTCTATACGGCGTCCCAGCTCTACGTCTCCACCAACGGCCTGATCTCGGCCGGCTCCGGCTCAAGTGCCTACGAGAATGGCCCACTGCTTGGCACCCCGACCCAGGCCGCCATCGCAGCGCTCTGGGACGACTGGATCTCGGGCGGGGCGGCCGCCCCGGGCGCATCGGTGCTGTACCGGCTCCTCGACGTGTCTGGTGACGGGGTTCCCGACTGGCTGATCGTCCAGTGGACCAACGTTCGGCACTACCCGGGGGGAACCTCCGCGCCGGGCACGGCGACGTTCCGCGCCGCACTCCAGCTCAACACGGGCGGCAACGCCGGTGAGATTCGCCTCTTCTTTCCAGACGTTGACGTGGGGATGGGCGGGAACAGCTTCGGCGGCAGCGCCACGGCCGGAATTAAAGATGTCGCAACTGGCTTCACGAACCTGCTCTGGTCGCACAATGAAGCGATCATCTCTAATGGAGAGACGGTGCTGTGTACTGTTGGCCCGCTGCCGTGCGTCCCGTCCTTCACGCAGCAGCCCGCCGCACAACTGGTGGAGAGCGGCGAGCCCGCGACCTTCTCGATCCTCGTCTCGGGCCTCGGGCCCGTCGGTTACCAGTGGCTCAGGAACGGCTCCGAACTGGTCGACGGCGGGGCGGTTTCCGGCGCCACCACCCAGACGCTCCACCTCGTCCCGGCGGCGCTCGCCGACGACGGCGATTCGTTCTCCTGTGTTGTGGTAAACCCGTGCGGCAGCGTCACCAGCTCCTCCGCCACACTCACCGTCACCCCGCCTTGCCCGGCCGACTGGAACGGCTCGGGCACCGTCACCAGCGCCGATATCACGGCCTTCCTCAATGACTGGTTCACCGATCTTTCGGGCGGCACGACGGTCGCAGACTTCAACAACTCAGGCGTCACGAGCTCCGCCGACATCTCGGCCTTCCTGGCCGCCTGGTTCCAGGCGGTGGCCGCGGGCGGATGTTGACCGGGCGAGGTGCCCGAACGGGGGGCGGATCGGCGGATGGTGGCCGGACGACGCCCGGCCCGGCATTTGCAAGCAAACCTGCGAGTGCCGTTCTGTTTCAACACCCATTCAAGCGAGACCAGAAGAACCATGATCAAGAACTTCCTGACCGCCGCGGTGCTGGCCGTGACCGCCGCCCCGTCCCTGGCCGGAGACAACCTCCCGCCGTTCGACTTCTCAAACTCGTTCTATCTCGAGAACGGCATCAACCCGGTCGGGCTGATCGGCCGCCCCGTGGGGAACCCGCCGGGGAGCGTCATCGACAACCGTGAAAACGGCCCGGACTTCAACAACGTCCGGATCCTCTCGCACGCCGCCACCTACGACCACAGCGGGCACCGCTGGTTCTTCTACGTGACGGGCATCCTGCGCGAGAACAACTTCACGCCGGACGCCGCCGGCCAGGAGGCCCGCGAGATCGCCGAGGAGTACAAGGTCTACGAGTTCCCCAAGGCGGGGGCGCCGCTGTACTCGGTCTTCCCCAAGCGGCAGGACTCGGTCGCGGACATGCGCAACGGGTACTTCAGCAACAACCCCCTCGGCATCTGGCAGGTGAACATCGTCCGCTACGTCCCGGAGGCGATGCAGACCCCGGAGGCCCAGGCCGAGCTCGCCGAGCTGGCCGCCCGCAACGGCCTGGACAACGATGGCACCCCGATCATCAAGACCATCAGCGAGATCGAGGACCTCCTCGACATGGGCCTGGTGACCAACGTCGTGCCCCCCGCGGGCACCACGGCGCTGCGCTGGTTCTTCTGCCCGATCATCGAGGACCCCGACGACGGGGCCATCGCCCCGGACGCGTTCCTGAACGTCACCGAGAACTCCGACGCCCAGGGATTCCGCGACCTCTTCGCCGCGCTCCAGGGCGAGGCCTGCCCCGCGGACTTCAACGGCAGCGGCAGCGTCACCACCGCGGACATCAGCGCGTTCCTCACCGCCTGGTTCGCGGACATTTCCGGCGGGACCCGCACCGCCGACTTCAACAACTCCGGCGTCACCAACACGGCCGACGTGAGCGCCTTCCTCTCGGCCTGGTTCGCGGCGATCGCCCAGGGCGGGTGCTGATCCTTCGGTTCTGGTAACCGCGGCACGGGGCGCACCGCCGTCCAGCATGGCGCGTGCGCCCCGTTCCGCTTTCTCCGCGGGAGCTGGCAATGCTCGCCCTGGCGCTTCGCCGCCGGGCTCTGCCCGAGCTGCGGATATGAGTTGGGTCCGCGCTCGGCTCGACGTGCCCGGAGTGTGGTCACGCCGTGCCCGAAGCCAGCACCGGCACGTGCGCCGCGCCACCGGTTTGAACCCGAACAGGCGCGCTCCTCGGAGGGCGGGATGCCGCGGAATTGAGCATCGCGAGGGCGGTTCCGCCCGCAACCCCGCCCGGGCGCACGGCGAAGAGGGCTCGGTTGACGGGCCTCCTCGTCGGCCCCTGGTTCGCGGTGGTTCCCAACCTCATTTCGTCCCCGTACCTTGCCCTAGACCCCGGCGCGGGCCAGAATGCTTCCGCGGCCGCAGGGCGTTCTGCCCCAGCGGCCACCGCACCCCTTTTCTCGAGAAGGACCTCATGACCAACCGAGTCGCTGCCGCCCCGCCCACGGCGCGGGCACGGGCCTGTGCGTTTGTCCTTGCCTGCGGCCTGGCCGTGGGCGGCCTCCAGGCAAGCGCCTCGGCCCAGGTTCAGTGGCGCTCGGGTCCCGCCGAGTTCCCGGCCCGTCTCAAGGCCGAGCAGCTCGCTCCCGTGCTCGCCGAGCTGTCAAAGGATTCGGCCCGCCGGCACGTGGTGGTGTATTTCTCGCGCCCGGTCCTCGATGACGAGCGTGCGGCCCTGGCCGCCGCAGGCGTCGAGCTGCAGACGTATCTCGGAGCGAACGCCTACTTCGCCCGCCTGGCTGCGGTCGTTCAGGCCGATGCCGCCGTGCTGGCCGCGCCCCTGGTCGCCGCCACGCCCATCCATCCCGACCACAAGCTCCACCCGGTCCTGCTCGCGGGCAGCATCCCGATGATCGCACTTGGCCAGGCCAAGCTCGACGGCATCGCGGTGGTCGATGACGGCGTCCGCCTCGCCGACCTCCGGGCCGCCGGCCTCGATCCCCAGGTCGCCGTGTACGTCCAGCTCCACCCGGACGTCGCCCCCGCCCAGGCCGAGGCCGTCGCCCGCGCTCACGGCGGGTTCGTCCGCTCCACGGCCTTCACTGTGAACACGGCGGTGGTGCACCTGCCGGCCTCGGCACTCACGGCCCTGGCCGCCGACGACTCGGTCCTCTGGATCGAGCCGCCGCTTCCCCCGCTGGGCCCGAACAACGATTCCAACCGCGCCCGCGTCGGGGCCAACACGCTCCAGGCCGCGCCCTACGGCCTGGACGGCACCGGCATCAAGGCGATGGTTTACGACGCGGGGCGCATGGAGGGGCACGTCGGATTCGGCACCCGCCTGAGCTACGGAGATACCGCCGGCTTCCACAGCCACGCCACCCATGTCGGCGGCACCATCGGCAGCTCGGGGGCGCCCACCGCGGGCAACACCCACCGGGGCATGGCCCCGAATGTTCAGTTCGTCTCCTTCGCCTTCCAGGCCGCGCTGGTCCAGGGCTTCCTCTACAGCGACCCGGGCGATCTCGAGGCGGACTATTCCAGCGGCATCAACACCCACGACGCCGACATCGCCAACAACTCGATCGGCTCCAACGTCGAGAGCAACGGGTACGCCTGCTTCATGCAGGGTGACTACGGCGTGACGGACGCGCTCATCGACGGCATCGTCCGCGGCTCGCTGGGCCGGCCCTTCCGCATCGTGTGGGCCAACGGCAACGAGCGCCAAGGGAGCCGGTGCAATGTCGAGGGCTTCGGGCAGTATTACAGCATCGCGCCCCCCGCCGCCGCCAAGAACCACGTCACCGTCGGCGCCCTGAATTCGAACGACGATTCCATGACCTCCTTCTCCTCCTGGGGTCCCACGGAGGACGGCCGCCTCAAGCCAGACATCTCCGCGCCCGGGTGCGAGTCGGGTGGCGACGGCGGCGTCACGTCCACGGTCAGCACCACCGGCTTCGATTCGTACTGCGGGACCTCGATGGCCAGCCCCACGGTCTGTGGCATCGGCGCCCTGATGCTCCAGGACTACCGGGCCAACTTCCCCGGCCAGCCCGACTTCCGCAACTCCTCGCTCAAGACGTTCCTCGCCCATTCCGCGCACGACGTCGAGGCCGTCGGCCCCGATTACAAGACCGGCTACGGCTCGGTCCGCGCCGTCAACGCCGTCGAGCTCGTGCGCAGCGGCAACTGGACCGAGGGCACGGTCGCGCAGGGCCAGCTCTACCGGGCCACGGTGGTGGTGAACCCCGGCGACGCCCAGCTCAAGGCCACCCTGGCCTGGGACGACGCGCCGGGCACCCCCGTCACGATCCCGAGCCTGGTCAACGACCTGGACCTGATCGTCCGCAGTCCCTCGGGCGTGCGCCACTACCCCTGGACGCTCAATCCCACCAATCCCAGCGCCGCGGCGGTGCAGACCGCCGAGGACCACCGCAACAACCTCGAGCAGGTCGTGGTCAACAATCCCGAGCCGGGCGGCTGGACGATCGAGGTTTCCGGCACCACCGTTCCCCAGGGCCCGCAGGTCTTCTCCCTCGTCGCCACCCCGTACTTCGTCAACTGCTCCAGCTCCGGGCTGGTGAGCCTGAGCAACACCCAGTTCCCCTGCTCCGCCCAGGCCACGCTCCGCGTCGTCGACTGCGACCTCAATCTCAGCGACACGGCCCTCGACACGGTCCAGGTGACGCTCAGCTCGACCTCCGAGCCCGCGGGCGAGGTCGTGACCCTGACCGAGGTCGCGCCCCAGGCCGCGACCTTCATCGCCTCGTTCCCGCTCTCGTCGGGGCCCGGCGCCGGCGCCTTGCAGGTGGCCCACGGGGACACCATCACGCTCGCCTACACCGACGCCAGCGACGGGCAGGGGGGCAGCAACATCCTGCTCACCGCGACCGCCACGGTCGACTGTCTGCCCCCGGTCATCAGCGGCGTCACGGTCCCGGTTCTCGAGCCCCGCGCCGCCACGGTGGCCCTTACGGCCAGCGAGCCGGTCCGCGCCACCGTCCGGTACGGGCTGGCGTGCGGCGCCCTCGACACGACCGCGGAGTCGCTCCAGCTCTCCGGCTCACCCTCGGTCGATCTCACCAGCCTCGTCGACGACACCAGCTACTTCTTCGTCGTCGAGGCGACCGACGCGGCGGGCAACCTGGCCGTGGACAATAACGGCGGTGCCTGCTTCAGCCTGACCACCCCCGAGGTCCCCGACTTCTTCACCGAGGAGTTCGGCTCCGACAACGATCTCGACAACAAGAGCTTCCGCTTCACCCCCAACGGCTCCAACGACTTCTACGCCGCGTGCCGCCAGGCCATCACCGGCCTGCCCACCAGCCCGACGGGGGGGACGCTCCTGACGCTCTCGGACGACTCGTACTCGCAGGTCACGCTCACGGGCGGCGCCACCGTCAGCCTCTACGGCCAGACGTACAGCACCTTCTGGGTCGGCTCCAACGGGTACATCACCTTCGACACGGCCTCGACCGACTATACCGAGAGCCTCACGGAGCATTTCGCACAGGCCCGCATCTCGGCCCTCTACGACGACCTGAACCCCGGCTCCGGCGGGCAGGTCTCCTGGCGCCAGCTCTCGGACCGCGTGGCGATCACGTGGCTCAACGTGCCGGAGTACGGGACCACCAATCAGAACACCCTCCAGATCGAGCTCTTCTTCGACGGACGGATCGTCGTCAGCTACCTCGCCGTCGCGGCGCTCGACGGCATCGCGGGCCTCTCCGCCGGGACCGGTCTCGACGTCGACTTCCTCGAGACCGACCTGGCAAACCTCGCCCTCTGCCCGCCGCCCGCGCCCGTTCCCCCGCTCGCCTCGGACGTCACCGCGGTGGTGGCCCGCTCGCAGCTCGTCAATGTCCAGCTCAGCGCCACCGACGACGGCCAGCCGGGTCCCACGCTCTCCTACATCGTCACCTCGCTCCCCGCCTCGGGCGTGCTCTCCGACCCCGGCGCGGGCCCCATCGTGAGCGTTCCCTACACGCTCGTCGGGGGCGGGCAGGTCGTGCGCTACACCGCGTCCGCCGCGCCCGGCATCGTCTCCTTCACGTACGTCGCGAGCGACGGCGGCACGCCGCCGGGCGGCGGCAACTCGAACACGGCCACCGTCCTGGTGAAGGTCGCCGCCTACGCCTTCATGCTCGACACCGATCCCGGCTTCCTCCGCGAGGGGCAGTGGGCGTACGGCGCCCCCACGGGCGCCGGTGATCCCCCCGCCGGGTTCACCGGAGGGAGCGTCTTTGGCTATAACCTCGCGGGGAACTACGCCAACAACCTCAACCCGCCGCGCTACCTCACCACGCCGGCGCTCGACCTGACCGGCGTCAGCAACACCCGCCTCGAGTACCGCCGCTGGCTGCAGATCCAGTCCGCCACCTTCGACCACGCCAGCGTGCAGCTCAGCACCAACGGCACCACCTGGACCACGATCTGGGATTTCACAGGGCCCACGCTGCAAGAGACCGCCTGGTCGCTCCAGGCCCACGACATCTCCTCGCTCGCCGACGGTCAGGCCTCGGTGCGAATCCGGTGGGCCATGGGCGTCACCAACAGCTCAACCAACTACACCGGCTGGAACCTCGACGACATAGTCATCTACGGCGAGGCGTCGGCGCCGGCGTGCCCCTCCGACATCAACCAGGATGGCGCGGTCACCACGGCGGACGTCTCCACCTTCCTCACCCGCTGGTTCGCCGACATCTCGGGCGGCACCCTCACCGCCGACTTCGACGGCAACGGCGTGACCAACACGAGCGACATCACGGCCTTCCTGTCGGCCTGGTTCGCCGCGATTGCCGCCGGCGGGTGCTAGGCGCGGGCCCGCGGCGAGCCGTCCCACGCTCCACCAGAACCCCGGGCCCGCGCCCGGGGTTCTTTTTCACTCGCCCGGTCCCGCCTACCCCGGCGCGGCCGCGCGCAGCCGGTTCCGGCCGGCACCTGCCGGCCCGGCGCGCCCGGGCCGCCCCCGCGTCACCCCGGCTCGACTTCCGGCCGCTCCCGCGCCACGACCTGCCTGCCGGCACTCTCGGGGCCGGCGCCCGGTCGGGCCTCGAGGGCCCGTGCCCGGGCTAGGCCCTCGGCGGTGAGCACGCCGGGATCGTCGGGCCCCAGCCCCTGGTCGTGCCCCCGCACCAGCCAGCCGCGGCGTTCCAGACAGTCCAGGGCCCGCACCGCCTCGTCGCGGTCCAGTCCGTACTCCACCAGCCCCGTCACAGTGACGAACTCATGTTGCCCGCCATTGATCCAGTGAAGTGCGATCACGCGCAGGGCGCGCAGCTCTTCCGAGCGCAAGGGTTCCTCGGCCACGTCCACACCGACCCCCTTTCGAACAACATCAGCCCCCCGAGCGAACGAGCCAGAACCTGGCCCATCTGGAATGTTGACTGCTTCCACACAGGGCAGCCACCGCCGGGGCAGACCTCACCCCGCGGTTGTGGGCGGACTTCTCATGCCCACCGCCCCATCGCGAAGGCACCCGGGCTCTGAAGCACGGGTTATCGGGTCGCCCGCGGGTTGACGCCGGATGAGAACCCGGTTCACGGGGTCGGGCACTCCCGGGCTCACAGACCGCCCGCCGGGTCTAAACCATGCCCGTGTCACAGCCGATACAGACGGCACCGGCCCTTCGATCCGACCCGGAGCGAGGCCGGCCCCCGAGGACATGGGCATGCCCGGTCTCGAATACCAGCACATCGGTCACGACCCGCGGACGGGCCCCATCGCTCTGTGGGCCGTCGACGACCGCGGCCAGATCCGGGAGGAGCGCCAGCCCCGGCACGAGCCGGACCTTCACTGGCTGGGATGGGCCCACGAGAACGTGTTCAAAGAAGTGAAGATCGCCGCCGCCGGCCGCGTTGATCTCGACCGGCAGGCCGGCTCGATCCACCTGACCGACCCGGGCCTGGGTCTGTCCGACCAGCGCCTGGTCCGCCTCATCGACACCCTCGACCGCCGGTACCCCAAGACCCGCTGGTTCCTCTTCGGGGCGGGTTTCCACGGCGAGAACGTGATGGCCGCCCTCGCGCGCCGGGTCCTGGGCGCCGGGGCTCCGGCCGCGAGCACGGGACCGACCGCCTAAAGCAGCGTCTCGGCGGCGCGCACCACCGTCTCGAGCTCGATCCTCTCGATCCGGCACCGTTCCGGATGCTCATCGGCCACCTCGCCCGGAGGCAAGGACGGGTCGGCCACCAGGCCGATCTCGCGGGGCGTTCCCGGTCTGCTCGGGTGCGGCTCCTCGGGAAGCGAGGTCCAGCGCGGGTCCGTCGGTCCGAAGAGTGTCACCGTCGGCACGCCGAACGCCGCCGCGATGTGACGCGGCCCGGTGTCGTTGGTCACCAGGAGGGCGGCGCGGCGGATCACGGCCTTGAGAGTTCCCAGGGTCAGGCCAAGCGCCGGGAGCGCGATCATCACCGGTGCCTGCGCGGCCATCCGGGCCACGAGCTCGTGCTCGCCCGGTCCTCCGTTGACCAGGACCCGCAGCCCGGGGCGCGCCCCGAGGTGGAGACCGAGCCGCACGAAGCGCTCCGCGGGCCAGCGCTTCGCCGGGTCGTTGGCGCCCGGATTCAGGATGGCCAGCCGCTCCCCGGGGGCCACGCCGGCCTCGCGCAGTACGCGGTCGGCCTCGGCCTCGTCGTGCGCCGTCGTGCCCAGCTCGAGCCGCACCGCCGGGTCTCCCGGGCGGCCCTCGCCGACCAGGGCCCGGGCCGCGTTCAGGTAGTACTCGACCGCGGGCACGGGCGCGAAGCCGCCCGAGGCGCGCCGGGGCGCACTCAGGCGGTCGGTGAGCAGCAGACCCCGGCCGTCGCGGTCATACCCGATGCGGCGCGGGATGAACGCCAGCCGGGCCACCAGCGCCGATGAGAACGAGTTGGTCAGGAGCACCGCGGCGCCATAGCGGAGCGGGCGCACCGCGCGCGCGACCAGCTTGGGCCCCATCACGCCGCGCGCCCGCTCCACGTGCACCTGGTCCAGCAGGTCCGTGCCGGCGAGCACCTGGTCGATACCCGGTCGGGCCAGCCCGCCGACGAACGCCCCGGGCCACCGCGCTCGGATCAGCCGCAGCGCCGGCGTGGCCATCACCGCGTCCCCGATCCATGACGGCAGCACCACGAGCACCCGCGCCGCGTTCTCCGCCCTGGCCGGTCCGCCCCGTGACACGCCCGGAGCGTACCGGTCTCGGGGCCCGCTCATCCTCGGCCCTCCGCGGTCAGAACCCGCCGGGCCGCCGAGAGGAAGTCCGGCTCATCGGTGCCGAGCAGGACGGCCCGCTCCCGTGGGATCCCGGCGGCGACGCCGGCCGCGATGTCGCGCTCGCCGTCCCCGATGAGCCAGGAGCGCGTCAGGTCGAGCTCGAGGTCCGTTGCCGCGGCCAGGATCATTCCCGGCGCCGGCTTGCGCCAGGGATGCTCCGTGTTCCACGGGGACACGCTGCCGCCGGGGTGATGCGGGCAGAAGTACAAGCCGTCGAGCTCGACGCCCGCCTCCCGCCGCACCAGCTCGCGCAGCCGCTGGTTCGTCGCCCGGACCTGGCCGAGCGTGCACGCGCCCCGGGAGACGCCCCCCTGGTTGCTCACGACCACCAGGGCCAGGCCCGCCCCACCGAGCAGGGCCAGACCCTCGGGCACGCCGGGAAGCAGGCGAACGAGTTCCGGGTCGGACAGGTCGCCCGGCCACGCCGTGTCGCGGGTGGCCTCACGCGTCGCGATGAGCGTGTCGTCCCGGTCGAGGAATACCGCGGGGCGCATCGGCCCCCAGGATATCTGCGGGTCCGGGGCCCCCGGCCCGGAGGGCCGCGTTATTCCTTGCGTGCCGGAGCCAGCACGTCGGCCAGCAGGCGCGTCGTCTCCGGCGCATGCACCGCCGACTTGCCGAAGCCCGGGCTCGCCCCGGCCCGCTCGGCCTGCCTCTGCGCCTGCGGCTGATCGCTCACGAGCATCACCACCGGCCCGCCCGCGGCGCTCTGCTGGGCGATGCTCCCGATGAGCTCCACCCCGCTCTCGGTCGCGAACTCGCCGACCAGCACGCGGTTGACCAGCACCAGCCGCGCCCCCGGCAGCTTGTCCCGGAGCTCGTCGGCGTCGTTGACCCGCTCGACCCGCGCGTCCGGCGCCGCCCGCCGGATACCCGACCGGATCAGGGCCGAGTCGGGCACGCAGTGCCCGACCAGCAGCACCAGTTCTCCATCGCCGCTTGTCGTCATCTCGGCCCTCCCGGGCCCGGTCCGGCCCGCTCCCCCCGCCGCTCCGCCGCAATCACGACCTCTCGCGCCGTGACCAGCACCACCAGCCCGCCCCCGCGCCCGAGCCCGAACCGCCGCGGCTCCGTCGCCACGTCGCGTGCGGCCCGCACCACCGGCTCCACCGCGTCGGCGCCCAGGGAGTCGAGCCCCAGACCCAGCCGCCGCGCCGCGAGGCGCACCGCCTCTCCCACGACGATACCACGCGCCGCGCGCATGTCCTCTCGCGCCAGCCGCCAACCGACGAAGTTGCGGCCCAGTTCCGCCACGGGTTGCGGGGGGCCCGCGTTCCCCGGCAAGGCTCCCGCCACCGCGCGCACGACCGCCGCCGCGTCGCGCAGCAGGGTCGCGCTCATCGCGGCCCGCCGCGCCGCCCCCGGCCGGACCGCCTCGAGCGCCGGCACCACCTGGTGACGAACCGCGGAGCGCAGCCTCGAGACGTCCAGATTCGTCTCGTCCTCGCGCCAAGCCAGCCCGGCCACCCGGCACAGCCGGCGGGGCTCGTCGGCCTCCAGGCGAAGCATCGGGCGGATCAGGCGGACAGCCGGCGCGGGCCCGCGCAGCAGCCGCCGCGCCGGCATCCCCGCCAGCCCGCGCGGACCCGCCCCGCGCAGCAGACCCATCAGGACCGACTCGAGCTGATCTCCGGCGTGGTGCGCCGTCGCCACGAATCCCATCCCCTGCTCGGCCGCCAGCCCGCGCAGGACCGCGTAACGCAGCCGCCGCGCCCCGGCCTCCAGATTCCCCCCGGCAGCCCGAGCGGCGGCCAGCCCCTCGCAGAAACCCACCCCCAGGTGCCGGGCCAGCGCCGCGACCGCGTCCCGATCGGCCTCCGCCTGGGCGCCCGGCCGCAGGTCGTGCACGACGTGCCCGAGCACGATCCGCGCCCCGCCCGCCGCCAGCACCAGCGCCAGGGCCGTCGAGTCCGCCCCGCCCGAGCAGGCGACGAGTGTCGGCGCCCCCGATCCGACGCGCGCCGACCCGGGGGACGACGTCAGCCGCCGCCAGGCGTGCAGCACCCGGCGCACCGCGGGGTCGTTCCGGCTCAACCGCCCGGCGGGCATCGCCTCATGCTACCGCCGGGCTGCATGGACGCGCCACCGGGTTTACGGCGCCGCTGCGTGCCCGGGCTCACCCGCGCCCAGCGCCGACACCGCGCCCGCGTCGATCCCCTTGACCCAGTAGTAGTACACCTGTCCAGGCATCACCTGGCGATCCACGTACTCTTTCGCCGCCGGCCGGATGACCACCCCCGCCGGGTACTCATTGATGAACGTCCCCTCCACCCGGGCCAGCAGGCCTGCGGCGCTCGCCGCCGGGCCCGTCCCCCGGTAGACCTCGTACACCGCCGTGATCCCGGGCGTCTTCCACGGCGTCGGGTCCCAGGTGAGCCGCACCTCGGCGGGCTCTGTCCCATCGCTGGCCGTGACCGGGATCGCGGCGATCTGGGGACGGCCCAGGTCCGGGCCTCCGAACAGCGTGGGATCGCCGTCCACGATCGCGCGGACGTAATAATAGAACTCGTCGCCGGTCGTCCCCGCGCCGGTATAGTCGAACTCCGTGAGGGACCCGGGCGCGGATCCCACACGGACCGCGAAGCGATCGGGATCGGTCGCGATGCTGCTGAGGAACACCTCGTACCCTTGTGCGCCCGCGACGGCGCTCCAGCGCACACGCACGCGGCCCGGGAACTCGCCGTCGCTCGCGATGACCGTCGCCGGCCCCGGCACGCGTGGACGGATCACGTAATCCGCCCGCGTGATCGGCCCGCCCACCCGCGTCCCGTCCGGCAAGGTAAAGAACGCGCGGGCCTGCACGGTGACCGGCCCCGGCCGGTCGAGCGTCACGGTGTTGTAACCGAACAGGCCATCCAGCCGCACCGCGCCAGCTCCGTTCTCGCGCGGCTCCTGCCCGTTGGTCGTCAGCCACGCCGCCATGTCCCGGCCACCCCCGTGCACGTTCGCATCGATCACCGCCGGCGCGAGCAGGTTGCCCGACTCCGGGTAGAACGAGACGTGCGGCGGCCCCATCACGCCCATCGCCGCCTCCACCTGGATCAGCGGCGTCACCCGCCCCTGCCGCGCGTCCGTCACCGGCCGCCCCGACACGCGCAGGGCCGCCTCCAGCTCGTCGATGCTCGCGTCGGGGAACGCCTCGCGGAGCAGCGCCAGCGCCCCGGACACGTGCGGCGCGGCCATCGACGTCCCTTCATACGAGTCGAAGCCCGTTGTCACCGACGAAACCACCGCGACGCCCGGCGCCAGCAAGCCCAGCCCGGCCCCGCTGCTCGAAAACTCGGCCACCGCGCCGGAGTCGTCCACCGCGCCCACCGAGATCACCCCCGGCACGCACGCCGGAAAATCGATCGCGTTCGCCTCCGAACTGTTCCCCGCCGCCGCCACCGTCGCCACGCCGGCGGCACGCAGCAGCGCCGCCACGTCGCGCACCGCGTGGAAGTTCTCATCGCGGCCACCGCATATGTCGGGACTGCCCCCAAGACTCAGGTTTACCGCCACCACGTTCCGCGACGACGCGACATCCAGCACAAGTTCCATCGCCGCCAGCACATTGCCCCACAAAAACACAACATTCGGAGGCGCCGAACCCCGCTCCAGCGACGTCGCGTTGATCGCCACGATGCCCGCCCGCCGCGCCATCCCCGCCATTCCGCTGCCATCCCCGGCCACAATCCCCGCCACGTGTGTCCCGTGGTCGCTCGGTTCCGGCGCCCCCTCGCTCGACGAGCCGGGCCCCACGTCCAGCCACGCACTGCCCCGGCACACGCTCGTGAAGGTGCCGTCCGTCGAGGGCGCCGACACGCAGAACTCTTGCACCACGCGGTCCCCTAAGAAACTGTGCGCGGCGACGCCGTCGTCGATCACCGCCACGCTCACGCCCGCCCCCGTCCGTGCCTGGCGAAACGACC
Organism: Phycisphaerales bacterium; assembly: GCA_035628055.1. Taxonomy (GTDB): domain Bacteria; phylum Planctomycetota; class Phycisphaerae; order Phycisphaerales; family UBA1924; genus DASPKO01. Next base: position 31,438 of record DASPKO010000062.1, read on the forward strand.
AGCTCGCGCCCGCGACGTTGGGGCTGCTCACGAGTAAGGGGGACATCACGACTTCTTCGGAAACCCCCGCCACCACCCCGAGCTCCGTCAGCCGCGCCAGCGCCGCCCGGTCGACGTCGAGGTTGGCGTACGGAATGTGCTTGTAGAGGTGCTTGACGGTGAACCCCGTCCCGCGCAGACCGCGGAGCAACTCTTCCTGCGCCGCCCCGATCGACTTGGGCGCCTGCTGCGCCACGCCCGCCCCGGCCCCGCCGACGTGCAGGCGCAGGATCACCGACACCCACGGCCGCTCCGCCGCGTCTTTGAGCAGACTCGCGAGGTTCGTCGGGCCGCTGCGGCGCGGTCCGGGTGGATAGGTGGGCTCGACCCGCGCCGTCGCAATACCGGTGTTCACGCCTCGGGCGTGCGCGCACCCGCCGCAGGCGAGCACCCAGGCAGCGACCACAACCAACGTGCAGGCTCGCAGCGACATGTTCATGTCTGGCTCCCGGGCCGTTGCCCGCGGCGGGCAGCCTACCGGACAGAGGATTTCCCCGTCCATCCGGTACCATGTCCGCGCGTGATGTGGCTCGGCCTCATCCTGGCGATGGCGGGCTCCGGCGTCGTGGCGTACGTGGTGGCGCGCGTGGTCGAGGCGGCGGCGCAGTCGCGCGGGGCCGCCCGGGCGCGCCGGCGGGCCGAGGACCTTCGGGCCCTGATGCGCGACCTCGAGGAGCTGTCCGAGCGCTGCGCCGCCGAGGCCGACGCCCGTGCGGCGGCCCTCCAGCATCTCATCGCCGCCGCCGATCAACGCCTCGCCGAGCTCGAGGCCAGCGCCGCCGCACCGCCCGGTCCGCCCGGGGCCCTCGCCCCGCCCGGGCCCGGCGTTTGCGAGCCCGTCGTCCTGGCGGGGCGCGACCGCCCCGACCCGGCACTCGACCAGGTGTACCAGCTCGCCGAGCAGGGCCTCTCCCCGCTCCAGATCGCCAAGCACCTGGGACGACCCCCCGGCCAGGTCGAGCTGATCCTGGCGCTCCGCCGCGGCTGAGGCCGGCCACCCGCTCGCGCCGACCCGGCTGGCCCGAGCGGCCCCCCCCGGCCGATATTCCCCCCGTGCCCGACCTGCGCGCCATCATGGGCCTCGAGGTGCCGCTGATCGTCCTCGTGGGCGACCGGCAGATGCGGCTCAGCGAAGTCCTCGGCCTGGCCCCCGGGGCGATCATCGAGCTGGCCAAGAACGCCGACGATGAGCTCGCCCTGCTCGTCAACAACAAGCCGATCGGCGCCGGGCACGCGGTGAAGGTCGGGGAGAACTTCGGACTGCGCGTCAGCTACGTGGGCGACCTGCGCACCCGCATCGCCGCCCTCGGACTCGCCGGCGCGAATGCGGAGGAAGGCCTCACGGAACCGGACTTGGGCTGACCAGGCCCCCGCCCGCGCCGGTGCCTCTAGGCTTGCCCTCCATGCCCCGCGACATCCCCGTCGGCAACGGCGACCTGCTGATCACCTTCGATCAGCACTACCACGTCCGCGACCTCTACTACCCGCTCGTGGGCCGCTACAACCACACCGGCGGGCACGTGCAGCGCTTCGGCGTCTGGGTGGACGGACGGTTCTCCTGGCTCGAGGACGAGGCCTGGCAGCGCGACCTCCGCTACAAGCCCGACACCCTGGTCACCGAGGTCCGCCTCACGCACCCTGAGCTGGGCGTCGAGCTCACCTGCAACGACGCCGTCGACTTCTCCGAGCCCGTCTACTTCCGCCGCGTGAGCGTCCGCGACCTGGCGGGCCGCGACCGCGAGGTGCGGGTCTTCTTTCACTACGACTTTTCCATCAAGGAGTCGCCCGTCGGCGACACCGCGGACTACGACCCCGAGAGCGTCGGCCTGGTCTTCTACAAGGACGACTCGTACTTCCTCGTCAACGGATGCGACCAGCACAAGTGCGGGATCGATCACTGGGCCATCGGCACCAAGCGCGTGGGCGGGGCGGAGGGGACCTGGCGCGACGCCGAGGACGGCAAGCTCGGCCGGAACGCCATCAGCCAGGGCTCGGTCGACGCCACCGTGGGCTTCGACCTGCTCGTTCCCGCGGGCGGGCAGGCGAGCATGAGCCAGTGGATCGCCTGCGGGAACAGCTACGAGAGCGTGCGCGCCCTCAACCGGTTCATCTGGAAGACCGGGCCGGAGCGCCTGCTGGCGCGCACCGAGGCCTACTGGCGCCTCTGGGCCCTCAAGGAGCCGGTCGACCTCTCGCCCCTCCCGCGCCGCCTCCGCGATCTTTACGTGCGCAGCATGCTCGTCGTCCGCACCCAGATCGACAACCGCGGGGCCATCATCGCCGCCAACGACAGCGACGTCGCCCACTTCGCGGGCGACCACTACTCGTACTGCTGGCCCCGCGACGGCGCCCTGGTCGCCCACGCCCTCACCCTCGCCGGCCAATCCGAGCTCTCCCGCCAGTTCTTCCGCTACTGCGCGCGCGTCATCAACAAGAACGGCTACTTCCTGCACAAGTACACCCCCGCCGGGCACCTCGGCTCGAGCTGGCACCCGTGGCTCATCGATGGCAAGGCGGTCCTGCCCATCCAGCAGGACGAGACGGCCCTGGTGCTCTGGTCCCTCCGCCAGCACTTCGAGGCCTTCCGCGACGTGGAGTTCATCAAGCCCATCTACCAGGCCCTGATCGTCCAGCCCGCCAACTGGATGCTCGACTACCGGGACGCCTCCGGCCTTCCCAAGCCATCCTGGGACCTCTGGGAGGAGCGGCGCGGCGTCCACACCTTCACCGTTGCCGCCACCATCGGGGCCCTGCGGGCCGCGGCCCGCTTCGCCGCCGACTTCGGCGAGCCCGACAAGGCGGCGGCATACTCCGACGCGGCGGCGCGGATGCGCACCGCCCTGGCCAGGAACTTCTGGGACGCCTCGGCGCGGCGCTGCGCCCGGCTGGCCACGCCCCTGCCCGAGGGGGGCTACCGCCTGGACATGACCCGCGACAGCGCCAACTTCGCCCTCTTTGCCTTCGGGGCCTTCGAGGCCTCCGACCCGCTGGTGGTCTCGGAGATGGAGTCGCTCCGGCACGCGCTCTGGATCAAGACCGACGTGGGCGGGTGCGCCCGCTACGAGCGCGACTACTTCCACCAGGTGGAGCGCGACAAGGTCGACGACGTGCCCGGCAACCCCTGGGTCATCTGCACGCTCTGGCACGCCCTGCACGCGATCGCCCGGGCCACCATCCTCGAGGAGCTCGCCGAGGCGCTGCCGCTGCTGGAATGGGCGGCCTCTCGGGCCCGGCCCTCGGGCGTGCTGGCCGAGCAGTTTCACCCGTACACCGGGGCCCCCATGAGCGTGAGCCCCCTCACCTGGAGTCACGCCACGGTGATGACCGTCACGCTCGAGTACCTCCGCAAGCACCAGCAGCTCCTGGCCGAGGCCAACTCGCCGGGCGGATATGCTGGAGCGGGCGTCGCCTAGGGGCGTGGCGGGGCTGTGACGGAGAGAGCACATGCGACGGATGCTGGCCGGCCTGGTCCTGGCGTGCGGCGCGGCCGGGGCGGGCCTGGGATGGGGCGCCCACGGGCACCGCACCATCACCTACCTGGCGCTCAAGGGTCTCCCCGCCGACGCGCCCGAGTGGATGCGGAGCGCGCGCACGCGCGAGCTGGTGGCCGAGCAGTCCAATGAGCCGGATCGCTGGCGCGGGCTCCCCAGCCGCTACCTCAAGCACGAGAACGACCCGGACCACTACATCGACGTCGAGCTGTTGGCGCAGTTCGGGCTCACGCTCCAGACCGTCCCGCCCCTGCGCAACGAGTACCTCCGGGCCATGGCGATCGCCAAGCACACGCACCCCGAGTCCGTCGAGCCCTACGACGCGGCCAAGGACCCCGAGGCGGCCAAGGAGTGGCCCGGCTTCCTCCCCCACGCGATCGCCGAGCACTACGCCAAGCTCCGCGCCAGCCTGCTCATCTATCGCACCGTCGAGGCCCTCGGCGAGCCGGACCGCGCTCACCAGCTCGAGCTCGCCCAGCAGAACGTGATCTACCACATGGGCGTGCTGAGCCACTTCGTGGGCGACGCGGCCCAGCCCCTGCACACCACGAAGCACCACCACGGCTGGGTGGGCCCCAACCCCGAGCAGTACACCACGCGCGGGGGAATCCACTCCTACATCGACTCGGCGATCGTCGACCTGCACGGGCTCGACGAGCACAACCTGGCCCCGCTGGTCGACGCCTCCCGGGCCGTCACCGCGGCCGATCCCTGGCCCGAGACGCTCGCGTACATCGAGCGCTCGTTCCGCGAGGTCGAGCCCCTGTACCGGCTCGAGAAGACCGGGGAGCTGGACCGGGATCCGGGAAAGCAGTTCATCTCGGTCCGGCTGGCCGACGCGGCGAGCATGCTCGGGGCCCTCTACCGCGCCGCCTGGGAGAGCAGCGCCCCGACCGAGCAGGACCTCGCGGCGTTCGTGAAGTACAACAACTTCCGGCGCGCCCAGCCCGCCGAACCGGGCGCGGCGTCCCGGAATGGGGCGCTATCCCGGCCGACCGAGCCGGAGCGCCTCCCGGGCCCCGTGCGTCCGGCGCGGTGACGGTTCGCGGGCTGGATGCCGTGACCCGGCCGCCCGATGGCGCGCCCGGCTCGTGCCAGTGCGGCGCGATCGTCCTTCGCCCAGTGCCCAGTGCCCAGTGCCCAGTGCTCGGGTCCTAGCACCCGCCGGCCAGGGCGGCGAACCAGGCGGAGAGGAAAGCCGAGACGTCGCTCGTGTTCGTGACGCCGGAGTTGTTGAAGTCCGCGGTCAGAGTGCCGTTGGCGATGTCGGCGAACCACGCGGTCAGGAAGGCCGAGACGTCGCCCGTTCCCACCGTGCCGTCGAGGTTGAAGTCGGCGGGGCAGGCGGTGTCCGAGACCCACGTGAGCGTGTTGGAGAGGAGCCGGGCAAAGTCCGGGTGGGCCAGTTGCCCGAAGCCGATGCAGGTCGAGAACATCGCCACGCGCCCGTCCTCGTAGCCCCATCCGATGAGCCCGTCGCCGTAGCCGAGGCTGGTGTAGAAGACCGCCGCCCCGCCCTTGGGGGCAAAGAGGGTCTCCGTGCCGGCGAAGTTGTCCGGGGCGAAGAGGATGTTTACGGGCAGGCCGGCATTGATCACGGGGTTGGCCGTCACCCGCTGATACGTCACGTCCGGGGTGGAGCGATAACTCGAGGCCGGAATCACGGGGAACGCCGGCTCCAGGACCAGAAAGTCGTTCGAGGTCGTCTGGTTCCACAGCGTCCACTCGGCGGTGACCAGCCCGCCGCCGCCGGCGATGAAGCCAAGCAGGGCGTTCTGCCCGCTCGGGGGCATGGGGCCGCCGGCGCTCCAGTTGGCGTTGTTCAGCAGCAGGACGGCGTCGTGCGCGCCCAGGCCTCCGGTGCCGTCGAACAAGTGCCACTGGGGCCCGACGGTGACGGTGTGCCCGTGGGCCTGGAGCGTCGCGACGAACTGGGCGTCGAGGCTGGGATCGCCGCTCGAGAGGACCAGCACGTCGGCCGCGTGGACCGTGCACGACAGGGCGAGGGCCGCGGCGGCCGTCGAGAGGCATCGGGATATGGCCATGGAACTTCTCCTGATCGGGATTTTCGAAGGATGAGGGGGGGCCGGGCGACCCGTCGCCGAGTGGCGCGCAGATGCCGGGCGGAACGGGCGCCAGCCTACTCGCGGCGTCACCAGCCCGCTAGCGAACAGGATGCGAGCGGGGTGCTGAAATGCCGGCCTTTGACCCCCCTGAGGGCGCCGTGCCAATCGGTATCGGACGGAGGGGACCGCCCCCGGCACCGCTCCCTGCCGGGCCAGGCGGACCGCTCGCTCGCGCCCGCGGCTCGTGCGCGCGGGTCCTTCCGCTCAGCTCGCCTTCATCTTCTCGGCCTTCTTGCGGGCGTCCTCGAGCGTGCCCACGTACATGAACGCGCTCTCGGGGAGGTCGTCGCCCTCGCCGTCGCAGAGCCGCTCGAAGCTGTCGATGGTCGCGTCGAGGCTGCTGGTGACGCCCGGGAAGCCGGTGAAGATCTCGGCCACATAGAACGGCTGGCTCAGGAAGCGCTCGATCTTGCGGGCCCGGCCCACGGTGAGCTTGTCCTCCTCGCTCAACTCGTCCACGCCGAGGATGGCGATGATGTCCTGGAGCTCCTTATAGCGTTGCAGCGTGCGCTGCACGCGCAGGGCGACGCGGTAGTGGCGCTCGCCGATGACGCTCGGGTCGAGAATCCGCGAGCTGGAGGCGAGCGGGTCGACGGCGGGATAGATGCCCTTCTCGGCGATCCCGCGGCTGAGCACGACGAAGGCGTCGAGGTGGGCGAAGGCGGTCGCCGGCGCCGGGTCGGTCAGGTCGTCCGCGGGCACGTAGATCGCCTGCACCGAGGTGATGGCCCCCTGGCTCGTCGAGGTGATGCGCTCCTGCAGCTCGCCCATCTCGGTCGAGAGCGTCGGCTGGTAGCCCACGGCGCTGGGCATGCGCCCCAGCAGGGCCGAGACCTCCGACCCCGCCTGGGTGAAGCGGAAGATGTTGTCGACGAAGATCAGGGTCTCCTTGCCCGAGGCGTCGCGGAACTCCTCGGCCATGGTGAGCGCCGAGAGGGCCACCCGCAGGCGGGCCCCGGGCGGCTCGTTCATCTGCCCGAAGACCATCGCGACCTTGTCGAGCACGTGGGCCTTGTTCCCCTCGGCGTCGATGTACTCGGCCTCGGACATCTCGCGCCAGAGGTCGTTGCCCTCGCGGGTCCGCTCGCCCACGCCCGCGAAGACCGAATAGCCGCCGAAGTTGCGGGCCACGCGGGCGATCATCTCCTGGATGACGACCGTCTTGCCGACGCCCGCCCCCCCGAACAGGCCGATCTTGCCGCCGCGGACGAAGGGGCAAAGCAGGTCGATGACCTTGATGCCGGTCTCGAGGATCTCGGTGTTGGGGTTGAGCTGGGCGAACTCGGGGGGCTGGCGGTGGATGGGACGCCGCTGCACGCCCTCGGGCGCGGGACGCTTGTCGATCGGCTCGCCGAGCAGGTTGAAGACCCGCCCCAGCACCGGCTCGCCCACCGGGACCTGCACGGGGGACCCGATGTCCTTCACGGGCATGCCGCGCCGCAGACCGTCCGTCGAGCCCAGCGCGACCGCGCGGACGCGCCCCCCGCCCAGGTGCTGCTGCACCTCGCCGGTGAGCCGGAGCCGTCCGACCGGCGTGGCCTCGTCGACGGTGATCGCGTTGTAGATCTCGGGGAGCTGGTCGTCGGGGAACTGGGCGTCGAAGGTGGAGCCGATGACCTGGGTGATGGTGCCGGTGGTGGCCATGAGGAACGTCCTGCGGGTGCGAGGGCTGGGTCGCTGTGGTGGCGGGCTGGCCACGCCCCCACAGGCCGCGGGGGGGCGCGGCAAACGGACCGGAGGGTATGCCCCGGCGGGCCGCGGGTCATGGGTTGGAGGCGGCCTCTGGCGTGCTAGCCGCGGCGGCCAAGAGCCCAGCCGACGATCGCGCAGAGGATCAGCACGACCACCGCGATGCCGAGGAACATCCAGGGCCAGGACTGGGTCATCATGCCCAGCAGCGGGCTGCCGGTCGTGCCCACGAGCCCGACCAGCACGACCGCGAGGGCCAGCGCGGCGACCAGCGTCACGCCCAGGGCCAGCCCGCCCGCGAACCCCGACCCCGCGGGATCGAAGGGCTCCGCCGCGATCAGCACGCCGCCGGGCACCGCGACCAGCCCGCCCGAGACGTCGCTGGCCGCCCCGGTGGTCTCGAAAAGTCCGCTGGTGCCCTGGGTCTCATCGGTCGCGGGGACGGCGGCCGGATCGGAATAGACGCCCTCGAGCAGGTCGGCGCCGAGGGAGGTGTCGTCCGCCTCGCGCGTGAGGTCGAGCAGGCCCGACCCCGATCCGATCGATTCCACCGTCAGGTCGCCCCCCTGGGCGCTGGTCACCTGGGTGACCGCCGAGGGGTCGCCGGCGTCGAGCTGGTCGGCGTCGAAGATGCTGATCCCCGAGCGCTCCTTGGGGCTCTCTTCGAGCCCGATGGCGCTCCCGGAACCGGAGGCCGACACGTCGTCGGCCAGGCGGATGCCCGAGGCCTCTCCGCTGTCGGTCAGGGGGATGGCCGCGTCGAGGGCCTCGTCCTCGCGGCTGGCGGCGAGCATGTCCACCTGCTCGACCTTGAACATGAGCTTCTCGCGGTCGCGGAACTCCTGGAGCTGTCCCGAGGCGCTCAGGTCGCGGACCTCGGTGGGCGTCACGCCCAGGCGCTGGGCCGCTTCCTCGAGCGAATAAAACATCTTGGCCATGGCGTGGTCTCCGGGCCCCGCGACGGGGCGATGGCCGCGGCCGGGGCCGCAGGCCAGCATCACAGGATACCACGCGAGCCGGGTGGGCGGTTCCGCCCCGCGCGATCAGGCCGCCGAGCGGAGGTCCTCCTCGCGACGAACCTTCGCGGGCGTGTCGGGGCGCTCGCGCCAGTCCTCGGCGTTGCGGAGCGAGAGCTCGCTGGGCATCGTCTTGCGGTAGCCCAGCAGCCGGATCACCTCGAGCACGTCGGTCCAGGTCGGAAAGGTCTTGCTGTTGGCGCTCTTGAACGCCTCGATGGCCATGACGAACAGGAACTGTTCGCCGGTCATCTCCCCCTCCTCGGCGGCCTTGGCAAAGTCGCTTCGGCGCCGGCCCGGGCCGCGACGGCGCTCCAGGCCCGTCGCCGCCTCGGTCGAGGCGGTTTCACGGTCGGACCGTGCGGCCTCCAGGTCGCGCCGGTCGACTCCGGAGCGGCGGTCGACCACGCTGGCGCGGCGCGGCGGCCGGGCCGCCGCCGGGGACTGGTTCATGGCGGTGCCGGTGTCCCCCGGGGCTTCGGTCCCCGGCGATGAGTCTGGGACGGGTGAGGCGGGCGAGCTCGCGGCGGGCTTCCGGGGATTCGGCGCCGTGGGGGTGGACATGGCCGGGGCCCTTGTTTGTGCGCCCCGGCGGCGGGCGCGGAGGATCCCCGCGCGCCCGGGCGGCTCAGCTAGAGCTCTTCCTCCTCATCGTCCACATCCTCCTCGAGCTCCTCGTCCTCTTCCTCGCCTTCGAGCAGGCCGTCCTCATCATCCTCAAACTCGTCATCATCCTCAAACTCGTCCCCTTCCTCTTCGAGGAAGTCCCCATCCCCCTCGCCGGCCTCCTCCTCGTCCTCGTCAAACCCCAGGGGCGCGGGGATCAGAGCGGGCGCGGGCGTCACCGGCATCGGCGCGTTGGTCTCGAGCAGGTCCGCTTGGGTCGGCATGGCGATGTCCTCGTGATTGACGGCGTGTCCGTGCGCCGCCCGTTGGGTCACCGGCTGTGGGGCCGAACGTGCGAGCGCTCGGGGGGACTGGCCTGTCGTGCTCGACCAGCGATTCCCGCCCCGGAATGGCCGTACACTACTCCCGCCCGCGTCCGTGTCAATACGCACCACCACCCGGTTCAAGCATTTTTCGCCGCCCCGAAGAGGGATAGCCTGCTCGGGCCGCACGACCTGTCCGCCGGGCCGGAGCACGCGGTCGCCGGAGCCCACTGTGACCTCACCTTCGCGCCCTGACCAGCCCCGCGAAGCGGAAATGTTCCAGCCCGTGGCGCTCCTGCTCGCGGTGCTGCTCCCCGGCGCCGGGCACTGGTACCTCGGGGAGACTCGGCGCGCCCTGCTGATTGCTTGCGGGGTGCTGGGCCTGTTCTTCGGCGGGCTGCTCATCGGCGGCATCGACGTCGTGGACCGGCGCCAGGACTTCATCTGGTTTCTCGGGCAAGGGCTCGTCGGCCCGCTGGCCTTCGGTGTCGACGCGCTTCACCAGAACCAGCTCAAGGTGCTCGATCCCGTCACCAACCTGCCGCGCTCGCCTCGCCCCAGCGAGACCAGGGACCCCGTCACCGGCAAGGCCCGCCCGGCGCCGGCCGCCGGGCGCCCCCCGGTGAGCAAGTCCATCGGCCGCGTCAACGAGATGGGCACCCTCTTCTCCGCGATCGCCGGCATGATGAACCTGATCGTCGTCCTCGACGCCTCCGTCTACCGTGCGCGCCGCGTCCGCCCCGGCCGGATGGAACCCCTGTGATGCCCCCCGCCCAGACCCTGCTCCTGCTCGCCGCCTGGCGGCCGTTCCTCGACCCGGTGCAACTGCATCGGCACTGGTGGTTCCTGCTGATTCCCCTGGCGCTGGGTATCTCGGTGACCTACAAGGCCATCCGCCTGCGCACCCTCGAGCGCTACTGGCGCGAGGTCGTCGCCATGACCGTGCAGATCGTGCTGGCCATGCTGGCCCTCGCGGCCGGCGTCTACCTGCTCGTCGAGCTCTACGTGGCGGTGATCGCGGCCGCCTGACCGCCCCCCGCGGGCCGCGCGGCCTCGGGGCCCCGTCCCCCACGCGACCCTACCATCCGGCGTGTTCGAGCTCTCCATCGAGGCCACCTTCTGCGCCGCGCATAGCCTGCGCATCGGAGGCCGCCCGGAGCCCGTGCACGGACACAACTGGCACGTCACCGCCACGCTCGCCGGGACCGGCCTGGACTCGGACGGCCTGCTGGTCGACTTCCACGTCGTCGAGCGTGCCCTGGCAAGCATCGTGGACCCGCTCAACAACGCCGACCTGAACGCCCACCCGGCCTTTGCCTCCGTCAATCCCTCGGCCGAGCACGTGGCCCGCTACGTGGCGACGGAGCTGGCGGCCCGGCTCGAGGCGATCGTCCGGGGGGCCCGCGGGCGGGTCCGCCTGGCCCGGCTGCGCGTCACGGAGGCCCCGGGCTGCTCGATCACCTATCACCCTCCACTCCCCGCCTCGACTTCGCCGATGAGCGAGACGTGACGCCCGCCCGCGCCGAGGCCGCCCAGACCCAGCTCCAGTCCGAGGCCAGGCCGGAGACCGGGCCTGCCGCCGCACGCCCCGGCCCGGGCCATCCCGGGGGTGAGAATGGCCGAGCGCTCGCGGGCGCCTCCGATGAGGCCCCCGGTGCGGCAAGCGCCGCGCCCCGGCCCGAGGGCGAGACCGACGAGTGGCGCTACCCGATCCCGCCCGCGCCGCCGCGGCCCGACATCGGCGCCGAGTCGACCACGCTCAACCGCGACCTGTCGTGGCTGGAGTTCAACCGCCGCGTGCTGCACCTGGGGATCGATCAGACCCGCCCGCTGCTGGAGCGCGTGAAGTTCCTGGCGATCTTCTCGAGCAATCTCGACGAGTTCATCATGAAGCGCGTCGGGTTCCTCAAGAAGCGGCTCGACACGGGGTTTGCCCCCACGGTCTTCGAGCCGTGGCCCGTCGCCGAGCTCATCCGGGCGATCCGCGGGCTGGTCCAGCACCTGCAGGCGATCCAGACGCACACGTTCGAGACCTCGGTCCGCCCGGGGCTGGCCCGCGAGGGGATCGAGCTGCTCGTCTACGAGCAGCTCACCGAGGAGGAGCGGCAGCGGGTGGACCGCTGGTTCGCGCGCGAGGTCTTCCCGGTGCTGACCCCGCTCGCCGTCGACACCGGGCACCGCTTCCCCTTCATCTCCAACCTGTCGGAGAACATCGGGGTGCTGGTGAAGGAGAGCGACCACGCCGAGCCGCTCTTTGCGCGCATCAAGGTCCCCGCGGTCTTCCCGCAGTGGGTGCGGGTGCCGGCGGAGGCCGCGCCGGCGGCGGGCCCCGCCCCCGGCGCCGGTCGCGGGCGCTTCGTCCACCTCAGCGAGGTCATCCGCAACAACCTCGACGACCTCTTCCCGGGCATGCGGATCGTCGAGGTCGCCACCTTTCGCGTCTACCGCAACGCCGAGGTCGAGCCCCTCCCGGGCACCGAGCCCGACGACGACACCGACAACCTCCTGGAGCTGGTCGAGGCCCAGCTCCGCAAGCGCCGCTTCGCCGCGCCCGTCCGCCTGGAAATGACCGCCGGGCACTCGCAGCGCATGGCCCGGCTGCTCATGGAGGAGCTGAGCCTGGCGCCCGAGGACGTCGAGACCCGCGAGGGCCTGCTGGAGTTCGGCGACCTCAACGAGATCGTCGACCTGGACCGCCCGGACCTCAAGGACCCCCCGTGGCGACCCGTCCCGCCCCCGCGGCTGGCGGGGCGGGAGAAGGACTTCTTCTCCGTGATCCGGGAGGGCGACCTGCTGGTCCACCACCCCTACGAGAGCTTCGAGCACAGCGCCCAGCGCTTCATCGCCGAGGCCGCCCGCGACCCGAGCGTGCTGGCGATCAAGCAGACCATCTACCGCACCAGCCGCGATTCGCCCTTCATCTCCTCCCTGGTCCGCGCCGCCGAGAGCGGCAAGCAGGTCGCGTGCCTCGTCGAGCTGCGGGCCCGCTTCGACGAGCAGAACAACGTCCGCGTGGTGGGCATGCTCGAGAAGGCCGGCGTGCACGTCGCCTACGGCGTCGTGGGTCTCAAGACGCACTGCAAGGCCTCGATCGTGGTCCGTCGCGAGCCCGACGGCCTGCGCACCTACGCCCACCTGGGCACGGGCAACTACCACCCGCGCACCGCCCAGCTCTACACCGACTTCTCGCTCTTCACCTGCGACCCCCTCCTGACCGACGACGCCGCGGACCTCTTCAACTTCCTCACCGGGCGCTCGCGCAAGGAGCACTACCGCTCCCTGCTCGTGGCCCCCATCACCATGAAGAGCCGGATCCTGGAGCTGATCGACCAGGAGATCTACTTCGCGGGCGAGCAGGCCGCGGGCCGCTCGGAGATCGGCGGGCGCATCGTCGCGAAGATGAACGCCCTGGAGGACCACACGGTCACGCAGAAGCTCTATGAGGCCTCGCGGGCCGGGGTCCAGATCACTCTCT
>DASPKO010000063.1:0-4883 GCA_035628055.1 Phycisphaerales bacterium
CCTCCCGGAGGAGAAGATCAGCGCGTGCATGGAGCGGGCCAAGGTGGGCGGGGGCGAGATCGTCAAGCTCATGGGGACCAGCGCCTGGTACGCGCCCAGCGCCGGCACCGTGCAGATGGTCGAGGCGATCATCCGCGACAAGAAGCGGATCATCCCCTGCGCCGCCTATTGCGAGAGCCAGTACAACGTGCTCGACGCCCGCGAGCCGGGGGGCGGCGCCGGGGGCAAGGGCTACTTCGTGGGCGTGCCCGTGGTGCTGGGGGCCCGCGGCGTGGAGCGGATCGTCGAGGTGAAGCTCAGCGAGCAGGAGCGGCCCCTGATGGACGAGTCCATCCGGCACGTCAAGGAGCTCGTCGGCGTGGTGCGGCGGATGTTCCCGGAGCTCGCCTGAGGGTAGAGCCAGGACCCGCGGCCTCGGCCACGCGCCGCGGCCGCGCCGGAGTCACAGGCACATGAAGACCTCGCTGAAGCAGGTTGTGGCGGGCGCGGCGTGCGTCGCCCTGGCGGGCGCGTGCTACGGGCAAAGAACTCCCGACCCGGACGTGGCCGACCCCCGTCCCCAGGCCGCCCAGCCGGTCACGGTCGATGACCGGGCCGAGGCGCCCCCACCGGGGCCGGCCCAGCCCGATCCGGACATCGAGGCGGCCTCGGCGCTGCTGGCGGGCACGTTCGAGGCGGAGACGGACGAGCAGAACCAGGTCGTGCGCCTGCGCTACGCCGCGGCCCCGGTGGTGGTGGACGGGCTTGGCAACGCGATCTATTTCGAGGTGGCCCGCGCCGACGATCCGGCGCACCCGTTCCGCCAGGGAATCCTGCACTTCTACCGGATGAACAACCGGCTGCGCCTCCGGGTCCTCCATCTGCCGAGCCCGGCCGCGCGCGAGGCCGTGGTGGGTTTGTGGGCGGCCCCCGCGGCGTTCCCCACGCTCGCGGCCGACAAGCTCCTGCCCGCCTTCGACCTGGCCGTCCAGCGCGAGGGCAAGTCCGGGTACCAGGCGGCGACCGCCGCCCCAGCGCCCACCAACGTCGGCGGGGCGTTCGAGCTGACCAGCACGATCACGCTCCGTCCGGGCGAGATCGGCCTCGCGGAGCGGGGCTACGACGCGCGCGGGCGGCAGGTCTGGGGCCCCTCGGCCAGCTCATCCACCCGCTTCCGCGCCGTGGAGCCGTGGGTCCGCCCCGGCAGCGCCCAGGACGGGCTGGTCGTCCTGACCCTCGCCCCGCCGGCCGAGGGGGCGGCGCGCCACGAGCCGGGGGGCGCTCTGGTGATGCACTACACGGGGTACCTGCCCGACGGCTTTGTCTTCGATACCTCGCGGCTGCCGGGACGCGAGCCGCTGCGCATGGTCGTGCCCGGGCCCATCGCGATCAAGGGCTTCGTCACCGGGGTCGAGGGGATGTCGGTGGGGGAGCGTCGGCGAATCGTGATCCCCCCGGCGCTGGCGTTCGGCGAGCAGGGGGCCCCGGCTGGCCGGATCCCGCCGAATACCGCGCTGATCTTCGACGTCGAGGCGGTGCACGTCGAGCCGCCGCCCCCTCCGGCCCCGCCGCCCGGGCCGGGACCGGCGGCCGGGTCAGACCCGGCATCCGGGTCCAATCCGACCCCGGTCCCCCCGGGACCGCCTGCCGCCGCTCCGGGGGGCGAGAACCGGGATCGGGACAGATAGTGCCGGTCGCGGGACCGATGAAGGGTTGAGGGATGGAGACCCCGCTCACCCATTACCAGGTCCTCGGCGTGCTGGCCACCGCCTCGGCGGGTCAGATTCGCCGGGCGTACCGGGACCTGGCGCGCCGGCTCCACCCGGACGTGAACGCCGCGGCGGCGGCCCACTCGGCGTTCCTCCGCGTGCAGGCGGCCTACGAGGCCCTCTCGGACCCCACGCGACGGGCGGAATACGACCGGTCCCTGGCCGGCGCGAATGGGTCCGGGCACACGGCCGGCCCGGAGCCGCATTACACCTGGACGAACATCGGGGGGCGGGCCACGCGGGGTCGGACAACCGGGGTGGTACCGACCGACCTGGACGACCTGTACGACGCCTTCTTTGGTGGACGCTCGGGCTGATCCGCCCCCGCCGGGCCCGCGGGGGTCGGCCACCCGGGAACCCGCGGGGCACCGGCGCGTCTATCTACAGTGCGGGGTCATGAAGCGGGCATTGCGAGCAGGGGCGTGGGACGACCGCGTGGGGCATTGACCAGGTACAAGGAGCAGGCACATGACGAGCACACGCGGGTGGAGTAGCGGCCGGCCGGGCACGATCGGTCGGGTGGCGGGCCTGGTGGTGGCGCTGGGCGCCGTCCCGGCGCTGGCCCAGTCGGACCCCGGCAAGCCGCCGACCTCACCTCCCGCGCGGACCCCGGCGCCCGCCGCGCCGGCAACGCCGACGCCGGCCGCGCCGGCCCCGGCCCGGGTTGAGACGCCCAGCCCGCGCGGGACGCTGAGCAAGATGATGCGCCCGGTGACGGTCGAGCTCAAGGAGACGCGTCTCGAGGACGTAATGAAGTTCCTGGTGGAGGTGACCGGCGCCGAGCTCGAGGTGATGTGGGCCGAGGGCGACCTGGCGGGGCTCGATCCCGAGCAGCGGATCACGCTCAATGCGCGCAACCTTCCCGCCCTGACGTTCCTGGAGCGCGTGCTGGACAAGGCCCAGACGGACTTCCAGCAGGCGACCTGGCAGATGACCGACTATGGGCCGATGCAGGTGGGGCCGAAGGACCGGCTCAATCGCACCAAGCGCCTGGTGATCTATCCCGTGCAGGACCTGCTCTCCGAGCTCCCGCGCTACGAGGACGCGCCCACCATCGACCTGCAGAGCGTGCTCCAGCAGGGCGAGGGGGGCGGCGGGCAGAGCCCGTTCACGGAGAACCAGACCCAGGAACAGCAGCGTCGCGACATCGAGGAGAAAGTCCGGCAGATCGAGGACCTGATCACCTCGCTCGTCGAGCCCGACCAGTGGCAGGTCAATGGGGGCGACGGGGCGACCATCCGCTATTTCCAGGGCAACTTCATCGTCAACGGCCCCGACTACGTCCACCGCCAGCTCGCGGGCTACCCGTACTGGCCCGAGCACACCACCCGGCTGGTCAACGGGCGGCGCTACGTCTCGCTCAGCGGGAGCGCCGAGCACGGCGGCCTCGACCGCCTGGTGCCGGTGCCCGTGTCGGGCCTCGGCGGTGGCGGGAGCACCGCCAAGCCCGAGTCGGCTCCGCCCCGTCGGCCCGGTGGCGGCGGCAGGTAGCGCGGGCACGCCGCGGGCGCACGCCTGTCGGGACTCTCACGGAACCTCCGGACCGGGTCCGGCAAGGGCGATCACCTTGAGCTCGATCGCGATCGGCGCGCTCCCGCCCTGGGGAAGCCGCGCGACCTCGATGGTGGTCCGGCAGGCCCCGCTGCCGCCGAAGTACTCGGCGTAGAGGCGGTTGTAGACGGCAAAGTCGCGCCTGAGGTCGGTCAGCATCCCCAGGACGTCGACGGCGCGGTCGAGCGACGAGCCGGACTGCTCCAGCACCGTGCGCACGTTCTCGAAGCAGGCGCGGGCCTGGACCTCGAAGTCGTAGCTGGCCACGCCGCCGTCCGCGGCCAGGCGAACCCCCGGGATCGCCGCGCTGCCGCGTGTCCGGGGCCCGATGCCCGAGAGGAAGAGCAGGCCCCCGGCGCGGCGCGCGTGGGGATACGCGCCCAGCGGCTCGGGCGCGCCGCGGCTGGTGATGGTGTCCGGGCGCGGGGGATCTGACGGTGCCGGCGTCGGGGCGGACATGAGGCCCGATTGTTGCCGGCGCGCGGCCCCGCGCGGGCGGGCTCGGCGGGGCCGGGCGCGAGCGCACCCCTGTATGCTTGCCGCGTGCCCGCGCCCGAGGCCGACACCCTCGCGACCGACCTGGCGGGCCTCCGGCTCCGCAACCCCGTGATGCTGGCCGCGGGGACCCACGGGACGCTCGACGAGTTCGGCACCGTCTGCCCGCTGGAGCGCGTCGGCGCGCTGGTGACCAAGTCCATCACCCCCGAGCCGCGGCTGGGCAACCCGACCTGGCGGCTGATCCCCGCCCGCGCGGGAATGCTCAACGCGATCGGCCTGGCCAACCCCGGGATCGAGCGCTTCGCGCCCTACCTCGCGGAGCGGGCCGGCGACATCCCCACCGTGGTCATCGGCTCGGCGGCGGGGTTCAGCCTCGGGGACTACGTCCGCGTGGTCTCGGCGTACGACGAGCTCGCCGACCGGGGCGTGCCCGCGGTCGAGCTGAACGTCTCGTGCCCGAACGTCTCGACCGGGTGCGAGTTCGGGCACACGCCGGGCGGCATGCGCGAGCTCATGGACGCGGTGCGCCCGGCGGGCCCGAGGCTCAAAATGTTCGTCAAGCTGTCGCCCGGAGGCGCCGACATCGTGGGCGTTGCCCGCGCCGCGGTGGATGGGGGGGCGGACGGGCTGACGATCGGCAACACGATCCCGGCGATGGCGATCGACGTGCGCACGCGCCGCCCGCGGCTGGCCAACGTCACGGGGGGCTTCTCGGGCCCGGGGCTGCACCCGGTGGCGGTGCGCCTGGTGCACGAGGTGTGGCGCCGGGTGGCCCGGGCCGCCGGTGTGCCCGTGATCGGGGCGGGCGGGGTGTGCACGTGGCAGGACGCCGCGGAGATGATCCTGGCCGGCGCCAGCGCCGTGCAGCTCGGGACGGTCCTGCTGGCGGACCCGCGCGCGCCGCTGAGGATCGTTCGCGGCCTGGAGCGCTGGGCGGCCCGGCAGGGGGTAGCGCGCCTCGGCGAGCTGGTGGGCGCGGTGCGCGTGGACGGCCCAAACGACTAGAACAGCCCCGGCGCCTCCGGGGCGGGAACGAGCCTGCCGGTGCGGGCATCGAGACGGAGCTTGGGCTTGGTCGGGGGCGCG
>DASPKO010000064.1:0-14103 GCA_035628055.1 Phycisphaerales bacterium
AGACCATGCGTCCCAGCCCGGCGTGGGTTCCCAGGAGCGCGGTGTTCAGCCGGGCCAGCGCCGTGCCGGGGCTGACGAGCCGGTAGGGGAGCGGGTCGCCCGCGCGCGAGGGATGCCGCAGGTGCAGGTTGCCGGCGATGAACAGGGTCATAAGCGCGGCCGAGAGCCCGTGCCCCATGGCGTCGGCGAGATAAAACCCCAGGCGGTGCTGGTCGAGCATGGCCAGGTCGTAGATGTCGCCGGAGACAAAGCCGGTGGGGCGGAAGAGCACGGCCGCGTCGATCCCCGCCAGGGTCGGCAACCCCTGCGGCAGGAACTCGCGCTGCACGTGGGCGGCCAGGAGCAGCTCCTCGTGCAGGCGCTCGATCTCCGCGGACGTGCCGGAGCGGAGCGAGTTGGCCAGGCGCAGCTCGGCCTGCAGCGCCCGCAGGGCCGCCTGACGCCCGAGCAGGCCCTCGAGCAGCCCGGCGAGCCCGGCCGCGTCCGCGCGCACGCCCCGGACGAAGACCGCTCCCGGGTGCAGCCGGGCCAGCGCCTCGTCGGGCCGGTCCATCAGCATCAGCCCCGGGGTGCCCGCCGCCGCGAGGACGGCGCCCAGGCGGTAGAGGTCCGTGGCCGCAAGCCGCTTGGGGCAGTACGCGACCGCGAGATCGGCTTCGGCGAGCCGCTGCTCACCGGAGTTCGGCGCGATCGCCTCGGCCAGGGGAATGAGCGAGACCTCGGGCGCGCCCCCCTCGAGCCTGACCCTTGAGAAGGCCCGGCCCAGCAGCTCCCGGGCCCGCGCGGTGCCGGGTTCGGTCGCGATCAGGGCCACGCGGGGCGGGCGCATGCGGTCCGTCCTCTGGCGCGGCCCGCGGCCGGCCGGCCCGCCCGCGGCGCGCACGGGCACACGCCCCGGGCGATCCATCGCGGGGGCCTTCGGGGGAGCGGATCGGCCTACTTGGCCAGCTTCTTGAGGCCGGCGGCGTCGAGCTCCACCAGATCGCCCGGGGCCACCTTCAGGGCCCGGATCGAACCGCCCTTGAGCTCGATGACGAACTGGGCGGGGTAGCGGCTCGGGTACTTCTTCAGGCGGGCCTCGTACGACTCGCTGAGCTCGCCGGGCTTGCCCTCACCGGGCCCGCGCGGAGGATCGGGCTGCATCTCGTGGGTGGTGAGGACCCGGCCGCCCCCGTCCAGGTAGAGAATGTCGATCGGGATCCGGCAGTCGCGCATCACGAAGTTCTGCACAGCGGGGAAGGGGAAAACAAAGAGCATCCCGCCGTCATCCTCGATGTGATCACGCCCGCTGAGCCCCTGGAAGCGCTTGGCGTCCGTGTCGGCGATCTCGAGGAAGAAGGTCTTGCCGGAGACCTTGACGGGGGCGACGCCCGCGGCGGCCTTTTCGTCGCATCCTCCGAGCAGGGCCGGAACCAGGCCGATAACCAGCACCGCTAGCGCGCGCACGATCTGAGCCATTGATCATCCTCGGGGCGGAACACCACCGGTTCGCGCGGGATGCTATCCGGGAGGAGACGGCCCACGAACTCGGCCGGGCTCATCGGGGCGGGGGCCTCCCGCGGGAGCACCCCCGACCAGGCGGCGACGAGCCCGACGAACGCTTCGGCGGGCACGCCCAGCGCGCGGTAGTGATCGACGCGCGTGTCGCCGTGCCGCTTGGCGAGCCGCCGCCCGTCGGGCCCGACCACCAGGGGGAGGTGGAGGTAGCCGGGCTCCGGACGAAGGTCGAGCGCGCGAGAGAGCAGGAGCTGGCGCGCGGCGGAGTCGAGCAGGTCGTCGCCGCGGACGACGTCGGTAACGTGCTGGCGGTGATCGTCGACCACCACGGCGAGCTGGTAGGAGGGGAGGCCGCGCTTGGTCCAGAGGACGAAGTCGCCGACGAGACGGCCGACGTCGAAGGTGCGGGCGCCCACGAAGGCGTCGTGGACGGTAACCGCGGCGTCGGGAACCGCGAAGCGCCAGTTCGTGCCCTCGGGGCCGGCGGCGGCCTGGGCGGCGTCGAAGTCCCGTGGCCGCATCGGCGGGCGGAGCTCGCGGGGGAAGGGGACGTCGTGGGCGCCCTCCTGGGGCGCCGAGGCGGCCAGCTCGATCTGTGCCCGCGTGAGCGTGCAGGGATAGGCCAGGCCCGCGGCGGCGAGGCGGCGCAGCGCCTCCCGGCACGGCCCGATGTCTCGCGACTGGAGGTGATAGCCGCCCCCCTCGGGCTCGTCCCAGTCGATGCCGAGCCAGGCCAGGGTGCCGGCGAGCGCGTCCGCCTGGCCGGGTCGGACGCGGGGCGTGTCGAGGTCCTCGATCCGCATCACGACGCGCCAGCCGCGGGCGCGGGCCAGGGCCCACGTGATCAGGAGCGTGCGCACATTGCCGAGGTGCAGCGCTCCCGTGGGCGAGGGCGCCAGGCGTGTGGTGCGGCGGGGCGCGGGCGGCTCGGGACCGGGCACGGTCTCGCACGATACACTCTCCCGGGACCACGGGGGGCACGTGCGCGGCCGAAGCGCGGCGCACGGCGACCGGAGTCGTGCATGCCAGTCGACAAACTCAGCGAAGCCCAGGTCGAGTCCCAGCTCATGTCCCACCCGGAGTGGTCCGAGGCGGGCGGCGCGCTGCAGCGGACCTACCAGTTCAGGAACTTCGCGGAGGCGATGGCGTTCGTGAACAAGGTGGCCGCCGCGGCGGAGCGCTCGAACCACCACCCGGACATCCTGGTGCGCTACAACAAGGTGACGCTGACGCTCTCGACGCACGACGCCGGGGGGATCACGCTCAAGGACTTCGAGCTGGCGGGCGTCGTCGACGCGTGCGCGCCCTGCACGGGCACGCCGGGGACGCGCCCATGACCCGGCGCCGCGCACCGCGGGTGTCGCCCGGGTGCTGGCGGTCGGTCGCCGCGGGGGGGCTCGCGGTCCTGGCGGTCGTGCCGGTCCTGACGGTCACGGCGCTCACGGCCCCGGCCCGCGCGCAGGCCGAGCCGCCCCCGGCCGTTGTCGCATCCGCACCGCGGGCGGGCGCGCCGGAGAACGTGGCCGACCCGGACTTCCTGCGCCGCTACGCCGAGACCTTCCGTTTCACGCTGGGCCAGCCGCGTGGCATCCGCTTGACCCCTGGCGGTGAGGCGGTGCTCTTCCTGCGCTCGGGCCCCCGAAGCTTCGTGCAGGACCTCTATGAGCTGGACGTCGCGACGGGGCAGGAGCGGGTCCTCCTGACCGCGGGCGACCTGCTCGGGGGCGGCGAGGAGAGGCTGACGCCGGAGGAGCTGGCCCGGCGCGAGCGAATGCGGCTGGCCTCCCGGGGGATCGTCTCGTTCTCCCTCTCGGAGGACGGAACCCAACTCCTGGTGCCGCTCTCGGGGCGGCTCTTCGTGGTCGAGCGCTCCACGGGCGCCCGGCGTGAGCTGGTCAGCCACCGGGGATTCCCCATCGATCCGTCCCTCTCGCCCGATGGCTCCATGGTGGCCGCGGTCCGGGAGGGCGAGGTCTACGTCACCGACCTGCGGTCAGGCCGGGAGTGGGCGGTGACCAGCGGGTCGACCGTGGGTTCCGGCGGGACGATCAGCAACGGCCTGGCCGAGTTCATCGCCCAAGAGGAGATGGGGCGGTTTCACGGCTACTGGTGGTCGCCGGACTCGCGGAAGATGTGCTTTCAGCAGACGGACACGGCCGGGCTGGAGGTTTTCCACATCGCCGATCCGGTGAATCCGGACAAGGAGCCGCAGAGCTGGCCCTATCCGCGGCCGGGAAAGGCCAACGCGCGGGTGAGGCTCGCGGTGGTGGACCTGGCGGGGGGCGGGACCGACTCTGACGTGCCGGCCCCCGAGCCGGTCTGGGTGCGCTGGGACGACCAGGGCTATCCGTACCTTGCCAAGGTGGACTGGCAGGAGGGGGGCCCGCTCACGCTCCTGGTCCAGAACCGCGAGCAGACCGAGCAGGTCCTGCTGGCGGTGGACGACCGGACGGGCGAGACCAGCCCGCTTGTGCGCGAGCGCGACGAGGCGTGGCTCAACATCCAGGACACCGTCCCCAAGTGGCTCAAGGACGGGAGCGGGTTCCTGTGGATCACCGAGGCCAACGGGGCGCCGGAACTGGAGCTCCGCGGCCGCGATGGGAAGCTGGTGCGCTCGCTCACCGGGCCGCGGCCGGGCCTCTATGGGCTGGCCCACCTGGAGGAGACGGGCCGCTTCGCGCACGTGAGCCTGACCGCCGACCCCACGCAGCGCCACGTGTGGCGCGTGCCGGTCAGGAGCGAGGACGGGGCCCCGGCGGCGATCACGCACGGGGAAGGGCATCACAGCGTGGTCTTCGCCGAGAAGGGCCCCGCGCGGGTCTGGGCGCACACGCCGCGCGACGGCGACCCGGAGTGGACGGTCTTCCCCGGCGGTGAGGGCGAGCCGCGACAGATCCGGTCGGTCGCCGAGCGGCCGGGCTTCCGTCCCAAACTCGAGCTGACGACGGTGGGGTCGGCCGGCTTTCACGCGGCTCTGATCCGCCCGCGGAACTTCGAGGAGGGGCGCCGCTACCCCGTGATCGCGAGCGTGTACGCCGGGCCCGGCTCGCAGACGGTGAACGCGGTCGGGCGGGGCTACCTGCTCCACCAGTGGATGGCCGACCACGGATTCATCGTCCTGCTGCTGGACGGGCGGGGCACGCCCGGGCGGGGGCACGACTGGGAGCGCGCGGTCAAGGGCAACCTGATCAACGTGCCGCTGGAGGACCAGGTGGCCGGGCTGCGCGCCCTGGGCGACAAGTACCCGGAACTCGACCTCGAGCGCGTCGGCGTATATGGCTGGTCGTTCGGCGGGTACTTCTCGGCGATGGCGGCGATGCGCCGGCCCGACGTGTACCGGGCGGGCGTGGCGGGGGCGCCGGTCTGCGACTGGCTGGATTACGACACCCACTACACCGAGCGCTACATGGGCCTGCCCGAGGCCAATCCGGACGGGTACATGGCCTCGAGCGTCCTGACCTACTGCCCGCAGCTCATCGTGCCGCTGATGATCATCCACGGCACGGCGGACGACAACGTGTACTTCATGCACTCGCTGAAGATGACCGGCGAGCTGTTCCGCGCGGGGCGGCGCTTCGAGTTCCTCCCCCTCGCGGGCCTTACCCACATGGTGCCCGACCCTCTGGTGACCGAGCGGTTGTACGGGCGGATCATGGAGTTCTTCGAGCGGAGCCTCGCGGCCGAGCCGATGGGCGGGGGGGCGGAGCGGGCAGGAGGGAGTGGTGGCCGTTAGCAAACCGCCCAGCCACGAAGCGGGCACACTCCCGGTAGGCGGGGGCTGAGCTTTCGCCCACGCTAAGTGGACGAAAGGAGCCTCACATGTCCCTCGGGCTCATCCTCTTGATCGTGCTGCTCGTCCTGCTCATCGGATCGATACCGGTCTACCCGTACAGCCGCAACTGGGGCTACGCCCCGGGCGGCGTGCTTGGGCTCATCCTGGTGATCGTGCTCATCCTGGTGTTGATGGGTCGCATCTGATCCGGGCGGCGCCCTTTCAGCGGTCGCGAGTCGGATCAGGGCTTGCCGGAGCCGACGACGGAACCGACCAGAGTGGCCAGGGCGGCGACGTCGCGCGTCTGCACCACCTTGGCGGTGCGCTCCGGCGGGGCGCCTGCCTTGGCGAGCCACTCGGCGGCGTTCCTCCAGAGGCGATCCCGGGTCTTCTCCTCGGTGGCGAGAGCGAGATCGGAGACGATCTCCTGGAGGCGGGCGCCGGTGCGCGCGTCGGCGAACTGGTAGTGCCGGCGGACGATCCCCTGCTGGTGCTTGGAGAGGTATTGACCCTTGGCCATCGGCGCGTCTCCTGAGAGGCCCGAGCGTAGCGTGGCGGGCGCGGCGGGCGGCGCGCGGTTGACTCGGCAGCCGGCGGTGCGACGATTGGGGGTCGCCGGAGAGATGGCCGAGCGGCTGAAGGCGACGGTTTGCTAAACCGTTATACGGGGTATCACCCTGTATCGAGGGTTCGAATCCCTCTCTCTCCGCTTGTTTGCTGGTGTCGAAGCCGCGGCCGATGTCGGTCGCGGCTTCTTTTTGAGGTTGGCTCCGTTGTGATGGCGGGCCGGTCGCGGCGATGCGTGGCCCGGATCACGCGCGCCGCTTGGCCGCCCCAGCCGCGTAGTTGTTCCACTCGAATCCCGATACCGGTGGCACGGCGGTTCCTGCACGATTTGGGGCTCGCGCCCGCGCGCGGGGCGCGTCGGCTCGGAGAGTCGGCGCGGTCGGCGAACGCATCACCATTCCCGAGGAGTCGCCACATGCCCCAGTCAGGATGGACCGCCAAGGACGAGAGGATGTACGAGCACATCAAGTCGTCGGGGAAGGAGCGCGGGATGGGGACGGCGCAGGCCAAGCGCATGGCCGCCGCCACGGTGAACGAGCACCGCGAGGACCAGGGGCGGACCAAGGAGCAGCGCCGCGGTGGGGGCGGCGAGCAGGACGACGCGCGCGATGACGCGGGCGGCAAGCGCCGGCGGGCATCGTCGCGCCGGGCGGGTGGTCCACGCGGGGGCACCGGGAGCGGGCGGGCCGCCGGCTCCGCGGGGTCGCGGGCGCGCTCATCGTCTTCGTCGCGCGGGTCCTCGTCGGCCTCCGCGCGCCGGGGCGGGACCGGCTCGCGCGCGGGAAGCTCGGCCCGGTCGGGCGGCGGCGGGTCGCGCTCGGGCGGCGTCGGCCGGAGTGGCGGGTCGCGCGGGTCGTCGGCGCGCGGGAGCTCCGCCTCGCGCGGCTCAAAAAGCGGGGCGAGCGGGAGCGGGAGGGGCGCCCGCAACCCCGCGGCGAACCTCTCGCACGCCGACCGCGTCCGCGGGGGCGAGCGCTCGGCGCGGGTCCAGGAGCGCGACGGGCAGGGCCAGTTCGCCGGGCGCTCGGACGACTGAGCGCCGGGCCGTCAGTCCCAGCAAGGTCAAGCGGTCGCTGGCGCGGTATCACCGCAAGCGCGACTTCGGTGTCACGCCGGAACCGGCGGGCGACCAGACCGGGGTTCCTCTGGCGGGGCTGCCGGGGTTCGTGGTTCAGAAGCACGACGCCTCGCGGCTGCACTACGACTTCCGGCTCGAGGCCGGGGGCGTGCTCAAGTCCTGGGCGGTGCCCAAGGGACCATCTCTCGATCCGGCCCACAAGCGGCTCGCGGTGCGCACCGAGGACCATCCGCTGGACTATGCCGACTTCGAGGGGCTGATCCCCGAGGGCCAGTACGGCGGGGGCACCGTGATGGTCTGGGACCGGGGCACCTATCACAACCTCAGCAGCGAGAAGGGCCGGCCCATTGCTGTGGAGCGCGCCGTGGAAAAGGGGCACGTGAAGGTCTGGCTGCAGGGATCGAAGCTCGAGGGCGCCTGGTCGCTGGTGCGCACCAGCCGCGGTGAGCCGGGCAAGGAGCAATGGCTCCTCATCAAGGCCGATGATCCCGGCGCCGATCGCACGACCGACATCACCGAGTCGCACCCGCGCTCGGTGGTGACGGAACGGACCATCGAGGAGATCGCGGCGGCGCCGGAGAGCCGGGTCTGGCAGTCCAACCGGTAGCGCCGCCTCGGGTGTGCCGGCCTCCGCTACCATCGCGCCGTGGGCACCGAGGCGCGGAACTGGCTGGTGGTATTCGACCTGGGCGGGGTTGTCGTGCGGATCTGCCGGTCCTGGCGCGAGGCCTCGCAGGCGGCGGGGTTCGGGCCGGAGGCGCCCGGGCTGGCGCCGGAGCTGGCGGAGCGCCGGCGGGCCCTGCACCGCGACTACGAGCGGGGCGGGCTGAGCTGCGAGGAGTACTTCCGGGCCATCGCGGAGGCCACGGGCGGGCGATACACCGCCGACGAGGCCCGGCGCGTGCACGAGGCCTGGCTGCTGGAGGAGTACCCGGGCGTGGGCGCGCTGATCGACGACCTGCACGGGCGGGGGATCGAGACCGGGGTGCTCTCCAACACCAACGCGGCGCATTGGGCGGTGATGGAGCAGGCGCGGTTCGCGGCGTGCCGGCGTCCGAAGCACCGGCACGCGAGTTTCCTGCTCGGGGCCGGCAAGCCCGAGGCGGAGGCCTATCGGCGGTTTGCCCAGCGGGCCCGCGGGGCGGGGTGGCGGGGCGAGGCCGGTGACATCATCTATTTCGACGACCTGCCGGAGAACGTGGAAGCGGCGCGGCGCGAGGGGTGGCGCGGCGTGCTGGTCGATCCATGGGGCGACCCGGCGGCCCAGATGCGCGCGGCGCTCCAGGAGGCGGGGCCGTTGGCCCCGGCCCGCACGCCGGCGCTACCGCGAGGCGCGAGCGCTACTCCGCCGCCTCGACGATGATGCTTAGACGGCCCAGGAGCGAGGCGAGCCCCGCCATGTCGGCGGGCATCTTCCCGTCCTCCAGGTCGCTCACGCCCAGGGCGATGTGGGTGGCGTCGAAGGGAGCTCCCGGGGGGAGAGTGGCGTCGAGGTCGACCCAGGACCGTCCCGTGGGCAGGTCGAGCAGGGCCTGGGTCCACATGTGATAGCCGAAGACGCCGCGGTCGGGTCCGAGGCGGTCCACGTAGATGAGCCCGGTGACGACGCGCGAGGGGATCCCATCGGCGCGGAGCATGGCCGCCAAGAGCACTCCGTGCTCGGTGCAGTCTCCCTGCCGGCTCGTGGCCACCTCCGAGGCGCCCGCGAAGCCGACGCCCAGGTCCTTGGTCCGGATGTGCGCGCTGACGAAGCCCCGCAGGGCCTCGGCGCGGGCCGCGGGGTCGGCGGGAGCGTTCTTGAGCGCCCGGGCCACGAGCCGGGCGACCGCCGGATCGGCGAAGTCGAGCGAGGCGTTGGCGGCAAGGTGTGCCTTGGGATCGGCCTCGGGGGAGACGACCGGCTCGGCGGGAAGGACGCGCACGCGGGCGGCCTGCGCCGAGAGTCGCTGGGTGCGCTGGGAGCCCGCCGTGGGAAGCTCGGGGAGCTCGTGGCCCGCGGGGACCGAGAGCAGGTAGGAGGCCCGGCGCGTCTGCCGCGCCCGCTCGATGGGCCGGTCGGGCCGCACCAGGGTGGAGTGCATCAGCTCGGGGGCGGCCCCGTCGGCGGGCGCCCGGGCGACGGCCTGGTCGGCCAGCGTGGTGGTCACCTGCAGCCCTCCCAGGCTCGTCGAGGTGACGAGCGGGAGTCCCTGGTCATCGACGTGCGAGATCGTGGTCACGCCCGGGACGGCGCTCACGACCGTGGAGAGCTTCACCGCGGCGACGGGCCTGCCCTGCACCGGGACTTCCTCGCGGCCCAGCACCGTGTGGGTCACGGTGACAGGCTCGGCGCCGATGGTGGGATCCAGCGTCCGCACCGCGATCGTCCCGTCGCCGGCGGCGATCCGCTCGGCCACGTGCCGCGCCGCGGCGGCCGGGGCCATGAGCGGGCCTTCGGGCAGGGACAGCACGGTGGTAACGGGGCGGTTGCGGCCGCGCTTGATCGACTGGGTCACGTCCGTGGGCCCGAAGGTCCACTCGCTGACGACCGGGGCCGCGCCCATGGACTGGGAACTGAGCATGCGCACGGGCCTGCCGTCGGCGGTCTCGACGAACTCGCTGCGCACCGCGACCGAGAGAGCCGCGGCGCCGCGGCGGATGGTCAACTCTGTCCGCGTCGTGGTGGTGATCCGCCCGTTGGCGGTGGACTGGAGCGTGTGCATCCAGCCGGCGCGGGTGCCGGCCAGGTGGAGCACGTACCACCGGTCATGATCGGCGCTCTGTCCGAAGGCCGGCACCGCGAGCGCCAGCAGCGACGCGACGAGGAGACGCAGCGCGGGCGCGAGAGGAATACAGGTCATGGCGCGGACTGTACGCGGCGCGGCCCGCGGGCGGACCCGACGGTCAGGCCTCGGGAAGGTCCGCGTTGCTCCAGACCTTCTGCACGTCGTCGTTCTCCTCGAGCTCGTCGAGGAGCGCCACCACCGCCTCGGCCTCTTCGGCGCCCAGGCGTGCCGTGGTGTTCGGAACCCACTCGAGGGCGGCCCCCGTGAGGGTCAACCCGGCCCGCTCGAACGCGGACTTCACCGCGTGCAGGTCCGCCGGATCGGTGGTGACGCGCCAGCGGTCCTCCTCGGGGACCACGTCCCGGGCGCCGGCGTCGATCGCGGCCTGCATGATGTCCTCCTCGGCGGGGCCGGCCGCCACCTCGATCACGCCCGTGCTGTCGAAGAGGTAGCCAACGCACCCGGTCGCGCCGAGGTTCCCCCCGTGGCCCGCGAAGATGTTGCGCACGTCGTTCGCGGTGCGGGTCCGGTTGTTGGTGAGCGCCTCGACGAGCACGGCGACGCCGTGGGGCCCGAATCCCTCGTAGCGGATCGCCTCCCAGTCCTCGGCTCCGAGCTCGCCCGCGCCCTTCTTGATGGCCCGCTCGATGGTGTCGCGGGGCATGTTGGCGTACCGCGCCTCGTCGATCGCGTAGCGGAGGGCGAGGTTGCTCTCCGGGTCCGCGCCGCCGTGCTTCGCGGCGACCATGATCGCCTTGGAGCACTTGGACCAGGCGGTGCCGCGGCGCTTGTCCACGACCGCCTTGCGATGCTTGATCTTGCTCCACTTGTTATGGCCGGCCACGGGGGTCCTTGCTGGTCGGGTGCTGGGGGTTGGGCGAAGCCTGGGGCTCGTCGAGACGGCGGGGTCGAGAGGGACTGGCCGAGGACGAGCGCGGGCCCGTCCGCAAGGGACGGGCGACCGATTCTTGCCGGGAGGAGTCGCCCGCGTGGGCGGCGTCGGGGCGTCCGCCGGGACGCCGGGAGTCCGTTGACTGGGGGTACGGGGGTCCCGTACCATTGCCGCACAAGAGAACTCGTAGGTTTGGTCGGTGGATTCGGATCGGACAAAGCATGCTCACGACTTTCGACCATGCTGGCTGAGGCACACGCCATCGTGATGGGCCGGTCGGCCCTCGCGCGCGGCGCCCGCTGCGTCCAGGCCCATGCCCGGGAGGGCATGATGGGCTAGGCGGCGGGGCACAGCTTGTGTGGGCCCGGGCGGGTTGCCCGGGGCCGGGCGGAGCCCTCGGCCGCGAGCGTGACCAGGATCGCTTGCGGCTTCGTTGTTTTTGGACCGCGCCGCCCCCGGCGTGAAGACCCGGAAAGTTCGGACAGCTCGGACAACCCAACAACTCGGCAACCCGGAGACGCCCGACAGTGAACACAGCAGAGATGATGCGGATCGTCGATTCGATCGCGCGGGACCGCAAGATCGACAAGTCGCTCCTGATCCGCGACCTCGAGCAGGCCATGGTGTCGGCGGCCCGCAAGTACTTCAACACCCTCGACACCGAGGAGTTCACCTGCGTCCTGGACCCGCTGAGCGGGCAGCTCAAGCTCACCCGGCACGGCGAGCCCCTGGAGATGAACCCGCAGGACTTCGGACGGATCGCCGCCCAGACGTTCAAGCAGGTGATGATCCAGCGCTTCCGCGACGAGGAGCGCCAGAGCGTGCTGGACGAGTTCTCCAAGCGGGTCGGCGAGATCGTCACCGGCACGGTGCAGCGCTACGAGGGCGGGGCCCTGGTGGCCACCATCGACCGGGCCGAGGCCTTCATGCCCCGGAGCGAGCAGATCCCCGGCGAGCAGTTCCAGCCGGGCGACCGGGTGCGGTGCCTGCTGCTGGACGTGCGCGACGCGGGGAACCAGGTGAAGATCGTCCTCTCCCGGAGCCACCCGGACTTCATCAAGAAGCTCTTCGAGGTCGAGGTTCCCGAGGTGGCCGAGCGGATCATCGAGATCAAGGCGATGGCCCGCGAGGCCGGATACCGCACCAAGATCGCGGTGGCGTCCATCGACAGCAAGGTGGACGCGGTGGGGGCGTGCGTCGGGGTGCGCGGCAGCCGGATCAAGAACATCGTCGACGAGCTCAACGGCGAGAAGATCGACATCGTGCGCTGGAACGAGTCGAGCCAGATCCTGATCCAGAACTCGCTCAAGCCCGCGGAGGTGCAGGAGATCAGCCTCTGCTTCGAGCTGGGCCGGGCCACCGTCGTGGTGCGCGACGATCAGCTCAGCCTGGCGATCGGCAAGCGCGGGCAGAACGTGCGCCTGGCGGCCCGGCTCACCGGGTGGGACGTCGACATCCTGACCCCCGAGGAGTTCAACAAGGGCCTGGAGATCATGTCCCAGACCCTGCAGGGCGTGGGGATCACCGAGGAGCAGGTCGACCGCCTGGCCGCCCTGGGAATGATCAGCGTCTTCGACATCGAGGAGGTCGGGGCCGAGGTGCTCGTCACCGAGCTGGGACTCGACCCGGCGCTGGCCGAGCAGGCCGTGGCGGTGGCGGCGGCGCGGGCCAAGGAGGTCGCGGTCCAGCAGCAGAAGGACAAGGAAGAGAACGAGCGCCGGCGCGCCGAGGAGCAGGAGGCGGCCCGACGGCTGCTCGAGGGCGGGCCGGTCGATGTCGCCAGCGACGCGGCGGCCGCGGACATCCTCGGGCAGGCTCCGGCCCAGGCGGCCGCCCCGGGCCCGACGGACGAGGCCCGTGCCGCGGACATCCTGGGCTTGTAGGGATTGCCGGTCGTCCGAGGCACGAGGCAGGGGGCGGGGAGCGTTGGTTGGCAGGTGAGGGCAGAGTCGGCGGGTGTTCTGGAGATCGGATTGGCCAAGCGCATTCATGACATCGCAAAAGAGCTCGGCATCAAGTCCAAGGCGATCATCGACAAGTGCGTCGCCGAGGGCGTGCCCGCGGACAAGGTCAAGAACCACATGGCGACGCTCTCCCCGGGGCTCGAGGCGAGCATCCGCGAATGGTTCGCGGCACCCGTGGGCGAGGCCGCCCCGGCGGCCACGGCGGTCGAGACCACCGAGCACGTGGACATCGACCGGGTCCGGGCCAAGCCGCGCAAGCGGGCCGCGATCCGGCGCGACGCCCCGCCCGAGGCGGACGAGAGCGGTGGCGGCGGCGTCATCACCACCGAGCCCATCGCGCCGCGCGGGGCGGCCTCGGAAAATGGCACGGCCGGGGATGCCGAGCCGCGGGCTCGGCGCGACGGGGGCGGTGCGGCGGTCTCGGAACCGCCCCGGCGGGTGAGTGACGGACAAACGGCTCCCGAGCCGGACGGGGACGACGGGGTAGCGCCGGCCCAACCGGCCGAGCCGACGCGTGCGGCCGCCAGAGCGGCCGAAACGGCGCGCCCGCGCACCGGACCGGAGGGCGGGGCGGGCCCCGAGGCTGGCCCGGGCGCCGGCCCGACCGGGGCGCCCGTGCGGCGCGGGCCGGCCATCAAGCCCGCGCCCATGAATGTGCCGACGCGGCCGAGCGTCGTCTCTCCGGCGGGCCGGAAGCTCGAGATCCGGACGCCCGTGAAGCTGGCGGGCCCGAAGGTTGTCCGCATCGAGGCCCCCGAGTTCGTGGACCGTCCCAAGCCGCGCCGCGCTCCCGGGGAAGGGCCCCCCGCGGGGGCGCCGGTGCGGGCGGGCGACGACGACGATCGCTCGCGCAGCCCGCGGCGCGGCCCCGGCCAGAACAAGCGCCGGCCCGGCGGCGCGGGGGCCGGACCCCGGCCCGGGGCGAGCCCCCGGCCCAAGGCGGCCGAGGACACGATGGGCACCGGCATCTTCTCCGAGCAGGACCTGCTCGAGCGGGAGGCCCGGCTGCAGCGCGCGGGCGGGTTCCTAAAGAAGCGCCGGCACGACCTGAAGAGCCGTCCCGGCGCGGGCGGCCCGGCGGCCACGCCCGCGCAGGTCGGGGGCAAGGTCAAGATCGTGGCCCCGTTCACGATCAAGGACCTGTCGGCGACGACTGGCGTCAAGGTTTCGGACATCGTCAAGAAGCTGTTCCTCCAGGGCGTGATGGCGACGGCCAACTCGGGCATCGAGGCGGAACGCGCCCAGGAGATCATGCTGGACTTCAACATCGACCTGGAGATCACCACCGAGAAGACCGCCGAGGAGGTGGTGAGCTCGAAGTTCACCAAGCGCGACGCGGTGGACCTGCGGGCCCGCGGCCCCATCGTGACCATCCTCGGGCACGTCGACCACGGCAAGACGAGCCTGCTGGACAAGATCCGCAACGCCAACGTGGCCGCGGGCGAGGCCGGCGGGATCACCCAGGCGACCAGCGCCTTCCGCGTGCCCCTGGAGATCGGGGGCGAGAGCAAGCACATCGTCTTCCTGGATACGCCGGGGCACGAGGCGTTCACCTCGATGCGCGCGCG
>DASPKO010000065.1:0-3881 GCA_035628055.1 Phycisphaerales bacterium
GTCGCACCCGAT
Organism: Phycisphaerales bacterium; assembly: GCA_035628055.1. Lineage (GTDB taxonomy): Bacteria > Planctomycetota > Phycisphaerae > Phycisphaerales > UBA1924 > DASPKO01. Next base: position 13 of record DASPKO010000065.1, read on the forward strand.
CATCCAGGACGAGCCGGGGCCGTCGCCCACGGTCAGAACCATCTCGACCTGCTCGGCGGCCATGGCGGCCCGCAGGGCCCCGTCGGCCTTATCGATGCCGGTGGGCACGCCCAGGCGATAGACCTCGACGCCCCCGATGACGAGGGACGTGCGCGCGGCCTCCAGCCCGACCCCGGCGTTGCCCGCCGCCGTGACGATCCGCCCCCAGTTGGGGTCCTTGCCGTGGACGGCGCACTTGACCAGTGGCGAGTCCACGACGGCCCGCGCCAGGGCCTGGGCCTGGCCCTCGCTCTCGGCGCCCCGGACCGCGACGCGGAACGTGCGCGTCGCTCCCTCGCCATCGCGAATGATCTTCTGCGCCAGCTCCTGACAGACCGCCGACAGCGCGGCCCGGAAGACGAGGACCTCCGGGCTCCCCGGGGCGAGCTCCGGCACCGGGGCCATCCCGCTGGACATGGCCACCACCGTGTCGCTGCAGGAAGGATGCGCGTCGACGCTGATCCGCTCGAACGACTGGGCGGAGGAGAACTCCAGGGAGGCCTGGAGGGCGGCGTGCCCGATGGGCGCATCGGTCGTGATGAAAGCAAGCATCGTGCCGTGCAGCACCGGGGCGCCCGCCGAGTCGAGGCGGGGAGCGATCATTCCCGATCCCTTGGCGATGGCCCCGATGTGCACGGCGTGTCCGCCCAGCTCGAGCTCGCGTTGGGCAGCCTTGGGGACCAGGTCGGTCGTGAGGATGGCCCGGGCCGTCGCGGCGTCGGCCGTCTCGCCCCGCCCGAGCGACGACACCAGAGTCGGGATGGCGCCGGTGATCTTCTCGACGTCCAGCCGACGGCCAATGACGCCGGTGGAACTGGGCAAAACCTGCTCCGGCGCGCATCCCAGCGCGGCCGCCACGGCCCGCGTGCAGGCGCCGGCGTCGTCGATCCCGTGCTGCCCCGTGGCCGCATTCGACGATCCGGCGTTGATCAGCACCGCCCGGAGCGGGGCCGCCCCGCGGGCGGCGGCCTGGCGCCAGGCGCGGCCGATGTGGATGGGGGCCCCGACGACCTCGTTCCGCGTGAAGACCGCGGCGGCGCCGGCCCGTCCCCCGCCGCGCCCGGGCTCATCGCGGACGATCAGGGCGAGGTCGGGCTTGCCCGACTTCTTCAGGCCCGCCGCCATCCCCGCGGCGCGGAACCCCAGCGGGCGTGTGATCGACACGGCGTGCTCTCCTCGCGCCGGGCGCTCACCGGCCGGCGGGGGCAAGTCTATCGCCGCTGGTTCAGGCGCTGCAGGTCCACGCGTTCTCCGCCCAGGATGGCCGGCTCGAAGATCAGCCCGAAGCTCGTCTCCTGGGCGATGTGGTCGTAGCGGAGCGCGACCGCGAGCGTCAGGTCGGGGAACTTGCGGCGCACCGTCCCCCCCACGCCCTGGAACTCCCCGAGGTCCGTGTCGTAGGCGAAGCTGGCGTGCACCGAGTACTTGCGCGTGAGCCTGTAGTTGGCCCCCAGGTTCAGCAGCGTGATGTCGCGCGGGTTGATGTAGCGCAGCTCCGCGAACGTGCTCAGGTCCGGGTCGTGCTGCAGCGACAGCCCCGTCACGGTGTAGGCCGGCTGGTTGATCTCCAGGTCGTAGATCGTCAGGTACGTCACCCCCAGGGCGTCGGTCGCCTGCCACGCGGCCTCGACGAGCCCGTGGTCCCCCAGGTGGGAATACTCGGGGCGGAAGTCGAAGAATCGCTGGATCGGGGGCGCCTGCTCGGACTGGCCGCCGGCGCCGACCAGCTCGGTCCTGAGGGTGAGCACATCGACGCTGTGCGACTGCCCGACCCCCACCCGCTTGGTCTGCCAGGTCTGATCGAGCGCGAGCTTGAGCGCCGAGCCCTCGGCCAGGGCCTCGACGCGCTGGTCATAGACCGGCAGCTCGTCGGCCGAGATGGTCCCGTCGCCGGTCCAGACGGTCAGGCTCGGCTCGACGATGTGACGGATCCGGTTCAGGTCGAGCAGCCGCGAGGAGACGTCGTCGTCGACGCGCGTCAGCGTGGTGGACGCGCGGGCCCCGATGGCACCCCAGGTGCGCATCGATTCGTCCTGGTCCGGCGCGAAGTCTTCGAAGCGCGTGTCGTACGCGGTGAAGCGCCCGGTGGCGAACGGGGCGACCCGCATCGGGCCGAAGTCCGCCGCCATCGCCAGCTCGTGCCGCGTGTCGAAGCGGTGCACGGACTCCTCTTCGAGCCCGGCGGACTTGAACAGGCGCTCGGGCGACTGGTCCGGCAGGATGCCCAGGGCGGCACGCGAACGGGCCTCGGTGTCGAAGCCCAGCGCCCGCGCCGTCGGCTCGGTCATGTTCAGGGCCATGCGGCTGGCGCGGAACTCCGACGTGTAGTTCAGCAGGCCGGGCCAGGAGCCCGAGAGCAGATCGTCGGCGAGGCGGACATATCCCACCTCGGGCAGTTTGTCCACGCTGTACGCCTGGCTCTGCAGAAGGTACTCGTTGGCCGCAAAGTCGTTCAGGTCGCCCTTGGCCAGGAGGTAGAACAGCGCGTTGTCGTCGGTGTGCTTGAGGTTCGCCGCCGTGGTGAACTCCCGGCGCGACTCGGCCATGGGCTCGAAGAAGGCGTCGATGAAGTTCTCGTCGGAGATGTGAGCCCCTTCGAAGGTGAGCGACCAGTCGTCGTCGAGCTTCCAGCGGTGCTCGGCCAGGGCCAGGCCGCGCGTCTCGCCATCGCGCTCGACCTCGGCACCGCTGGTGAGATGGTCGGTGCCGCGGTCGCCGAAGATGCCATAGACGAAGGAGGTGCCCCAGGAGTCCTCGGTGCGCCAATCGGCCTCGGTTCCCAGGGCGGGCCCGCGCTCGAAGTAATGGTCGATGAGCAGGCGCGCCGAGAGCCAGTCGGGCCCTTCCCGCCCCAGGAGGCCAAAGACGTCCCAGGCGGTCTGGACGGCGCCCCCGGTGCGGCTGGAGTTGCTGAAGCTCAGCGCCCGCAGCGGCGTGTTCTCGACATCGCCCCGGAAGCGCGGCCAGTAGAAGAACGGGATGCTGCCGGCCCGCAGCGTGATGTGCCGCGCGTCGACCAGCGTCTGGGGGCGGTTGGCCAGGCCGCCCTCGGGAAGGCGCGAGACCGTGATCGTGCTGGCGCCGACCGAGAAGTGCGGGGAGAAGAAGGCCGAGGTAGCCAGCCGGGCGTCCGAGGCGCGGAACCGGTCGGTCGCCTGCTGCTCCAAGGCGCGGGCCCGCACGTAGATCGGGAGCTGGCGGGCCTGGTCGTAGGTCCAGAAGACCGCGTCGGCCACGTGCGCGCGGTTGGCGCGCACGTCGTAGTACATGTGGGGCCCGCGCAGCGTGTACGAGCCGTCGGTCGCCACCACGTCCCCCTCCAGGTAGATGCCGCGCACCGCCCGGGCGGCGTGCCGGGCCATCTCGCGGAGCGGCCCCGGGTCCAGGAAGACGACGGCCCGCTCGGCGCTGATCTGCAGGTCGTCACCGGAGCGCGGGTCGCCGTAGTGCACCACCACGCCCCCGTGGGCCAGCACCGCGTTCTCCTCGTCACCCCGAACCACGGAAACGTTCTCGGCGGCGAGCGTGACGGTGCCGCTCGACGCGAAGATCGGGTCGGGGGCACGCGGCCTGGGAGCGGGCGACGGCGTGCCGGGGAGCTCAGAGCCCGGCTCGAACGGCTGGGAAACGCCGGGCACGAGCGTGCCCGTGGCGGCCGCGCCCGGGTCGGCCGGCTCCGGCGGGGGCGCCTCGGGCCCGCCCAGCAGGGCCCGCAGGTGGGCGGCGAGGCGGGCCTCCGCCTCGGCCAGGAATGGCTCGTCGGGCCGGGCCGTGTCGAGCAGGTCGCTGCGCATGGCCACGGAGCCGGCGAGCACCCCGGTCACGAGCAG
>DASPKO010000066.1:0-6081 GCA_035628055.1 Phycisphaerales bacterium
TGGCCTCGAGCGGGAAGAGAATGAGCGAGCTGGTGGCCCCGATGCGGCGTTACGCCCAGTCCGGGGAGATCAACTTCCAGATCGAAGACAAGGACGCCGCTCTGGGAGAGCTGAAGGAAGCTTACCGCGGGGCCTGCGCCATCGATGAGCTCGACGGCGTGACGCTGGACTGCTTCGAGAAGGAGGGGTGGTGGTGCAACGTGCGCAAGAGCAATACCGAGCCGCTCCTGCGTCTGAACCTGGAAGCCCGCTCGCCGCAGGTGCTCGAGCAGGCGATCGCCGCCGTGGCGCCGCGGCTGGGCGTCCCCGTCGGGCACTAGACCTCTCAAAGAAAACAGGCCGGCGGAGGGGTTTACCCTGCGCCGGCCCGGAGATTGCTGCACCCGGTCCCCCGTCACGGACGGACCGGTTGCGGCAAGCACGTGCTCAAGGAGTGCGGTTCCTGCGAACCGCTCAGCGGGGCTCGGTGGCCGGGGGCGTGTCGACCGGCGGGGGATTGTCCCGCTGCCGCTCGATGGCCTCGTCCACCTGCTCGGCGTTCTCCTCGCGCTGCTCGTTCTGCTGGCGCAGCCGCTCGCGCTCAGCTTCCTGCTGCTTGTCCAGGTTCTCCTGGATCTGCTCGTTCCGACGCTCCGTCACCTCTTCGACCCGCCCGTTGTTGTCCTCGCAGCCGCCGAGCGGGAGGGCGAGAGCCGCGACGATGCCGGCGATTCCGATGTGCAGTTTGTTGCGTGTCATGTTCAGACAGTACCCGCCTGAGCCGGTGCGCCAAGCCCATCGGGGCGATTGCCCCGGCGAAGCGGGCTCTGTTCCGAGCCCGGCTTGGGTATCTGTCCTAGGAAAACGCCTGGAGCGACCGGCGCACATGACCCTGATCGGGTTCGCACTCTCGTGTAAGCGCAGCGCACGGCCCTGTTGGTGGTGGGAGCGTTCTTAGGTAGGTTCCCCACCGCGGAGACGACCGCGTCACGCTGCCGCCCCGAGCACGGCGCCAAGAACAAGGGACCGGGCGCCTGGGATTGCCGTGCGCCCGGTCCCTTGGATGTCGTTCAGGCTCTGGCTCGCGCGGCGCGCGGCCAGACCACGTCACATGCCGCAGCAGCCGCCTCCGCCGGTCTTGCTCTGCATGCCCGTCCCGCACCCGGGCTGGCTGCCGACGCGATCCCAGGCGTCGCGCACGGCGTGCTTGGCCCGATCCCAGCCCAGGGCCGAGGCGCCGGGACGCGAGTCCCAGTTGCGGCGCAGGTCCGGCTCGGCCTGGTCCCACGAGGTCGCCGACGATTGCCCCCGCGACTCCCAGCCGTACTGGTAGGCGGGGCGGTAGGTGTCATAGGTCGCGCCCGAGGCGTAAGGCCGACTGGAGAAGTTGGTCCGCCAGTACTCGTCCTCGACGGTCGGGTTCACGGCCTCGGCGGTGCCCTTGCCGACGAGCCCGCCGGCGACGGCTCCGACGGCGGCACCGATGCCGGCCCCGATCGGACCCGCGACGGCCCCGATCGCCATGCCCGCCGCCCCTCCGGCCGCCGCACCGACGCCGGTGCCCACCGGGTGCGCCCCGGCCTCGCCGGAGAGCGGATCACGATTGGCGTCCGGCTCGCCCGCACGCCGGTCGTCGCGATCGATGCGGTCGTCGCGGCGGTCATCCCTGAACTCGCGGTTATTCATGCTCGGTCTCCGTGCAAAGGTATCGAGGGACCGAGGTTCTCGGTCCGTCACCGATTCACGTTACCTTCGCGCCGCGTGCCATCGCTATAGGGCGTGGTCCCGCAATCGGTCCCCGGACGCACAATCCGTGTGCGCGGCATGGGCCCGACCCGGCCGGGCGCAACTTCGTTGGCGGACCTTGCCTGCCTGAAGCCGGGCGGTGGACGCACCGATTTGCTCATCGCGACCGGGGCGGGAAGCGCGGCGACGGAGACGGAGCTCCATGGACAAAGCCAGCCTGATCGGCGTGATCATCGGCGTGGTGTGCTTTGGCTTTGTCGCCGTGCACGCCTCCCACGGCCACCTGATGATGTTCTTCTCCATGGAGGGGGTCTTCACCGTTATCGGCGGGTCGATCAGCGTGGTCTTCATGTCGCTCCCCTGGGAGAAGCTCAAGCGCGTGCCGGGATACCTCAAGCGCTTCATGTTCAACAAGGGCAAGTCCACCACGGACGTGATCAGGATCATGGCCGACATGGGCGAGAAGTCGCGCCGCGAGGGGATCCTCTCCCTGGAGTCGGACATCGAGCGGATCGGGGACCCCTTCCTGGCCTCGGGCCTGAAGATGGCCATCGACGGGGCCGCCCCCGAGACCATCGAGCAGACCCTCCGCCTCGAGGTCCTGGCGATGCAGGACCGGCACAAGGCGGGCAAGAAGTTCTTCGACCTCATCAAGCTCTACGGGCCCGGCTGGGGCCTGGTGGGGACCCTCATCGGGCAGGTCGGCATGTTCGGCAGCCTCGAGGGCGGCTCCATCGGGGCGCTGGGCAAGATGCTCTCGCTCGCCGTGGTCGCCACGCTCTACGGCACGATCCTCGCCAACGCGATCGCCGGACCCATCGGCGATAAGCTGGCGATGCGCTCCAGCGAGGAGATTCTCGCCCGCGAGATGATGATCCAGGGGATTCTCTCGATCCAGGGCGGCGACAACCCGCGCGTGACGGTCGACAAGATGATGGCCTTCGTTCCCCAGTCCGCCCGCGGCAAGCTCAAGCTCGCCGCCTAGTCGCGGGCGTCCCGCGCCCCCCATGAGCGACCACGACCACAAGGAGCGCCGCGGCGGTGGGGGCGGTCACGCCGGCGGGGGCGGGCACGAGGAGCACGAGGGGGCCCCCGAGTGGCTCATCTCGTTCGCCGACAACGTGACCCTGCTCATGGGCTTCTTCGTGATCATGCTCGCGATGAACATGGGGACCAAGGGCTCGAGCCCGGTGGGGGACTCGAGCGAGGCCGCCAGCGCGGGCCACCCGTCGGCCGCCATGCTCGACCTGCAGATCGCCATCCGCGACGCCTTCAACAACCCCATCGACGAGAGCAACCCCCGCGACGCCGTGCTCATCGCCCACCAGCGCAAGCGCCAGAGCCAGGGCCAGACCGAGCAGCCCGGGCCCGACGGCGAATCGCACGACGTGCAGTCGATCCGTCCGAGCGATTACCTGGCACCGTGCGGCGTGGTGGGCTTCGAGGATGGCCAGGCCGTGCTCACCGAGTCGGCCCGCGGACTGACCGCCGGGATCGCGCGCACGCTCGCGGGGCACGCCTTCGTGATCGAGGTGCGCGGGCACGTCAGCGCCGCCGAGAGTTTCCGCCTGGGCGCCGAGGCCGGCCGCGAGCTCTCGTACCGGCGGGCCGCGGCGGTCGCCAACGAGCTTCAGGCGGCGGGGGTGGCGCGCCGGCTGCTGCGCGTGGTGGCCTGCGGCGATTCGGAGCGGGCGGTGGGGCGCGCCGCGGACCAGGCGGGCCACCAGGCCAACCAGCGGGTCGAGGTCTTCGAGACCGCCGACGCGGCCGCCCCGGACCCTTATGTCCAGCCGGCCCGGCCGGCGCCCGCCGCGCCTGAAGGCCAGGCCGTGGCGCCCGGGCCCGGACCGGGGCACTGAGCCCGGCCGGGGGCCGCGGAGCGGCCCGAACAAGGCGAGAAAGTGCCGAGGGGCGGACTCGAACCGCCGACCTGAGGGTTATGAATCCTCCGCTCTAAACCAGCTGAGCTACCTCGGCGAGGAAGGAACTCTAGCCGGCTCGGCCGCGGGCGACAGCGACGGGGCGGTGCCGCCCAGTCGACTCTCAAAGAACCACGCGATCGGCACCTCCGCCACGAGGTGGTTGCCGTCGTCGAGCAGTTGCACCGCGGACCGTCCGGCGGGACCCAGGGCCGCGGGGTCGATCGTGAGCTCCATGATCCCTTCCTTTGCCGCGTCGTCGCCCCCCCGCCTCGCGAGCGCGATGCCCGGGTGAGCGGGAAAGATGCGGGCGGTCACCTTGGGGGGCATGACCCCGCCGGGGCGCGGCGTGAAGGTAATCCGCTGCGGGACCGGACTATCCGCGGCGGGATCGCAGAGCGTGATCGCTCTTGGTGCGGCGATCAGGTCGGAGACCACGCGCAGCGACACCGGGACGCGCGACTCACCCCCGCGCCCGCCAGCCGGGCGGATCACGATGATGGACTCGCTGCGTCCGATGGAGCGCTTGGTGCCGCGCACCGTGACCTCGCGCACCACGTTTGGCCCCGCACGCACTCCATCACGATCTGGCGGGGAATGCACAGGTATTCCCACACGGTTTGGAAGATCAGCTGAAGGGGAATCTGCTCCTAGACGCCAGGTTTGTCGACGCGGGAGGCGACGATCGTGACCGTGTACACCTGGACATCCGTCTGCACGGCGGCCGGAGCCGAGAAGGTGACCACGGCCACAGCGCCCGGGGCCAGCACTTCGGGCTCGACGGAGGTTGAGAGGCACCCGCACGACTTGGACTTAATACCGACCCGCACGGGCCCGTCCGAGACGTTCTCGAGCCGCACGGTTCTGCTGCCCGTCGTGCCAGGCTCGAGCATGCCGACGTCCGCGGGGGACGATTCCCGCTCCGCCAACAAGTCCGTGGTCTGCGCCCAGCCGGTGCTAGTGAGGCTGAGAAATCCCCACAGGAACATTGCCATTTGTCTGTAAGGTGAATCCATTTGTGACATTTGCCCCTTCGGGGTACATGATCGTGAACAGCGCTGGATCGAGCCGGTCGTTCACGGACTTCAGACTGGTCACGGACAGGTAGAGCACGCCGTGCCCGAGCGGCTCGACCGGCGGGCCGGCCTCGCCGTAGCAGGATCGCACAATGGCGGCTATCTCCGCGCGGACGCCCGCGTCGTAAGTTGCGAGCTGACCGTTGCGCGCGATCACCGCCAGGATACCATCGTTCATGCGCTTTCAGCGCTCGTCCTTCGGAGCTGGCGCCGTGCGGGCGTACACACAAAACTCGCCCGCGACGGGCAACCATATCCCATCACGATTCAAAGCTTCGGTAGCCCGCCAGCGGACGGACAAGGAGTGGACGATCCCATCGAATACCTGAATCTCGACCGGGCAGAAACCCCTTTCCGGGTCGATCGCGACGCGCACCTCGAGCGCTTGCCCGTTGGCCTGGACATAGCCCCGAACGAGATGGGCGCCGTCCTCGCGCCTGCCGAGGTACGAGAGATCGTCCGACTCCAGCAGCAACTCGCCGAGCCGGCGCTTTCCCGAGGTCTCCACGAAGCGGCCGAGAAACGTGAGCGGGGAGTTCACCAGGCCCGGGTCCGCGTCGGTGACCGCGCGGATGACCCCGGCGTTGTCAGAGGCCACATAGTTCGAAAAACGACTCCCTTCGCACACCATTTCCGCCTGCCGGTCATCAGCCTCCCGGCCTGATCCGTCTGGGTGACAATCGCACTACTCCGCCACCGTCCGAGTTCGTCGATGGCCTGCGTGCTCGAATGCAGCACGACGGGGGCGCCCTGCGGAGGCCTATAAGTAACCTCTTGCGTCCAGTGGAGGGACGTGATCGATTGGTCGTGGCTGAGCAGCGCTCGGACGAGGGCCTCGGCCACCCTCCGAGACTCGCCTTGAAACTCTCGGGCTGGCGCCCCAGATAGATCTGGCTGGTCCGCTTCCCCGCATAGCACAGTCAAGAGCAGGCCGGTGGCGACTGCGAAGAGTTTCACTGGCACTGGTCAACCCAGCATGTTGTCGACGTCGATGTCCCCGTGCCCGTGCAGGAGCAGTTGTTCGGCGTGGGCCGTTCTCCCGGAGGATTCACCGCGGCATATACACAGGGGTAGAGCACATTCACACCGCAGTTCACCGCATTTCCGGTCACGACCAGACAGGAGCTGGTAAGGTTATAAACGCAGACCTGGACGGAGGTCATCACCCCCTGTCCATCACACTGGACGCACTGCCGACGCATGTTGGCGTCGGATTGATTGGATCGATGGTGCAGCCGTTCACATTCCCGTCGGGCAGGTACGTCGTTCCGGCTGGACATCCATTCGGGAACGTGACGCACTTCGAATACGAGAGGCTGTAGTTCGGCGGAGGATCCATGAGCTTTCCCCCTTCGCCCCCC
>DASPKO010000067.1:0-12511 GCA_035628055.1 Phycisphaerales bacterium
GAGCCCTACGCCAACACCGACTGGACGGTGAGCACCAGCGGCGGGGCCGTGACCTGGTCGAGCCCGCAGACCTTCGCGCAGAACCCCAACTCCAACGCGCTGCGCTGGGGCACGATGTACAACTTCTGGTTCGTGGCCGACGCGGGACCTGGCACCGCCCAGGCGACCCTCGGGCTCTTCAAGCCGCACACACCATCCTCGGTCGCGTTCGACGTCTCGGCCCCCGTCATCCCGGAGTGCCCGGCGGACTTCAACCAGGACGGGCTGGTGAGCACGTCGGACATCAGCTCGTTCCTGTCGGTCTGGTTCGCCGACGTGGCCAACGGGACGACCGATGCCGACTTCGACGGCTCGGGCGCCACGAGCACCGCGGACATCTCCGCGTTCCTGTCGGCCTGGTTCGCGGCCGTGGGCGGGGGCTGCTAGGGCAACGGCCGCACGGCCTGCTGGTAGCCCGGGCTCTTAGTGGCCCGGCACTCCGTGCCGGGCGGATCCCGCCGTCACTTGAAGCATTCGACCGCGGCCCCTCCCAGACCGGGAGGGGCCGCTTTTGATTGGGTGACCGGCGGGCTCAGGTCCCCGGGCGTGTGAGCGACCCTCCGCCGCCCCCGCGTCCTGGGGCCGCGGAGTCACCGCACTCCGGGCACGCTTCCGTCGATGGAATCCCCTCGCGGTCGTAACCGCAGTTCCCGCAGCGCCCGTTTCTCGCCCGTAGCGCCGCGCGTGCCCGGCGCCAACGTCGCGGGATTCCCGACACGCCCAGCACGAGTCCGCCCGCGACGAGGATCGCCCCGACGTTGTGGACATAGCCCGCGCCCAGTCGCCGCTCGGAGTGCCACCCGGCACGACCAGCGGGTCCGGCAACGAACGGCTGCCGCGTCATGATGGTGATGGCGCGGTCGAAGAAGTCGGTCTCCGCGAGCGCCGGCCCGAGACCCCCGGCAACGACGCAGCCTCGGCGGTGGTCAGGCTCCCGGCATCAAGAAGCCTCACACTCTTGAATTCCCGTGTCAGCCCCCAGAGCCCGGTGCGCCGCCTGATGTCATCAAAGACCGTGACCCACCCCGCGGAGGTCCAGTGCGCCGGTACCTCGGTGTTGCGGAGCACGGCCCGAAGGCCAGAGGGCGTGCGATAGAAGTCAAGGGGCAGCGGGCGGCCGTGCATGGGGCCGCGCGGCACGGGCCTGACACTCAGGGCGGACCTCGCCACGGGATTGTTCGGGAGCGAGAACCAGTCAAATAGCAGTAGCAGGCCCAGCCCGAGGACCACCAATGGGTGGGAGAGCAGGCGCCGGATGGATTCAAGCCGCGGCATGCACGATGTCTCGTTCCGTCGCCCGGCCGTCCGGACCGGCTTGTTCGGTCCCCGGCGCCTCAGGTGGCCCCGCGTGCCGGTGCCACCTTGGTTGCCGAGGCCGCCTCCGGCGCCGGGCAGGCGTCCACCCCTGTCCTTTCGCTCGGTGGGCTGAAGAGGTCCAGGATCGTCGTGGCCTCGAGGGCCACGCAGGAGTGGGGCAGGTTCGCCGGGAGCACCAGCACCTCGCCCGCGCCTACCACGAGCTCGCGGTGCTCGGGCGTGCCGGGAGTCCCGAGCCCGAAGCGACACTTCCCATGAAGCACGATCACGATCTGCTCGTTCTCGTGGCAGTGCGAGGCGAGCGTGAAGCCGGGCTCGAGCTCGACGCGCGCGACCATCATTCGCTCGGCGGTCACCCGCCGACGCGTGATCAGTGGCATGGGACGGTCGGCGGGGAGACTGGACCAGGAGAGGTGCTGGTGAAACATGGTCGAACCCGCGTCTATCAGATCACCCGGTCGTCCTTCCCGATCCCCAGCGCCGGGCGCACGTCCACCTGCACCACCACCACGCCGGCCGCGCGCTGCCGCCGCCGGGCTTCCTCCGCGTCGGGCACGTAGTCGGAGTGGCAGGAGAGCTTGGGGGAAGAAGAGGGTGCCGAGGTGTCGGGGTGCCGAGGTGCCGATGTATCGGGGTGACGAACTGTCGCACCAGGGAGTGCCGCCTTGGTGGCCTTGCTGGCGAGCTTGTGGATCTCCTCGGGAGAGAGCACGCCGCGCTTGGCCAGGATCTCCTGCTGCTCCGGAGTCAGGGCATCGCTCCGGCGCGGGGCGCCCGGGGTCTGGCCGTCGCGCCCGCCCAGGCGCTCGAAGCCCTCAGCCTTGCCGCTGGCGAACTCCTGGATCTCCTTGCTGATGCGCACGCTGCACCAGTCGTGCCCGCACATGGCGCAGAAGTCGGTATCGGCGTCGAGGTCCTCGTCGTGGAGGGCCCGGGCCGTGTCGGGGTCGAAGGAGAGCTCGAAGTGCTTCTCCCAGTTGAGCGCGGCCCGGGCCTTGGTCAGCTCGTCGTCGCGGGTGCGCGCCCCGGGGATGCCCAGGGCGACGTCGGCCGCGTGGGCGGCGATCTTGTACGCCACGCACCCCTGCTTCACGTCGTCCTTCTTGGGCAGGCCCAGGTGCTCCTTGGGGGTGACGTAGCAGAGCATGCTGGCGCCGTGGTAGGCCGCCGCGGTGGCCCCGATGCAACTGGTGATGTGGTCGTACCCGGGGAACATGTCGGTGACGAGAGGGCCGAGGACGTAGAAGGGGGCGCCGTGGCAGAGGCGGCGCTGCACCTTCATGTTCCACTCGATCTGGTCGAAGGGGACGTGCCCGGGGCCCTCGACCATCACCTGCACGCCGTGGCGCCAGGCGCGCTCGGTGAGCTCGCCGAGGGTCTCGAGCTCGGCGAGCTGGGCGAGGTCGGAGGCGTCGGCGAGGCCCCCGGGGCGCAGCCCGTCGCCGATGGAGAAGGTGACGTCGTGGGCGCGCAGGAGGCGGCAGATGTCGTCCCAGTGGTCGTACATGGGGTTCTCGCGGTTGTGGACGAGCATCCACTTGGCCAGGAGCGACCCGCCGCGCGAGACGATGCCGATGAGCCGGCGCTTGACGTGCTTGAGATGGGCGCGGCGCACGCCGGCGTGGATGGTCATGTAGTCCACGCCCTGGCGGGCCTGGCGCTCGATCTCGGCGAGGATGACCTCCGGGGTGAGGTCCTCGAGGCGGCGCCCGATGATCATCGAGTAGATGGGGACGGTGCCGATGGGCACGGTGGCGTCGCGGATGATCGCCTCGCGGGTGGCGGCCAGGTCGCCCCCGGTGGAGAGGTCCATCACGGTGTCGGCGCCCCAGCGCTGGGCCCAGCGGAGCTTCTCCACTTCCTCCGCGGTCGAGGAGGAGACCGGGCTGGCTCCCATGTTGGCGTTGATCTTGGTGAGGCTGGCGCGCCCGATCGCCATGGCGTCGAGCCGGTACCCCAGGTGCACGGGGTTGGCGGGGATGACCATGCGGCCGGCGGCGACCTCGTCGCGTACGGCCTCGGGCCCGCGCCCGCCGCTGAGGTGGTCGAAGTGGGGCTCGCGCTGGGCGACGCGGCGCATCTCCGGGGTGATGAGGCCGAGGCGGGCGTGTTCGAGCTGGGTGAGGGGGCGGAATCCGCGGGGGAAGGTGACGCGGAGCGCCTGCCCGCGCACGGTCGTGAAGGTGGCGTGAGAGGTGTCAAGGTGCCGGGATGCCGCGGGGTCGAGAGGTCGGGGTGCCGACAGGTCGGCGGCGGGCGTGCCGGGGAGGAGCTCCACCGTCCAGCCGTCGGGGAGGAAGTCCCAGGCGGTCTGGGCGCTCGGGGCGGGCATGCCCGGGGTGTCGGGGCTGGAGAAGGCGAGCGGGCCGCCGAGGTCGGGGGCGTGCGCGAACGAGCCGGGGGTAGTGGCCTGCTGGCCCGGTGCGCTGGGGTCGGCGGCGCCGCGGAGCGGCGGGGCCAGGAGCCGCGGCGCGAGCGGGGCCGGGGACTGAGCGCGCAAGAGCGTGGTCATGGATCGCTTCCCTCCGCCGGTGCGAACCGGATCAGGTTCAACGGGTGCGTCTCAGCGGCCTTGAGCCCACGGCGGGCGGCCGCGCCCCGAGCGAAAGCGGGGCATGGTACGGAGGCCGGCGAGTCGGACCACGGGTGGTCGCGACGGACTGGCGCCCCCGCGGAACCGTCCGCGGAGCGCGGTGTAGTACCCAGCCATCGCCCGGGCGGTATCTCGGTCGCCGTCCGCCGGTCCAGCACGCTCGGGTCCAGCAGAGGGGAGCGTGCCGGCCGCGGCGGCGGCGCGGGGGGTGTTCATGCCGCTCGAGCCCGGCCGGCAGAGAGGTGAAACGAGAGAACGACCACGGATGATGGCGTGCGCGGCAGACTTGGTCCCTGTCCCGGCCTTCTCCCTATGGCCGGGGAGGGGCTCGGACAGGAATCTGGGGGAGATGGCCGCGAATCCGGAAAAGAAGGTCGGCGGCGCTGCGCGCGGACGCGGGGGGGCTCGCCCCGGGGGGGCCGCGCGGGGCGCCGCGACGGGCGGGCCCCAGCGGGCTGCGGCGAACGGGGCGACACCCGAGCCGGGGCCGGGGAAGAACGGCCCTCTCGGCGCGCCCCCCGGCGCGACGCCGGGGGTTGGCGGGGGGGCGGGCCGCGGCGCCGTGAGCGCCGCCAAGGGCGCGGCGCCTCGGGGCGGCCGTCCGACCGGCCCTCCGGTCGGTCCCGGGGGAGAGGACCCCGAGGTCTTCTACGCGGACGTGCTGCGCTTCCTGGCCGGGCTGGAGGTGCCGTTCATGGTGGGCGGGACCTACGCGGTCAACGCCTACATCGGGTCGCACCGTCCGACGAAGGACATGGATGTGTTCGTGCGCGCGGGAGACTATCCGCGGATCATCAACGCCGCCGCCGACGCGAACTTCGAGACGCTCGTCGAGGACGAGCGCTGGATCGCCAAGGTGCTGCGCGGTCCCTTCTACTGCGACGTGATCTTCGCCTCGGCGAACATGATCTCGCCGGTCACGGACGAGTGGTTCCGGGAGAGCAGCCGGGCCGAGGTGCTGGGGGTGACGGTGAACCTTCTCCCGCCCACCGAGCTGGTGTGGAGCAAGTCGTTCATCGCGGACCGGTACAAGTTCGATGGCAACGACGTGGCCCACGTGATGCTTGTGAAGCACGACGCGATTGACTGGGAGCGGCTGCTGCGGCACATGGACCAGCACTGGGAAGTGCTGCTCATGCACATCATCCGCTTCCGCTACATCTATCCCTCCGAGCGCGAGCGCATCCCGCGGTGGCTGCTGGACCTGCTGCTGGGGCGGCTCAACGACCACATGAACCTGCCGACGCCGCAGAAGAAGGCCTGCCGGGGGCGCATCTTCTCGCGGGAGGACTTTCAGATCGACGTGGCGGAGTGGGGCTTCGCGGACCTGGGCGGGGACGACAAGTTCTCATGAGTCTCGCGGGCGGGCAGCGGGTGCGGGTGGCGGCGGTGGGCGACCTGCACGCGCACGCGGGCCCGCCGGGCGCGTTCCGCGGCCTCATGGATGAGATGTCGGCGCGGGCCGACGTGGCCGTGCTCTGCGGCGACCTGACCAACACCGGCACGGTGGCCGAGGCCGAGGCCCTTGCGGCCGACCTGGCGGCCCTGCGGATCCCCGCGGTGGCGGTGCTGGGGAACCACGATCACCACTCGGACAAGGGCGCCGAGGTGGACGCGATCCTGCGCCGCGCGAACGTGCTCATGCTCGGGGATGAGACGTTCCAGCTCGGCGGGGTGGGTTTCGCCGGCGTCAAGGGGTTCGGCGGGGGGTTCGGGACCCACATGCTGGGCGCGTTCGGGGAGGAGATGACCAAGCTATTCGTGAAGGAGGCGGTCAACGAGGCGCTGCGCCTCGAGAACGCGCTGCACGCCCTGGGCCCGGTGGGGCGCTCGGTGGTGGTGATGCACTACTCGCCCATCGCCGAGACGGTGGTGGGCGAGCCGCCGGAGATCTTCCCGTTCATGGGGTGCGCCCGCCTGGCGGAGACGGTCGACCGCTTCGAGGTCGCCGCGGTCTTTCACGGGCACGCGCACCACGGGACCGTGGAGGGGCGCACCGGCAAGGGCGTGCCGGTGTACAACTGCTGCCTCGAGCTCCTGCGCCGGCGGATCGGGGCCGGGTTCATCGTCGTCGAGGTGTAAGGGGGGCGGGCCGGCGTGGCCCGGACCTCGGGAGGCGGGCGGGAAAAATAGCGGGCCGGCGCCGGCGCTTCACAACCCGCGCCGGGCCGGCCCACCACACACACTCTCTCCCTCCGGCGGGGCGAGCAGACCGGTTAGTTGGGGCGGCGTCTCCGCGAGGCGAGCAGGCCTCCTAGGCCCAGCAGGGCGGCGGGGCCCGGCGCCGGGACCGTGGTGAAGGTCCATCCCGTGATCTCGTGCCCCTGAACGTCCGACGCGCCGCCGGTGGCCGCGGTCAGGCCGACCCAGGCGCGGCCGGCGTCCAGCGCGATGAGGCTGGCCAGGTCGACATTGGCCGACAGCACGGGGTTGTTGAGGTCGTCCACGTAGACGCTGAGGATCCCGGGCACGTAGCTGATCGAGACGACGTGGAGGGCGCCGTCGGAGAGGTCGGCGGCGAGGTGGTTCCACGCCAGCGAGTGGGTGTGGTCGGGGCTTGCCTCGAGCAGGGGGCCGCGCGATTGCAGGCTGACGTGGCTGGAGTCCGGGTCGTTCCAATCGCCCGCGGGGGCGTTGTTCCAGAGATCGAGCTCGATCGCCAGCGCGCCGGCGATGCCGGGCTGGGCGAAGACGTGGTTCTCGGCGTAGCCCATGGCGCCGCCCGTGCCTCCGAGGGCCGTGGCGGACTGGTTCTGGAGAACCAGCGCCAGGCCGTCGGCGCCGTCACCCTGCAGGCCGGTGATGCGGACGGAGAAGGTGGTTTCGAACCCGTTGGCGACGGCCTGCTTCTGCTGGTGCCAGACGGCGCCCGCGACGCGGTGCTGTGCCGGGGCGATGCTCAGGGACGAGCCGGTGGTGTTCGCGGCGCCGACCAGGGAGAGGCCGCTCGCGGCCGCGAAGTCCGGATAGGAGAAGTCGGCGTGGGCGGCGCCGGTGATGGCGGCGAGCGCGGCCGCGCTGATGGCGGCGGTGGCCGGGCGCCGGGGGGTGCGGGCGATGGAGAGGGATGGCATGCGGTCGCTCCTGTCTGTGGGCGGGCGGCGCGCCGCGTGCGGGCGCACCGATCGCCGTGCCCGCGGCGCGTCGTCGCGACGCGGGCGTGTCGCCTCCGGGGCGAGGCCCCCGGCACGAGCCGGGGACTCCGTCGGAGCCAGCTCCCTTTCTCAAGCCCTCGCTGCGAACTCACTCGGCGGCCCGAACGGCCGCTCTCGGACTCAGCTCGCGATCCGGCCCGGGCCGAGGCCCGGCACAGAACCGGCCGCGAGGTGAACACATCGTGCAGGTGTCGAGTTCATCCAACGACTCGTGGAGCTATCCGGCGTGCCGGCCCGGGCGGTTCCAGGCTCGGCCTGCGGTGAATAGACCACGGGCGGGCGGGGACGCCAGCGTTTGGCAGCCAGGCGAACGCGGCGCGGTTGCGGTCGCAGCGCCTGCGCCGAACGTAGGGCGGGCCGCGCGCCTCGGTCGGATAAAAACGCGTTCCCCAGCGCGCGCCGAGCCGGTCTAGCGGGCCGGCGCGGGAGCGACGCCCACGCCGGTCGGCCGGCCCTTCTCCCACCAGGCGCCGAGCACGCGGTCCGCGGCGCCGGCGTAGAGCTCGGCGAGAAGTTCGCGGGGGAGCGCCCGCCCGGCGAGCCGGGGCGAGTCGAGGGGCGTGTGCCGCGCCGGGTCGACCATCGCGAGGTCCGGGTCGGCGATCGGAGACGGGCCGTCGTACGCCGTCTCCCACATGGTGCGCAGGGCCCAGTACCGGCTCGCGTAGAGCTCGAAGGCCGCTTCCGGGCTGTCGGCCAGGTCGGCCATCGGGCTGGTGGTCTGCTTGGCGGGACGGAGATGGTCGTCGGTCACGACCAGGTCGGACCCGAAGAGCAGGCGTCCGCGCCAGCGCGACAGGAACGCGCGGAGGCGCTCGTGCGGGTGCTTGGAGAGCTCCCGCACCATCCACTTGGTGGCGGAGGTGTCGAGCGCGAGGTTGGGATGGCGCCCCAGCAGGCCGTCGAGGAAGTCGAGGTCCTCGGGCCAGCCGCCCAGGTGCGCCGCGATCCACGGGGCGCCGAAGCGGTCCAGCATCCGTTCGAGAGGCAGGTAATGCTCGCGCTTGGTGAGGTACTTGCCGGTGTCGGCGTACCGGGTCGCGAACCACGTGTCCGGGTCGGCCACGTGCACCATGTACATCATGCCGAGACTCTCGCCGAGCTTGCAGGCCTCGATCCGCCAGCGGCTGTCGAGGTCCCAGAGGTCCACGCGCCCGTCGGGGAGCAGGTCGCGGAAGCGCGGCGAGGCCCACAGCTTGAGGATGCGGCTGCCGAAGTCCCGGTGGAATGCCTCGATCTGGCGCAGGAAGCCGGCGCGAAAGGCCGTGGCCCGGTCCGGGTCGTTCCAGTCGGGAACCGCGATGAAGCGGAGATCGGGGCCGAAGGTGTCGCGCACCGCGGCGGCCTGGGCCAGCGGCGTCATCGAGTAGACCCGGGCCACGCCGAAGAGCCGGCGGACCCCGTCGAAGACCTTGTGGGCCTCGAGCCCGCCGACGTGGGTGTGGGCGTCGGTGATCGGGACCGGTGGCGGGCCGAGGCGGGCGGCCTCGGCGCGGTAGTCCAGGCCGAACAGGTTGGCCGCGGAGGGCATGGACCGATCCTATGGGTTGGCACATGGGCCGGGCACGCGCGACGTGGGCCGCCCGGGCGACTCGGCGGGTCGGGCGTGCGGGCGGTAGGCTCCTCGGGCGCGTGCGCATCGCCCTGGCCCATGACTGGTTGTGCGGGTTTCGCGGGGGCGAGGCCGTGCTCGAGCGCCTCGCGCGGCTGGTTGCCGGCGAGCACGAGCCGGCGGGGCTGTACGTGATGTTCGACGACGGGCGCCCCGTCGCCCCGGCGATCGACGCGCTGCGCACGACGGTGGCCCGGCTCGGGCGTCTCCCGGCCGCCTCGACCAGGCTGCGCCGCTGGTTGTTTCCGCTCTATCCGCTCGCCGTGACCGACCTGTCGCGCCGCCTCGCGCGGGCGCACCGGGAGCGGCCCATCGACCTGGTCATCTCCACCAGCTCCGCGGCGATCAAGGGACTGCGCCCGCCCCCGGGCGTGCCCCATCTGTGCTACTGCCACAACCCCGCGCGGTACGCCTGGTCCCAGGCCGCGCCATACCGGCGCGGTCGGCTGGGGTGGCTGCGCGGCGCCGGCCTGGCGCTCTTCGCCGGGAGCTTCCGCCGCTGGGACCGGCGCACCAGCGCCAACGTCACGCGGTTCCTGGCCAACTCGACGCACACGGCCTCCCTAGTGAACTCGTGCTATGGGCGCGACGCCCGGGTGGTGTTCCCACCCGTGCGGACGGGGTACTTCACGCCCGGCGAGGCCGCCGGTCGCGAGGACTTCTGGCTGGTGGTCTCGGCCCTGGAGCCGTACAAGCGCGTGGACCTGGCGATCGCGGCCGCCCGCCTGGCCGGCCGCCGCCTAGTCGTGGTGGGGGGCGGGAGCCAGGCGGGAGCGCTGCGCCGGCTGGGCGGCCCCGGCATCGAGTTCCGCCGGCGCGTGAGCGACGAGGAGCTGCGCAGCCTTTACCGGCGTGCCGAGCTGCTGCTGTTTCCCCAGGTGGAGGACTTCGGCATCGTCGCCGCCGAGGCCCTGGCCTGCGGGCTCCCCGTGGTGGCCCGGGCGGAGGGTGGCGCGCTCGACATCGTGAGCGACGGCCTGACCGGGGCGCTCTTCAGCGAGCCCCAGGCCGGAGCCCTCGTCGCCGCCGCCGCGCGGGCGCCGCGGGAGTGCGCCGCGGCCTGCCGGGCCAGCGCCGAGCGCTTCTGCGAGGCTCGTTTTGACGCGGAGCTTCGCGGGGCGATCGCGGAGCTGGGCGGGTAGGTCCTCGCGCGCTCTCAGCCAGCCTGCCCCTTCCGGCGCGCCCGCCGGCAGGCCTGGCACATGAGAGGAGCCGGGGCGTGCCGCGCCGGGGACGCGAGGGGCATCGGCACGGGGCCGGGTGCTGCTGCGGAATCCCGATGTCTCGCCGGCCGCTGACACAAATCAGTGTCAAAGAACGGATCAAAAACACAAAAACGTGCCAACTTATCCACAAAAACAAGTTTTGTTGACAGGTCTGTCCCCCCGTTCTTAGGTTGCCGCCCGGCACCGGAACCTCATATCAGGGGACGAGTCAATGCGAAGGAAGGAACCCGCCACGACGAGCCCGAACCAGCAGGCCTTTGCGGGCCGGACGCGCGGCGCGCCGTGGCGGGGCGGGCGCGTGTTGTGTGCCCTCCAGGGTGCCGTGGCGCTGCTCGTGCTGGCGGCGGGTGCGGTAGGCGACCCGCCGGCGTGCGAGTCCGTCGCGCCGCGGCCCATGGTGGCGCCGGGCAGGCCGCACGTGGTGGACGATGAGGAGGTCACGCGTCGGCTCGTGCCGGTGATCGGCAATGCCATGGTGAATGGTGCGCGGCCGTTCGACCCGGCGGCCCTTGGGGTCTTCGACCCGGCCTGGACGAAGCGCGTCATCGAGCCGACGGGCGCACCGTTCCCCTCGTCCGGCCGCCCGGCGCACCGGTGGGTCACCTGGACGCGCCAGCTCGGGGCGGGCGGCGTCGAGGAGGTGTACGGCACGGGGCGCTTCGTTCCCGCGGGGTACCACTCCCTGCTCTTTGCCTGGGACGGGTCGACCAGCCAGCTCACCCAGTGGCCGTTCTGTCCGACGGACATCCCGTCGGGGGAGTCGGCCTATCCCTACCAGCACTATGGCTTCCGCGCCAATGCCTGCCCGGCGTACCCGCTGAGCGCCGGCGATTTCCTGCCCGTCGGCGCCACGGTCGCCGAGACCTCCATCTGCCTGGTTTCGAGCGCCATCGGCGGGCACACCCCCGGCTGGAACGGGCTGGGGCGCCCCACGCTTGACGGCTCCGTCGACCTGGTCACCGGGCTGCCCCTGGCGCGGGTGACCGACCTCGAGCTCCCCTTTGGCGGCGCCACCTTCCGGCTCACGCGCACGCGGGCCGCGGGCCCGAACCTGGCCGTGGACCCCTACGCCGGCAGGCTCGACCCGGTGCCCTCGGACTGGTGGTGGGACTGGACGGGCCTGGGGTGGATGGCCGGCGAGAACCCGGTCCTGCTGATCGATTCGGCCCTGGCGGACGTGGACGGCGACAATCCGGTGACGATCCGCCTGGTGCTCGACGCGCACACCTCGATCCCGTTCCAGCGGATCGAGACCTCGAGCCCGGTCCGCTACGAGGCCCCGCCCCGCTTCCGGGCCACGCTGCGGCACAACGGCGTCGGCAGCGAGCCGCCGACGCAGTACGACATCTCGCTCTACGAGGGGGCGATCACCTACAGCTTCGTGGCGCTCCGCGCGGACGTGCCGGAGAACAGGTGGATCGGCGACGCCTACCTGAACTCGGGCGACGTCTCCAGCACTCCGAGTGTCCCGAGCAGCTCGCACGCACGGCCCGTCATCGGCCCTGACGCATGGCGGAGTCTCGATCCCGCCGACCCGCGCTGGGCGCACGACCCGTGGGACTGGCGCACCAATCCCGGCGCGGGCATTCCTTACATCGCCGTGTGCAAGGAGGTGCGCGACCGGTACGGCAACCGTGCCCTGATGGACTATCAGCCGGCGCTCTCCCGGCACATGGACGATCCGGAGACGCCCGACGTCATCGAGTGCCAGCAGGACGCGCTGGCCGTCGGGCAGCTCCGCTCGATCCGCCTGGTCCCCGCCGGCGCCGAGGACGACGAGGCGCAGTGGACCCTCGTGTACGCCCACCGGCGTTTCCCCGGGCTCAACTTCCGGCCCATCGGCACCGGGAACGGGTACGACAGCGCCCGGTACGACATCGTTTCGCAGGCGTGCCCCGCCACGGATCCCGGGCGCTACGAGCTGCACGGCGACGTCGCCATCGACCGCGTCTACGTCTTTGCCGGCGACCGCTCCGCCGACCTGCCCGCCGACCTCGACCTGACGCTCCACCACACGGACCGCCCCGGGTTCGCCGCCGCGTACCGCACCCCCGGGGGCGGGGCGGGCCAGGACGCCCACGACCCGATCTGGCTCTACAACCAGGCCCATCCCGCGGCCGCGCTCCCCACCGACTGGACCTACCAGGTCCACTACCACTACCAGACGGTCGACCAGCCCTTCATGACGGCCCTCGAGGGCGGCGCGTCGCTGGAGGCGCAGCACCCGTGGTACGCCGGCCTGGCGGCCGAGGGCGTGGGCTCGGCCCCCGTGCTGGCCCTCACGTCGGTGCACACCCGCCCCGACCCCGCGAACAACCCGGCCCTGCTCACCAGCACGCACCGCGGGTACGTCTACGCCGGGGAGTGGCAGGACTGGTTCCTCAGCCCGCACTTCACGGGCCGGTCACGCGCGCCCTGGCTCGAGGGGATCCTCGACGACCGCGCCCTGCGCCTGCTGGCGCCCTTGTTCGAGGGCACCGACCGGATCGCCAGCGTGGTCCGGAACTTCGGGCTCGCCGGAGAGCCGACCCGGGGCGAGGTGCTGGCGCACGCGGCGGTGCGCTTCGAC
>DASPKO010000068.1:0-7380 GCA_035628055.1 Phycisphaerales bacterium
GTCGGTGATCACCCGCGCGAATCCCGCCTGGGCCGGCGGACCCGCCGAGACGTCATAGACGCCGAAGCAGAGCGCCCCGGCGATGCCGCGGGCCACCGTCTCCTTCGGGATGCCCTCGGACCAGTAGACCCGCGTGAGGAACCCGTGCACGGTCTCCAGGTCGATCAGCCCGGGGTCGGTCGAGATCAGGAAGCCCGGGCGCCGCGCCTCGTACGCCGCCGGCGGCGCAGGCGACCCCGAGGGCGCCGGGGCGCCGCCTCCGGGAGCTCCGCCCGACACCGCCCCGGCCCCGGCATTCGCACGCGCGCCCGCCCCCCCGCTCACGGGCGCACCCTCAGCACGACCAGGCTGATGTCGTCGGGGCGCGGCGTCAGGCCCGCGAACTGCCGCAGCTCCCAGAAGACCTCCTCGACGATCGCCGCGGCCGGCAGGGCGGGCTGGCGGGCCACGATGCGGCGCAGCATGTCGTGCAGGCGCGCCTTGCCGAGGCGCGCCCCCGAGAAGTCGACCGCGTCGGTGAGGCCGTCGGTGTACGCCACCAGCACGTCGCCCCGGGCCAGGGTGGTCACGCCGCGCTCGTAGCGCTGGGCGCGGTCGATGCCCAGGGCCATGCCCCCCTCGCAGAGCTCGGTGAGCGCGGGCGGGCCGGCGCCGCCCGTCTCATTGCCGGCGCCGGGACGCAGGAGCGCCGGCGGGTTGTGCCCGGCGTTGCAATAGGTGAGGCGCAGGGTGACGGGGTCCGCGACGGCGTACCAGAGCGTCGCGAACTCGTCGTCGCGGGTGTCCCCCGAGAGGGCCGCGTTCACGCGGGCGCACACCTCGTCGATCTCGTAGACGTCCTGGGCATGGGCCCGGAGGCTGGCGCGCACCGCCGACATGAGCAGGGCGGCGGCCACGCCCTTGCCGACCACGTCGCCGATCGCCAGGCCCAGGTGACCGCCCAGGGGGATGAAGTCGTAGAAGTCGCCGCCGAGCTCCAGGCTGGGGACGTAGCGCGCCGCCACGTCGAAGACCAGGCTGTCGGGCATGGCCCGGGGGAGCATGCGCCGCTGCACGTCCGCGGCCAGGCGCATCTGGCGGCTGACGCGCTCGTTCTCCTCGCGCAGCTTCCGCAGCCGCGCGTTCATGACCGCCGCGGCCGACTGGTCGGCGATGGAGCGGAGCAGCCCGCGCTCGGCCTCGGTGAACTGGCGGGGCGCCCGCGTGTACAGCCGCACCAGGCCGATGGGCCGGCCCTGGTACATCAGCCCGGTCGAGAGGAGACTGTGGAGACGCTCGCGGCGGGCCCGCTCCGGTTCGACGACGCGCGCGTCGGCCGAAAGGTCCGGCACCCAGACGATCTCCCCTGCGAGCGCCGCCTTGCGGAACTCACCCCCGTGGGAGAGGGCCGAGCTGTAGCGGAGCCACTCCGGGCTCAGGCCCTGGGCGCTCTTGATGACCAGGTCGTCCAGGCCCTCCTCGATCACCGCGATCGAGCCGGCGTCGACGCGGAGCACCTCGACGGCGAGCGCCAGGGCCACCTCCAGCAGCCGGTCCACCTCCTCGGTGCGCACGAGCATGGAGCTCAGGCGATAGAGCGCGCCCAGCTCCGTGACGCGCCGCCGCAGCGCCACCTGGGCCTCGCATCCCTCCGCGACCGCGGTCGCCAGGCGCGTCAGCGCCGTGCGCAGCCCACCCCCGCCCATGCCCGCCCGGCGCGCGGCGCGGGGCCCCCCCGGGCCCGCCGGCTCGGCCATCACGATCCAGCCGAGCACCCCGGTCGAGATGCGCAGCGGCGCCTCGAACAGCGGCGCGCCCGCGGCGGCCGCCGTCTCGCGCCCCGCCAGTGAGAACGCCCGGTCCCGCGCCTCGGCCTCGGGCACGAAGGCCCAGGGCCCCTGCGGCCCGTCGCTGGGCACGACGGCGTCGCCCGAGCGATCGCGCAGCCAGATGGGCGCGCCGGTGGCCGAGCACAGCTCGTCGCACAGGGCCGCCAGCGAAGCGTCGGTGAGAAAGTCGCGCAGCGCGTGCTCGCACTCGGCGCAGAGCGGGCGCGCCCCGGGCCCGAGGAGCGAGCCTAAGGCCAGCTCCACCAGGGCGGGCGCGACCGCCTGGCCGAGCTCGTCCGCGGGCTGCACCGTCTCCTGGGGCATGTGGCTGCGCGTGCTCCTGGTGGATCGAAACGAACGGCTGGCGCGTGGCGGCAGGCTTCGCCGAGCGAGCCCGCGGGCCGGCGCTATTTGGTGGCGTCCGCGCCCGGCGCCGCCAGCCGGGCCCCGTCCGCCGGTGCCGGCGCGGGCGGCGCGGGCGGCGTGGCCTCGGCTCCGGAGGCCGGCGCGGGCTGGGCGCCCCACGCGGCCCGGAGCATCTCCAGCAGCGCCCGATGCGAGCGATCACCCTCGCGGGCGCCGCGCTCCATCGCCCCGAGACCCTCCTCCACGAGCGCCGGGCTGGCCGACTGATGCCCGAGGTAGGCCAGGAGCAGCCCCCCCTCGCGCAGAATGATCGAGTCGTCGGGGCGGATGCGCTGGCGGAGCTGCGCCAGGATGGTCTCGAGGCGGGCCCCCGAGGGAACCAGGTCCGACTCGTAGCGCCGCGGGACCGCCTCGGGGTGCAGCGCGAACAGCGAGCGCAGGTTCATCGCCGCCGACACGTAGAGCCCCGCGCCGAGCTGCGCGTGCACGCGCCCGATCTGGGCCCGCACGTCGCCGGGGACGTACCCCAGCGCGCGCATGAACCGGTCCTCCGCCGCGAAGAACTGCTGGCGCCCCAGGAACTCCTGCCCGGCCCGCATGTGCTGCGCATAGGCCGAGCGGTCCTCGGCGCTCGGCTCGGCCAGGCGCACGGGCGCCCCCGCCAGCTCCCGCAGCCGCGCCCCCGTCCGCCGGGCCAGTTCCAGGGCCGCGGCGTCCGGCGCGGAGCCCGTCCGATCCGGCGTCGTGCGCGCGCGGGGCTCCGGGCCTCCCGGGGCCTGGCCTCCCGGGCCGGTCTCGGGCCCGGGCGCGGTGGGGTCGTCGGCCGCCGGCTGGTCCTCATCCCCCAGCAGCAGCCGGCGCAGCTCCTCGATGCGGTCGAGCGCCGGCGCCTCGTCATCGGGCCGCGCCCGCTCCCGCTCCGCCCCCGCCGGAACCCGCGTGCTCGACGTCGTGTCGGCGGAGAGATCGAGCCTGTCGGACTGCGGCGTGTCGCGGACCCGCGTGTCGGTGCCGGTGGTTCCCAGGGGCTGCCCCAGGGCGTCGGACGAGCGCCGCCGCTCGGCCCTCTCCTCGCGGTCGAGGGGGTCGATCGTGCGTCCGTCGGGGGCCTCCCGGTCGCTGACGATCCCGGGGACCGGGAGCGCTCCGGGGACCCGCGAGCGCAGCGGGTCTTCCGCGCGGGTGCGCAGCCCCAGGAGCGGAGAGGCCGTCAGGGCCGCGGCGCTCCCGTCGCGGAGCGTCACCATCCCCAGCACCGACGGGGTCACGCCCTGCGAGCCGACGAAGTCGGCGGTGGTGCGATAGGAACTGGCGGCCCAGGCGCCCGTCGCGCCGGCGCCGGAGCGCGGCACGCTGAACGTCCCCGAGAAACCCGGCACAGGCGCCTGGCCAGTGCTCACCGCGAACTGGTGACGCAGCGCTTCGGTCCCGCGGATGCCCAGCGACGGGAGAGCCGAGAAGGCCGATTCCCGGAGAAAGGGATACAGGTTGTTGCTGCCCAGGTCGGCGCGGAACTCCTCGGCCGCGGTGTAACCGACGTTCCCACGGAAGGAATGGCCCAGGGGCGCGTTGCCCGTGACGATCGCGTTCTGATAGCGGATCTGCGCCTGGATGTCCCGGCCCGGCGAGTTGCGCCCGCCCGAGCCGGCGCGCAGGTTCCGGTCCAGCGCCTGCCCGTCGCCCAGGGCGTTCTGCCCGAGGGCCGAGCTGCAAGCCGCCACGACCGTAACTCCAACGGCCAGAGCCCGGCACGCCATCCTGGTTCGCCCCATCGGTCGTCTCCCGTGTCAGAGCCCGCGGTCGCCCGGTTCCTTCCGAGCCCGTGCCGAATCGTACGGGCGCCGCCGCCGGCCCTCCGCCGCGGGCGGCCCGGCCGCGCCCCCCGCCGCCACCCCGGGACAATCACCACGCCGATGCCCACGCACGCGCCCCAGCACGACGGAGCACCGGGGAGCCAGCCCTGCCGGTTCCCGATCATCGCCGGGCCGACCGCCGGCGGGAAGACCGACCTGGCGGTGCGGGTCGCGGTGCACGCGCGGCAACGGTGGGGACTGACCGCCGAGGTCCTTACCGCCGACTCGATGCAGGTGTATCGGCACCTGGACATCGGGACCGCCAAGCCGACCCTGGCCGAGCGGGCCGGCATCCCGCATCATCTCGTGGACGTCGCCGAGCCGACCGAGTCCTTCAGCGTCGACCGCTGGCTGGGGCTGGCCCGCGCGGCGATCGAGGAGGTCCGGGGCCGCGGCGGCGTGCCGATCGTCGTCGGCGGCACTCACCTCTACATCAAGGCGCTGCTCGACGGGCTCTTCGAGGGTCCGCCCCCGGATCCCGACCGACGGGCCCGCCTGGCAGCCATGGACCCGGCCGACCGCCGCGCCCTGCTCGAGCGGGCCGACCCCCAGGCCGCGGCGCGGATCCACCCGGCGGACCAGCGCCGGACCGTGCGCGCCCTGGAGGTCCTGGAGGCGACCGGCGTCCCGATCACGCGGCTGCAGACGCAGTGGGACCGCCCGAGTGCCGCGAGCGATCGTGTCCTGGTGATCCTCGACTGGCCCGCGGACCGGCTGGCGCGCCGAATCAACGCGCGCGTGCGCGACATGATGCGGGCCGGGCTGCTGGAGGAGGTGCGGGAGCTTCTCCGGGCCGGCCGGCTCGGCGACCAGGCCCGCCAGGCCCTGGGCTACAAGCAACTGGCGGACTACCTGGAGGCGGGGCCGCATGGCGCCGACGCTGGCGCGCGAGACGGGGAGCGACTCGCGGCCGCGGTGGAAGCCATCAAGACGCAGACGCGGCGCTTGGCCAAGAGCCAGCGGACGTGGCTCCGTCGCCTGGGCGCCAGGCCGGGGTGCCTCCGCCTCGACATGGCGGACCTCACGCCGGACCAGGCCGCGGAGCGCGTGCTCGACGCCATGCGCGCGCCGGCGCCCGAACTCAAATTCCTTCCCCCCACATCTCCTTCTCCGCGTCCGCCTTGCGAAGGGTGAGCTCGGGGCGGGGCTGCATCACCACGTGCCCGGCGGGGACGCTCGAGGTGACGAAGACGCCGCCCGCGATCACGCAGTCGTCGCCGATGTGGGTCTCCCCGCCCAGGATGATCGCCCCGGCGTAGATGGTCACGCGGTTGCCGATGGTGGGATGGCGCTTGGCGCCCCGGATGGCCCGCCCGTGCGCGTCCTTGCGGATGCTCTTGGCCCCGAGGGTGACCCCCTGGTAGATCTTGGCCTGCTCGCCGATCACGGTGGTCTCCCCGATCACCGTGCCGCTCCCGTGGTCGATGAAGCAGGATTGTCCGATGCACGCCCCGGGGTGGATGTCGATGCCCGTGCGTGAGCGGGCCTGCTCGGCCAGGACGCGAGGAAGGATCGGCACGCCCAGCACATAGAGCTCGTGGGCGACGCGATGGGAGAAGATGGCGTCCAGCCCGGGATAGCAGAAAATGACCTCGTCGGGGTGACTCGCCGCCGGATCCCCCTCGTAAGCCGCGCGCGCGTCCAGCCCGACCAGCTCCCCCACCGCCGGCAGCCGGGCGAGGAATCGGTCCGCGGTCTCGCGCGGCGTTACCCCGCGATCCCCCGCGTACCGGCCGACCCCCCGGACGAGGCCCTCGAGGCGGCCCCGCAGCTCCTCGCCCAGCTCTGCGAGGTGGCGACCGCGGCGCGTCCCGGGGGCAGGAAGCGCACGAAAAAACCCGGGAAAGACGAGCCAGCGGGCCCTCTCGACCAGCTCCCGGCAGGCGGCCAGGTCGACCGCGGGGCGGGCGCCCTCCCCGTCGTCCCCGTGAACCTCTTCCCCGCGTTCCTGACCGGCAGGATCGAGCACGCGCGCCTCCTGATGCGGCCCTGCCCGGGCTCGAAGGAACCCCCCGGCCACCTTGGCGGAAAGACTACCACCCGGGATCGGGCCGATCACCGGCTTGACGCCCCGTCCCGGGGCCGGTACAAAGCCCGGCTCGCCAAGGAGTTCCGCATGTCCTGCACATCTCACCCGCGCCGCCCACTCCGCGCCGGCCTTGCCGTGGCGACGCTGCTCGCCGCGATGCCCCTGCTCGGAGGCTGCTACTACTGGAGCAACGAGCGCGACGCCCAGTATCGTGCCAATCCCACCCCGGAACTGATCACGCTCTACCAGCGCCGCGTTGACGTCCGCAACGCCCTCACCGTCACGTTCGATGAGAACCTCCGGATGGCACGGCAGGACCTCGGGCGCGCATTTTACACCGATCGGCCGAGCCGTCTGACGCGCGAGCCGATCCCGCAGCCCTGAACCCGACTCCCGCGGCGCGCCCCAGCGGCCGCGCAAGAACCAGGCCGGCGCGGGCACCTCCGGGTGTTCTCGCCGGCCTGGTTTGCTTTCCGAGCGCCGGGCTGCCGGCGCCTTTTCACTTCGCGGTGTATTGCCCGCGCGCCACCTTCTTGAAGGCGCCGCTGTTGATCAGCGTCTGGTTCACGATCGTGCGGAACGAGGATGAAGTGGTCTTGTAGCCCGCGTTCTGCACGGCCTCGGCGGCCTCCGTCACCGACATCGTCTTGCCGGCCAGGAGCTGGCGCAGCGCCTCGACCAGGTTCATCTCGTTGCGAGGACGCCGGCGCGCGGGCCGCGCCCCCCCACCCCGACGGCCTCTGGTCCCACCCCCGCCATCGACGGCCCCGCCGAGACTCTCGATCTGCGCGTCGAGGCGGGCCAGCTTGTCGGCCAGGCGCTCGCGCCGCCGCACCAGCCCGCGAAGCAGGCGTGTCCGCCGGCTCATCTCCGCCTGAAGCTCGCTGATGGAGAGCCGCGAGAGCCCGCCCCCGACGCGCCGGCCCGATGCCTTCTTTGCCATGCAAACTTCCTTTCAATCGGTCGGGCTCATGCCGTGGAGCCCGTCTTCTCAGATTGTGTCAGTATCTCCGGCGCGCGCCGGGAAACGCATCCATCGCGAGAGACTATATGGAAGAGCCCGCCCCGGGCAAGCGCGCCCGCCGGCCCCGCGCGCGTGCGGTGTTGGCGCCGGATCATTTCATGTGAAACCCCATCCGCAACATGAGGCCGTCGAAATGATCCAAATCATAGAACTCGATCATGAGCCGCCCGCGCGTTCTGCTTGCGTTCGCCCGTACGCGAACCTTCGTTCCCAGGTGCGCGCCGAGCTGCTCTTCGAGCTGCTTGAGCGCGCTGGCGTGCTCGAGGGCCGCACCGGCGCGCGCGCTTGTTTTCGCGACGC
>DASPKO010000069.1:0-14845 GCA_035628055.1 Phycisphaerales bacterium
CTGGCGGTTCTCAAGGGCCTGGCCGAGAAGCTCGCGAGCCCGGGCGGGTCGCTCTCGCGGGACGAGACGGCGCTGATGGTGCGCGTGGTGGGACGCCTGGAGCGGCTGAGCGAGAACCTGCTGGACCTGGCGCGGGCGCGACCGATGCACGTCGAGCCGGTGGAGCTGCGCTCGCTGGTCGAGGAATCGTGGCTGCTGGTGCGGCTCGACCGGGGTGCGCACCTGGTCGAGTTCGTCAACGCCGTGCCGCGCGGGCTCGTCGCCGAGTGCAGCCCGGACCGGATCGGCCAGGTGCTGCTGAACATCCTGCGCAACGCCGTGGACGCGCTCCCCGCGGGCCGGCCGGGGCGGATCGAGGCGGGGGGCGCCCTCTCGGAGCGCTCGGGACGGCGCTGGGTGACGCTGAGCATCGCGGACAACGGGCCGGGGGTTCACCCGGAGGTGCTGGGAAGGCTCTTCGAGCCGTTCGTGACCACGCGGCTGGATTCGCTGGGCACCGGGCTGGGGCTGGCGGTCGCCGAGGGGATCGTGCGCGAGCACGGGGGCGTGCTCCTGGGTCGCAATCGGCCCGGCGGGGGGGGCGCGGTCTTCGAGATCGTGCTCCCGGCGCAGCAGGGCCCGGAGCCGGCGGCCGTGGCGCCGGCGCAGACCGTGGCCGGCGTGGGCGGCGGGGCTGCGAGGGAGGACCCGCATGGCTGAGACCCGGGCCCAGCAGGCCGAGGGCGGGGGCCCGGCCCCGTCGCTCTCGATCATCGCTCTCGACGACGACGCCGACTTTCGCCAGTACATCAGCGGGCTCCTCGAGAGCCAGGGCCACGACGTGCGCGTGGCGGGGACGCCGGAGGAGCTCACGCGGGCCTGCGAGGCGCACCTGCCCGACGTGGTGCTGCTGGACATGAAGATGGGGCGGCACGACGGGGAGGAGGTCCTCGCGGAGCTCCGGCGGCGCTGGCCGCGGATGTGCGTGATCGTGGTGACGGGGTATCCCTCGCTGGGTTCGATGCGGCAGACATTCAAGCAGGACGTGTTCGATTACCTCGCCAAGCCCTTCTCCGCGGAGGAGCTGGCGCGCACGCTGGCCCAGGCGGCCGCGGCCTTCGGGCTCGGGCAGCGGCCGCAGGACAAGCTGCGTCAGGAGCTGGGGCGGCAGATCCGCGTGGCGCGGACGGAGCGCGGCTGGACGCTGCGCGACCTCTCGGAGGCGTGCGGGATCAGCGTGAGCCAGCTCTCGAGCATCGAGCGGGGGAGCCACCTGCCCAGCATCGAGTCCCTGCTCGCGGTGGCGCAGGCGCTGGAGCGCCAGCCCTCGGCGTGGCTCGCGGCGGCGGGGTTCTAGCCGCGCCCGCCGGGCGCGCATCGATATCCTTGCGGCGCATGGGCACATCCAGGGCCGAGGTCGAAACGCCGGCGCGGGGCCGTCCCCGCCCCGCGGAGCCGGCGCCCGGCCCGCGGGCCATCCTGTTCACCGCCTTCGAGCCGAGCGGGGACGACCACGCGGCCCCGGTGATCGCGGAGCTGCTGCGGCGACACCCGGGCCTGCGCGTCTACGCGTGGGGCGGGGAGAAGATGGCCCGGGCCGGCGCGACGCTGATCGAGCGCACGGGCGCCGCCGCGGTCATGGGCCTGCCCGGCCTGGGGAAGCTGGCCGAGCACGCGCGGATCAACCGGCGGATCGCGCGGTGGCTGGACGAGAACCGGGTGGCGGCGCACGTGCCGGTCGATTCCCCGGCGGCGAACTTCCCGATCTGCCGGCTCGCCAAGGCGCGCGGCGTGAGGGTGGTGCACCTGGTGGCGCCGCAGATGTGGGCCTGGGGCGCGTGGCGCATCAAGAAGCTGCGCCGCCTGACGGACCTGGTGCTGGCGCTGCTCCCCTTCGAGGAGAACTGGTTCCTGCAGCGCGGCATCAAGGCGACGTTCGTGGGGCATCCGCTCTTCGACACCCCGCTGGACGAGCGCGCCCTGGACGAGCGCGCCGCGGGCTTCGGTGCGGGCTCGCCCAAGGTGGCCCTGATGCCCGGGTCGCGGCCCGCGGAGATCCTGGGAAGCTTCGGCGTGCTCCTGGACGCGTTCGAGCGGCTGCGCCGCGACTTCCCCGCCGCCTCGGGGGTGATCGCCGCCACCCGTCCGGAGGTGGCGGGGTCCCTGCAGCAGCGGGCCCGGCGTGAGCGCGGCTGGCCGGAGGGCCTGCGCGTGGCGGTGGGCGAGACCGACGCGGTCGTGCGCTGGTGCGACTACGCGCTGGTGGTGAGCGGGACGGTGACGCTGCAGGTCGCGCGCCAGGGCAAGCCGATGGTCACGTTCTACCGGCCCTCGCGGCTGATGTACCACGTGCTGTACCGCTGGCTCATCTCGACGCCGCACGTCACGCTCCCGAACCTGATCGCGGGCAAGAAGATCGTGCCCGAGCTGGTGCCGCACTTCGGCGATGGCGAGGAGCTGGCCCTCGGGATCATCCGGCTGATGCGGCAGCCCGGGGCGGCGGACGATCAGCGCGCCGAGCTGGCCAAGGTGGTGCGCGCGTTCGAGGGGCACCGGGCCGCGGACCGCGCCGCCGACGAGATCGGCCGGATCGCCGGCCTCGGTCCGCCCACGCGGGCGGCGCCCGTGGCGCCGGCCCCGGGGGCCGGGGCGGGGACGGGGGCCGGGGCCGGTGCCTAGAGGCCGTACACCGGCGCCAGCCGCGACTCGAGATGGCGCAGCAGCGGATCGCTCGAGAGGGGCCGGCCGGTGACGCGCTGGCAGAGCTCGGCGGCGCGGTAGCGCTTGCCGTGCGCGTGGATGTTGGCGCGGAGCCAGTCGCGCAGGGGGATGAGCTCGCCACGGCGGATGTCGGACTCGAGGCCCGGGAGCTGGCGGTTGATCATCTCCCAGAGCTGGGCCGCGTAGAGGTTGCCCAGCGTGTAGGTCGGGAAGTATCCGACGAGCCCGAAGGACCAGTGGACGTCCTGCAGGCAGCCGCGCCGGTCGTCGGGCACCTTCAGGCCCAGGTAGCTCTCGAAGCGCTCGTTCCAGACCCCGGGGAGGTCGTCGGCCCGGAGGTCGCCAGAGATCAGGGCCCGCTCGATCTCGAAGCGGAGCATGATGTGCAGGTTGTACGTGCTCTCGTCGGACTCGACGCGGATGAAGCTGGGCCGCACCGTGTTGGCGGCGGCGTAGACCGCGTCGACAGTGACCGGCTCGAGCGCCGGGCCGAGCAGCCGCCGGGCCTCGGGGAGGGCCCACTCCCAGAACGCGCGGCCGCGGCCCACGAAGTTCTCCCACATACGGCTCTGGCTCTCGTGGATGCCCAGGGAGATCGCCTCGCCCAGGGGCTCGCCGAAGTGGTCGGCCTTGGGGAGGCCCTGCTCGTAGAGCCCGTGCCCGCCCTCGTGCATGGTGCCGTAGAGCGGCTCGAGGAATCCCTCGCCGGTGTAGCGGGTGGTGAGACGGGTGTCGCCCGGGGCCATGCCCGAGCAGAAGGGGTGGGTGGTGACGTCGAGGCGGCCCGCCGAGAGGTCGAAGCCCATGGCCTTGAGGACCAGCTCGCCGAAGCGGTGCTGCTGCTGGGGGTCGGTCCGGATCTTGAGCACCGATTGATCGGGCGTGCGCCCGGAGGCGCGCACGCGCCCGATCAGTTGCGCGAGGCGGTCGCGGAGGGGCGCGAAGACCGCGGCGATCTCCTTGGCGGTCATCCCCGGCTCGTACTCATCGAGGAGCGCGTCGTAGGGCTCGGGGCTCCCGGGCGCCAGGCAGTCGGCCTTGCGCCGGCTGAGCGTCATCATCTTCGTGAGCCACGGGGCGAAGGCGGGGAAGTCGTTCCGCGCCCGGGCGTCCTTCCAGGCCTCCTGGGCGAGCGAGCCGGTGCGGGCCAGCTCGGCCACCAGGTCGGTCGGTACCTTGGTGGCGCGGTCGTAGTCGCGGCGCATCTCGCGGAGATTGGCCGCGGCGGCGGGGTCCTGGCGGAGCGCGGGATCGGCCTCGCAGGCCTGGAGCAGCTCGCCCACCCGCGGCGAGCTCTGCCGCTCGTGCACCAGCCCGGCGACCAGCGCCTGCTGCTGGGCCCGGTGCCCTGCGGCGGCGGGTGGCATGTACGTCTCCTGGTCCCAGCCCAGGAGCGAGCCGATGGACCCGAGGGTGGCGGCTTCCTTGAGCAGGCCGCAGAGCTCGGCGTAGTGCGGCGGACGGGTGGGGGTGGGGGGCATGGGGCTCCTCGAACGACGTGCGGCGGGCGGTCAGAATATCGCGGTCGCGGGTGACGCCCGCGGGCCCGGTCACGGCCTGGCGGGCGGAGCCGCGTGCGGCGCGACCACGCCGTTGGCGGCGCCCGGCCCGTGCCCACCGACGGGCTCGGTGTGGGCGTGGATCTGGCGCATGAGCATCTCCCAGTAGCGGCCCTCGGCGGCGCGGAGCTCGTCGTGGGTGCCGCGCTCGATGATCCGCCCCCGCTCCATCACCACGATGAGGTCGGCATGGCGGATGGTGCTCAGGCGGTGGGCGATGACGAGGCAGGTGCGCCCGCGCATGAGGCGGCGCAGGGAGGTCTGGATCAGCGCCTCGCTCTCGGAATCGAGGTTGCTGGTCGCCTCGTCGAGGATGAGGATGCGCGGGTCGGCGAGCACCGCACGGGCGATCGCCAGGCGCTGCTTCTGCCCGCCGGAGAGGCGCACGCCGCGCTCGCCGATGAGCGTCCGGTAGCCCCGCTCGAGGGCCACGATGAACTCGTGGGCGTTGGCGGCCCGGGCGGCGGCCTCCACGTCGGAGGGGCCGGCCTGCGGGCGCGAGTAGGCGATGTTCTCCTCCACGGTGCCGTCGAAGAGGAAGACGTCCTGCTCGACGATGCCCAGCAGGCGGCGGTAGCTGGCGACGTCGATGGCGCGGAGGTCGGTGCCGTCGAGCTCGATGGCGCCGGCGGTGGGGTCGTAGAACCGCGCCACGAGGTTGCAGAGCGTGGTCTTGCCCGACCCGCTGGGGCCCACCAGGGCCACGGTGGCGCCCGCGGGCACGTCGAGGCTCACGCCGTCGAGCACGACGGCGTCGTGCCCCGGGTACCAGAACGAGACCTTCCGCAGGGCGATGTGCCCGCGGACCCGCGCCGGATCGACCTCGAGGAGCGGCGGTGAGGCCGGGCCCGAGGCGGCGCCGACGGTCTCGAACTCGCGGGGCTCGGCGAGCAGGTCCAGCACGCGGTCGAGGGCGGCCAGGTTGGTCTGGATGCCCGTGGCGGTGGCGACGAGCACGTCGAGCGGCCCGAGCAGCATGAAGAGGTAGGCCGAGAACATCATCACGTCGCCGATCGTGAGGTTGCCCCGGAGGACCTGCCACCCGCCGTAGACCAGCACGGCGGCGCTGGCGGTGGGGATCATCAGGGCCCAGGCGACGTCCACGACGCGCGACCACCACCAGACGAGCATCTCCTGGCGGGCCATGAGGTGGCCGGAGCGGACGAAGCGGCCGGCCTCGCCGCGCTCGCGCCCGAAGCCGCGCACGATCCGCATGCCGCCGAAGGCCTCGGTGGCGTGGGCGTCGATCCCGCTGCGCATGGCGCGGATCTCGCGGAAGACGGGGCGGATGCGCGAGATCCAGGTGCGGTGGCTGAGCCAGACCGAGGGGATCAGGGCCAAGCCGCCCAGCAGCATGCGCCAGTCGGTCAGGGCCAGCACGACCAGGGTGCCGGTGAGCTGGACGATGGCGCGCCAGGGGTTGTAGATGAGGCTGAAGCACAGGTCGCCGGCCTGCCCGGCGTCCTCGCGGAGGATGCTGGCGACCCCGCCGCTCTTGAGCTGGTAGACGCGGTTGAGGGGCAGGCGCACGGCATGGTCGAAGAGCAGGCGGCGCAGGTTCACCTGCACGCGCTTGGTGATCCAGGTCATCTGCGTCCGCCCCCACATGCCGATGGCCACCGCGAGCAGGGCCACGACGATGAGGGCCGCCCCGAGGATCGCCAGCAGGCGGAGGCGGTCGCGCGGGAGCCCCAGCCAGGCGGGGAGGCCCGCGGGGCCGGGGTTGTCCATGAGGATGTAGTCGAAGGCGATCTTGGTGGCCAGGGGCTGGAGCAGGTTGAGCCCGGTGGCGGCCGAGAGGGTGAGCAGGGAAAGGATGATGGTCAGGTGGTGCCCGCGGAGCAGCCGCCAGAACTCGCGCACGATCGTGGGGAAGGAGCGGTGGCGCTGGCGCTTTTTCTCCTCCTTCTCGTCGGCGAGCGCGGGTGCCGGGGCGCCCGGAGCGGGCTCGGCGGCCGGGGTCGCGGCCCGGCGGCGCGTGCGGACCTTCTGGAGGAAGCGCTCGAACTGGAGCTTGCTCGAGAGCGGCCGGGCCGGCATCGGCGATCCTAGCCGGCGCGTGCGGGGCGCTTGCCGCGCGGGTGCAACGCGGGGCCCCGATCCGGTAGGATCGCGGGCATGAAGCTGGCGCTGCACTACCGGATCATGATCGGGATGGCGCTGGGCATCGTGGTGGGCCTGGCGCTCAACCAGGCCTGGGATGCGCAGACCTGGTCGCGCCTGGGCGTGGGCGACGCGCCCGCGTTCCTGGCCGGTCGGGACGCGCCGGCGAATGCGAGCGCCGGCGTCGGCGCGGGCACGGTCCGGTTTCTGGTCCGGCTCAACGACCTCGTGGGGCGGGTCTTCGTCCGGTCCCTGCGCTTTGTCGCGGTGCCGATCGTGCTCTTCTCGCTGATCGTCGGGGCGGCGAGCCTGGGCGACCTGCGCCGGGTCGGGCGGATCGGGGGGCGGACCCTGCTGCTTTACATCGCCACAACCCTGATCGCGGTCGGGCTGGGACTGGCGCTGGGAAACCTGGTCCGGCCCGGGGCGTCGATCGGGGCCGAGGCGCGGGATCGGCTCGCGGGCGACCGCCAGGGCGAGATCGTGGCGCAGATCGGGCGTACCGGGGAGGTCCCCGGCCTGTGGGACCAGCTCGTCGAACTGATCCCGGGCAACCCGTTCGCGGCCCTGGCGCACGACACGGCGCTCTTCGTGCGCACCGAGGCGGGACGGTCGGTCGTGCTGGGGCAGGGTGGGATGCTCCAGGTGATCGTGGTGGCCCTGGCGGTGGGGATCGGCCTCACGCTGATCCCGCGGGAGAAGGCCCGCCCGGTCCTCGACGTGTGCGACGCCCTGAGCGAGGTCATGATGGTGCTGGTCCGGGCCATCATGTGGCTCGCCCCCTTCGCGGTCTTTGCGCTCCTGGTGCCGGTGGTCGCGCGCCTCGGCCTGACGGTGCTGCAGACTCTGGCGGTCTACGCCGGCACGGTCCTGCTGGGCCTGGCGCTGATCCTGCTCATCGAGTACCCGCTCCTGGTCTGGGCGCTGGCGCGGGTGCGCCCGGGCCGGTTCTTCCGGGCCATGGCGCCCGCGCAGCTCCTGGCCTTCTCGAGCTCGAGCTCGAACGCGACCCTGCCGGTGACGATGCAGTGCGTCACCCGCCGGCTGGGGGTCTCCGAGGCGGTCACCAGCTTCGTCTGTCCGCTCGGGGCCACCGTGAACATGGACGGCACGGCCCTGTATCAGGCCATCGCCACCCTGTTCATCGCGCAGCTGTACGGGATCGACCTCGGAGTCGGTCAGCAGCTCACGATCCTGCTCACGGCCACGCTGGCGGCGATCGGCACGCCGGGCATACCCGGGGCCGGGGTGCTCATGCTCGTGATCGTGCTGGAGTCGGTGGGCATCCCGCCCGCGAGCATCGCCGGGGGGATCGCGGTGATCCTGGGGCTCGACCGCATCCTGGACATGTGCCGGACGGTGGTGAACGTGACGGGCGACGGCCTGACCGCGGCGATCATCGCGCGCCTGGAGGGTGAGGCGATCGTCCCGCCGGCGGACGAACCGGTGCCGGCGGTCTGAGGCGCGGCGCCCAGGAAAAACCCGGCCTGGGGGCGGCCGGGTGATTCGACGGGGGCGGGATCGCTACATCCGGAAATGCGGCCGACCGAACTCGCCGATGACGATGGTCCAGACGGGCACCCACGTGCGCGCTTCGTCGTCGTACGCGAAGGCGAGCTGGATGTGCATGGGCCCGTTGACATCCCGTCCGCGGGCGCGGAGGGTCTCGACCTGGTCCGGGAACATGAGCTCCGGGACGATCTTGAAGTCGCCGACGAGCGTGACCCAGGCGATGGGATGGAGGTCTAACTGCGCGTCGCCGACGATCTCCAAGTAGCGTGGAAACTCATAACTGGGGAGCGCGATCTCGCCGGCCCCGCTCGGGTTGGTGTGCGTGGAGCGAAGGCCATAGCCCGCCCGGGTCTGATCGACGTGGAGCGCTGCCCACTCCGCGCGGCAGTTGCGTGGGGACCTCCAGACGCGCGCCATCTGGGCGACCGGGTCTGTGCCGTTCCAGCAGGGATCGGTGTCGGTGCGGAACCCGCCGCTGCGCAGGCTCTGGACTATGGCGGCCATCTTGGCGTCCGCGGTCCCACCCCGGGCACGCATCCAGGCGTCGTAGGAGTAGAAGTCCTCCGCCAGGATGCTCGTGATGACGGTCTCCACGTCCTTCCGGAGCTGGGCCGCGAGCTCGGGATCGAGGCCGTCCTTCTCCCAGGCCGGCGCCGCGAGGGCGGCGATTCGGCGCGCGTTCTCCCGGGCCTCGGCCGCGTCGGCCGGCACGGGGGACGAGGTCGGCGCCGGCGGGGTCGGGCCCAGAGCCGGGGCGGACCGCCCGCCCGCGACCACGGTAATCAGCGCAGCGAGGCTGACTCCCGTAGCCAACCACACCCGGCGCGGACTCGGACGGGGCGCGACAGTCAAGGGACCACCGCGCAATAAGACTCGGGATCACCGGTGATGGGATCGAACCTAAAGGCACAGGTCCCCGCGGCGCAGCACGTGCCCCACGTCGACTTGCCCGTGGTGCAGTTCGCGTGGGAGCAGCAACGGAGCGGGAGGGCGCAACCCGTTGTCACGAGGCTGGTATCGCCCGGACAAACCAATCCCCAGAGAGGACAGAACTTGCAGTAGCAGTAGCTCCGCTGGCTGTCCTCGGTTGTCGAAAGGATCTCCCAGTCGTTCATCGAGGCGGCCGCGGTGGCGAGACAGCAAGTGGCCATGGCGAGAAATGCGAGGCGTTTCAAGGTGAGTCTCCGAGGGCGTCGGAGCCCGCCCGCGCCACTCGAGCGCCAACGCGGCGCTCGTGAGGCACAGGAACAGGGCATTCCGGCTGAGTGAACTCTCAACCGTGGACCGCACCACCCCGCCGAAGCAGCCACACTCCGCGAGGCCGTGGGCCTTGCCGTAGAGCAGCAGTTCCGTGAAGGCGATGAGCACGCCCCCGGTCACGAGCAGGACGCCGGCGCGAAAGACCGCCAGGAGCAGGGTCAGGCCCAGGGCCAGCTCCAGAAGGCTCACGGCGCCCATGATGCCCGCAGAAAGCCAAGGCCATACGGGCCGAAGAACCAGCGCCGTGCGCTCCGCGTGGGCCAGCTTCGCGACGCCCCCGAAGACGAACAGGACGCCGAGGGCGGCGCCGAGCAGTTCGAGCAGAGCACGCGGCGCGGGACGGGCGGAGAGGCTCACGCGCCGAGGGTACTGGCTCGTGACCGGACGACCAAGGCAATTCTATAAACAAGTAATATTGTGTGCGTGAACCGGCGACCTCGCAATTCCTTTGTGTTCGCGGCAGCGCGCGGCGCTCACCCTGCCCGGTGCACAAGCGCACGTACGCGCGGCGGGAGCGCGCCGTGCGCCGCCGTGCACGGGGCGTGAGCCACAACCGAGTGAACGCGGGCGGGCCTCCATCGCCCCGGAGCCGGCGCGCGTCGGCCTGCTGCCCGCGGCGCCGCCTCGGACCTGCTCCGGGCTGGAAGGGCCGGTTCGGAGTCACCGGGCTCGCGGGGCGCCGCTCCCTACGCTCCTGCCGGCTTCGGACCTGGGTGCGGCTTGACAGAGCGTCCCGACCCGGGGACAGTCTCTGCACCTCCCGCGCTCGCACCACACACGGGAACTCGGGGTACGACAGGGGAACGGGGCGGCGGAGGGCCGCCGACGACGCCCTCGCCCGCGCCGTCCCCGCCCATGCCGCCCCCCAAGCCGAGCCCGCCCGAGGGTCAACGCCGGTGCTGAAGCAGCAACATCAGCTCTTTGTCGGCCTGCTGTGCGTGGTGGACGCGGCCATGGTGGTGGTGGCGTGCCTGGTGGCGTGGGCGGTGCGGCGCCTGGCGATCGAGGGCTGGTTCCCGCGGAGCTGGGAGACCTATCTCCGCGAGCCGCTCTTTGTCTTCCTGGTGCCCGCCGCGGTCTACGCCATCTGGTTCTTCGGGCTCTACCGCCCGCGGCGCGACCGCTCGCTGGTGAACGAGCAACTGCAGCTCCTCAAGGCGTCGACGGCCTCGGTGGTGGTGCTGGTGGTCTTCCTCTGGGCGGTGGGGTCGAACGTCATCATCCGCGAGCCGGCAACGCCCGCGCAGCTCCTGGACCCGAAGTTCCGCACGGTGGGCGTGCTGGGGATGCCCCTCGACGCCGGCAAGGTGCAGATCGGCTCGCTGATCGTGCTCCTGCCGCTGGCCCTGGGTCTGCACCGGGCGGCGTTTCGGCTGGGGCTGCGCGGATTGCGGCGGCGCGGCTGGAACCAGCGGCACGTGGCGATCATCGGGTGCGGGCGGCTGGGGCAGATCGTGGCGCGGACGCTGGAGCGCAACACCTGGACGGGGCTGCGCGTCGCCTATTTCATCAGCCACAACGAGCAGCCGCGCCAGGGCCAGTGCCTGGCCTGGCCGGTCCGCGGGGGGCTGGCGGACCTGGAGCGGACGCTCGACGAGCACAAGCCCGACGCCGTGTACCTGGCGCTCCCCGCCGGGCGGTTCGGCCAGCTCCAGGACCTGCTGGCGCGGCTGGAGAAGTTCGCGGTCGACGTGCGCATCGTGCCCGACGTGAGCCCGCGCTATCTCCCGCAGAGCATGGCCATCTCCGAGCTCGACGGGATGCCCATCCTGTCGTATCGCGAGTGTCCGACGGCGGGCCTGGGCGGGCTCTCCAAGCGGGCGCTCGACATCGTCGGCTCGGCCGCCTGCCTGGTGCTCTTCGCCCCGCTCATCGCGCTGGTGGCGGTGCTGGTGCGGCTCAGCGGGCCGGGCCCGGTGATCTTCAAGCAGCGCCGCGTGAGCCTGGGCGGGCAGACCTTCAAGATCTACAAGTTCCGCACCATGCACTACGTGCGCGACGAGCTGGGGCCCGGCGCGGCCCCCGGGTGGACCGAGCGCAACGACGCGCGCATCACCGGCCTGGGCCGCG
Organism: Phycisphaerales bacterium; assembly: GCA_035628055.1. Lineage (GTDB taxonomy): Bacteria > Planctomycetota > Phycisphaerae > Phycisphaerales > UBA1924 > DASPKO01. Next base: position 11,205 of record DASPKO010000069.1, read on the forward strand.
TGCTCCGGCGCACCAGCCTCGACGAGCTCCCGCAGCTCCTCAACGTCCTCAAGGGCGACATGTCGCTGGTCGGACCCCGGCCCGAGCGCCCCGAGCTGATCCGGCGCTTCCGCGAGGACTGGCGCGGCTACATGCTGCGCCAGCACGTGAAGGCCGGCATCACCGGGTGGGCCCAGGTCAACGGCCTGCGCGGGCAGACCAGCCTGCGCAAGCGCCTGCAATACGACCTCTTCTACATCAAGAACTGGTCGCTGGGGTTCGACCTGCGCATCCTGGTGCTCACGCTCTTCCGCGGGTTCGTGCACCGCAATGCGCACTAGGACGAGGAGGTAAGAGGCCGAGGTATCCAGGTGTCGAGGTGCCGAGGTGGCTAAGCGGCGGAGGTGCCGAGGTATCCAGGTGTCGAGGTGCCGAGGTGGCGAGCCGCGCGCGTGGCATCTTGACACCTTGTACCTCGACACCTCGACACCTGCTCTACAGGAGCAGGCTCGTGAAGGCGCCGATCACGCCCAGGCCGATTCCGAAGATCGAGAGCACGATCGCCCCGATGCTCAGCATCCCGCCGCTGACCCTCGGGGAGGCGGACATGAGGAGCCCGATCCCGCCCGCGACGAGCCCGGCCACGCCGGCGAGCAGGCCCCACATCGGGTGGCCGGTGAGCGTGATGACGACGCTGGCGATCGCGGCGACGATGCCGACCGTGGCGGCGGCCCCGGTGCGCTGGGTGGTGCTGAGCTCGGCCATGGGGTGCTCCCTTCACGAGGAGCCTAAAGCGAGCGGGGGGGCCGAGCCCTAGGGACACGGATCGATCCGGCGCGGCGCACGGGCCGCATCGGGCGAGGTTCCACTACGCGCCGTGCCGGGGCGGGGCAAGAGTTGTGGGGTGAATACACAGCCGAAAGGGGACATCATGCTTGAGACTCATGGCGGGCGCATGGCGCACACGGAAGGCCCGGTGGCGCGGGCCATCGAGGAGCAGACCGCCAAGCTGCCTTCTGACATCTTCCTCTGGGCCGCGGGGGCCTCGATCGCCGGTTCGCTGGTGCTGCAGATGCTCGGCCAGAAGGAGCGCTCGAACTTCGTGGGCCAGTGGGCCCCGACGCTCCTGATTCTCGGGCTGTACAACAAGCTCGTGAAGGTCGCCGGACACGACCAGCTCTCCTGATCGATGGCGATGGCGAGCCCGCGCCCCGGAGGCGACCCCGGCCGGGGGTCACGCGCCCGGACCAGTGGCGGCGGCGCCGGCGCCAGGCCGGCGGGTCCTACAGGTCGAGGGGGCGCACGACGGCACGCACCCGGTCCCTCACAAGGGCCGGGTGCGTTTCGTTTTGCCTGGCAGCGCCGGCACCCGCTCGCGGAAGCCCTGTACCTGGGGATCCTTCTCTGCGGGGTGGTAGACTGCCCCGGGGGCGAACAGAGCGTGGAGCAAGGCTATGGGTCATCCGTCCCGGGCGGTACGTTCGCTGGGTCTTGCGTTGGTCGCCGGCGCCGCCGCCCCGGCGCACGCCCAGGTCCCGTGCGCGGACCACGGCGTGCCGGTGGGCGGGGCCCCGAACTGGCGCGAGCGCGGCGTGCTGGTGCTGAGCAACGCGGTCCGGGCCGCCCCGATCGATTACCGCAACCAGTACATCGGGAACTTCCCGAACGTGCTGGTGATCTACCCGCCGCAGCCCCCGCTCCGCTGGAACGTGGCGCTGGGCCAGGCGGCGCGGGCGCACAGCACCGATATGGCGACCAACTTCTGCTTCCAGCACAACTCGTGCGACGGGACCGCCTGGGCCGCGCGCATCCAGTCCTACACGGGCAGCACCTGCGGCGTGGTGGGCGAGAACATCGGGGCCTTCCATCCCACGCCCCTGGCGGTCACCAACCTCTGGCTGCGCGATGAAGTCTCTCCCGGGGTTCCCGCCGCCGACGGCACGACGGACGGGCACCGGGCCAACATCATGAACGGGACGTTCCAGGACATCGGCATCGGGCACGCGTTCAACCTCGCCTCGCCCTTCGACCACTACTGGACGCAGGACTTCGCGTACGACTGCCCGCCGCCCAACAGCTTTGCCTGCGGCCCGCTCGCCGATGGCACCGCGATCCGGCGCAGCGCCACCCAGCTCGAGTTCCTGGCGAACTACTGGGCCACGCCGGGCGCGGCCCCGACGCAGTCGACCGTCGTGATCGATGGCGTGCCGCATGCGATGGCCCCCTACCTGGGTACCACGGCGCGCGGGACCTACCGCGCGGTGCTCCCCCCGTCGGGCGCGTGCCGGTCGTTCTATTTTCTGTTCCGTGACGCCGCGGGCGGGGTGTGGCGGTACCCGGCCCGCGGGCACCTGCGCACCGGGGGCGACACGCCCTGCGACGAGACGTACCTCGCGGGCTGCCCGGCGGACTTCAACGGCTCCGGGACGGCGACCACCTCCGACATCACCGCGTTCCTGGGCGCCTGGTTCGGCGACCTGGCGGGCGGCACCGTGGTGGCCGACTTTGACCTCTCCGGCACCGTGACCAGCGCGGACATCTCGGCCTTCCTGGGGGCGTGGTTCGGCGCGCTGGCCGGCGGATGCTGAGCCCGCGCACCACGAGGCGAAGCTCCGGGCGAACAGTTCCCAGGACCTGGGCGCTTTCCGCACTGGTCGCACTGGCCCTGGTGCTTTTCGAGATCCCGGTCGGCTGGTTGGCCCGCCCCCGGACGGTCCCGCTTGCGTGGGAGTACTGCGGCGATGGTAACCTGCTGTGGCGGGTCACCAGCACGCATTCGCGGGTAGGGGACGTCATTGCCTGGTCGGTCACAGGCGTCCGGGGGATCTGGCTTCAGGCGGAGGACGGCTCATCCCCGGAGGCCTTGGAGCCCGTGGACGAGGACCTGGTTCCGATCGAGCCGGAGGACAACTGGACGGGCATGCCGGGCTTCGAAGGCGAATCGTCCATGCCTCCCGCGAGCGACGCCAAAGAGAAGGGCTTCCTGCGCCGTCTCGCGGTTGATGAGAACCTGCCCGCCGCCATGCTGACGCTCCCCCGGGCTTGGACGGTCACGCGCGAAGCTCTGGCCGGGCGGCCCGCTTCCGGGATCACCACGGCACTCGGTTGGCCGATGCGCTGGCTCCTGCAGGACGAGGACCGGACCTTCGGCCCGGCCCCGTCGGCGGGCCTGGCCCTCACCGACCGACCGAGCGCCCTGCGGGTTTTCTGGCCTGGCCTCCTGGCCGAGGCGGGCTTGTTCACGCTGGTGGCACGTGGGGTTGTTGCCTTCAAGCCCAGGCCGGACGGCTGGCCGCGGTCTCGGCGGGGCGCCCCCCGCGCGTGAGGTCCTGACGTGCTTGCGGCGGATCCTCTCGCCCCGGGCGTCGGCACAGTCACCGCGCCTAGCGGCGTGAGCCGGCGTTGGTCTTCTTTGTCTGTTTCTTGGGCGCGGCCGTCGCCGGGGCGCGCCCCGTCCCGCTACGCGCAGGCGGCCGGGCCGAGCCGGCCCTGGTCCGGGAGGCGGCAGCCGCGGCTGTGCCCGCGCCCTGGGCCCCGCGGGCCGCCTGATAGTGCTCGATGTACGTGGCCGCCGTCACGCGCTTGATCGCGGCCCCGATCACGTCGAGCGCCAGGTCGTCGGGGCTCTTGAAGCGGATGCAGGACTTGCCCATGTCGAGCTT